>NZ_RRYV01000043.1 GCF_014861395.1 Psychrobacter sp. FME13 | reverse complement strand
CAGAACTCAGTCCTTGATATAAACTTAAACCGTCCAACATTTGGGGGTCAGTTCAAATCTGGCCTTTTTTATTACCTGTTATAAACTATTAACACACAATTATTGAACGAAGCTGGTATAACAGCTTTGTATAGAGTCAGCAACGACGTTGGCGACCAATTCAGTGCGATAGCTTGAATCTATAGCAGCATTGCCTAATTCAACGATAGTTACATCTTCTGATGCTTGCTCAGTGACACAACCACAAACGTTAGTTTTGAAGGTTTCTTGCTGTGTATCAGTCATAGCAAGACTAGCAATACCCCATGCGCTTTGTTCTTCGATTGCGGTACGACATTTTGTATCTACTGCTGATGTCAGGACACTCATGCCAAGACTACTTGCAGTTGTCATGGCTGTGCTAGCAGTAGTGCCTGTAGTCGTGCCAGCACCTGTTGATGTGCAGCCCGCTAGAGCAAGAGTGGCAAGCATAGCGGTCGAAGCTAGAAGTTTTTTCACAGAATTTTCCTTTAATATTTTGATTGGTTTTATAGTGTATGTTTGATAGCACCTAATCTTTGTCAGTCGAAAATTATTTTCGTCCTGAACAAGTAATATTTTATCAGCAAAATACATTAATAACACTATCAACGGTTACTTAAGGAAAATTAAGCTGCTTTTTATGTTAATCCAGCCACGCATAAGGATGATAATAAGCGTAGACTTTATAACCAACATATCCAATAAGCGTTAGTAAACTACCTAGGACAAATAACCATGTGGTGATGTGCTTCCATGAAAAGTCGTCAAAACTGTTATTAAATGCTGCAGAAATGCTGGCAATGAAAAGCATGATGCAGCCTGACAATAGTATGAGCTCATAAGCATTTACTTCCAGATTCGGCATATCATAAATCCAATATAAAATTTATTTTACTTTAACGATGTTAATGAATAAAGTAGATGTAATTTGCATGGAGTATTTATGTGCGTAGTTGATGTATCATTCTTTTGCGTTTCAAATAAAGTAAACAATTAATTGATACTGGTAATCTTATGTTATTACGCTTATCTGTTTTATGCACGCTCTCTATGAGTGCAATTTCATTTTCTCATGCAGTCGATAAGGTATTGCCAAAGTCGCTGATTATTGATTTAGTAGAGCGTCATTGTTCTTTTCCAAAACCAAATCCTCATGTATCGGCTGATCTTGAATATGATTGTGCAGATAATTATGACGATGCTGATAGCACTGAGCAAAGCATGAATTATAGTCTGAGGTTATTGCCTTTGATAGTGAAGGACTTCAATCATGATGGAGTTGAAGATTTAGCATTAGAAATCGAATCTTTAGGTCCGTTAGGCGGTAGTGTGACAACTAATAGTGCTGTGCATTATTTGCTATTAGATAAGAACAACCACATTATTAACGAGCATGAAGTGCTGTTGTATGCGCCGTTTAGTGAACATATCGTCGAGTATGAGGTAGAAGGTAATGATATACATTATAGCGCAGTACCTAACTATCGCTCCCATTCTGAGGCTTATGAAAATGGTGAGTTGATAGCACCGTCTATCACATTCGATATTGATTGGATGAGAGGTAATCCAGTAAGTACTTATTATCGGGACAACTGCCAATTATCAGCAAATATGGATAAGCATATATTTACCACATTGCGTGATGTAAAGCGTGTGAATACTATGGATATTCATGACTATACACAGATGATTGAAGAAGAGTTACAGGTAAATAATATGCAAGTGTCTGCCGAATTAAATGGCTGTGATACTCAAAGAGTGAGTTTTAGTATTAGGCCTAGTGCTGGAAATCGTCTGCCTGTTTTGGCGGATATCTTACAAACATTGGTTCCAGTGACTTATCAGCATCAGCAGCTGAGAGAATTAATGAAACTGGATAAGCAGTCTCAGATTGTGTTTGGTGAAGAAATGATCTTACCAAGCAACTGGTCAGGACAAGTGCATATAAGTCGTGGATTTGAAAATGCTAGTGTGATAATAAACCTTACTCAAAAAAAGCAATGATAGGGCTTAATGACTTTACTAAACAGCGTAAAAAACCAGCAAAGACAAATAGTCTAAGCTGGTTTTTTTATGACATTTTCTTTTATAGCTATTTTTAGACGTTTTTACCGTGTTGCTTGGTTTGAATGTCTTTTGCTAGCTTGTAGCATTCATTGATATGGTCATTAGCGATTTTTTTGAAAATCATATAGCCCATGGTTGCCGCAACCATTTGACCACCGAGTGGGATGAATTTTGTCACTTGCTTGGCAGCGATACGACCACCGAAGCCTTGTACTGTCTTTTTCACGATACCACGTGTCGCCATTAGTCCTGCAAAGTCAACGGTACGATCTTTTAAAGCACCCCAATGAACGGCTCGTGATTCTAAATCAACCGCTGACTGACGATCTTCAATTAAGCCAAAGCGTTCACTAATGTCAGGTAATAGCTGGGTAAGCATGCCTGCATCTACGGCGACATCGAAGAATGGCACAGGAACAATGGCGACACCAGCAGAGTACTTAGCGCGTTTTTTGACCAGCTTTTGACATTCTTTTTTTGTTTTTTCAAGGTCTAAGCTAGGATCTATTGTATTTGGTAGTTTTTCAGCGGTTGGTGTGGTTTTCATAAAGGCTCCTTATAAGTTATTAAAATATGTCACTAAAACAAATCATTAAAATGAAACACTCTAAAATATCGAATTATAGTTTTAATAAATATCTCAGTTACTATCTATTCTATGGATTTATAAGAGGCATACAATCATTGCTTTGTAGCAAAATGCAGAAAAATACAGTCACTATACACCATTTTTGTAAACTGGCTGTTTTGTAAAGTGTCGATAAAGGCTGTTAAAGGCGATCAAAAGCTTGTTATGTATAACGGCTTCAATAGGATTAATAGTAATGTAAAATCCTAAAAAATGATAAACCGTTCCGCTAGAAATGAGCATTGTGACCTTTTGATAAAGCCAGTAGAATACACCCATGCTAAATTTAACCCCCCGTTATACCAGCACTCGCATCGACGAGTTGCCCACCGCGTTGCAGCCACTTGCTGCTCAATCATTAACGCTTGCCCGCTTATATGCTGGTCGAGGTATCACTGAGCCCGATGAGCTTGAGACTGGGCTATCCGGTCTACTGCCTGCAGAGATGCTACATGGCGTGACTGAGGCAGTACGACTGTTAGATATTGCCATTGATGATGGACAACGCATCCTGATCGTTGGCGACTTCGATTGTGATGGTGCGACCAGTACCGCACTGATGATGCGCGCACTCACAAAGATGGGCGCAGTCGTTGATTTTTTAGTGCCAGATAGGTTCAAGTACGGCTATGGACTGACGCCTGAGATTGTCGAGTTGGGTATTGAGACTTATCACCCCGACATGATAGTGACCGTGGACAATGGTATCTCTAGTCATGAGGGTGTGGCTCGAGCACAGGCGGACGGCATTGCTGTCATTATCACCGACCATCATCTGACGACCAAACAGACGCCACCTGCTGAGGCGGTGGTCAATCCCAACCAGCTCGGTTGTGATTTTGCTAGTAAGGCACTGGTCGGTGTCGGCGTGGCGTTCTATGTGCTTGGACGCTTGGCAAAGCTGCGCCGAGAGGCTGGCAAGTCCACCGTACAAGTCAGCCAATATTTAGATTTGGTGGCACTTGGGACGATTGCCGATGTTGGCGTGCTCGATAAAAACAATCGCATCTTAGTGCATCATGGATTAAACGCTATTCGCCAAGGACGATGCTGCCTAGGTATCTTAGCGTTACTTGAGCAGGCAGGTCGTGACCCTAAGCAGTTGCATGCACAGGACTTTGGCTTTGTGTTAGGTCCACGCATCAATGCTGCTGGGCGCATGGACAATATGCGCATCGGTATTGAGTGCTTATTAACGGAAGATTGGAGTACCGCACAGCGACTGGCTCAAGAGCTTGAAGTGTTGAATCGTACCCGTCGTCAGGTAGAAGGTGAAATGCGCGCTCAAGCAGACAGCATTGTACAAGACTTAGCGGCTGATGCTGAGATGGGCAGCGACACTGATTTAGACGAAAGTAGTGATATCATTACTCAGATCAAGCCTAAGAAACCGGCCGTTAACGAGGGTAATTCTAATACTACTGAGCCTAGTATGGTCAAAAAGAGAAGCATCGTGTTGTACCAAGACGATTGGCATCAAGGTGTGATCGGTATCGTCGCTGGACGCTTAAAAGAAAGCCACTATTTGCCAAGTATCGTTTTTGCACCAGCAGATGTCGAGCGGATAGGCGACGACGATGCCATTAAAGGCTCTGCAAGATCTATCGCAGGCGTGCATGTTCGTGATGCGATTGAACAAGTCGCTGAACGATATCCAGAGTTAATCAGTCATTTTGGTGGTCACGCGATGGCAGCAGGATTGACCATCAAGCGCCGTAATTTTGATGAGTTTGTTACGGCATTTGATGAAGTCATGGCAGAGATGGATGATGAGGTGTTTGCTGAGCAGAAATTCACAGATGGCGCATTGCAGGCAAGTGACTTTAGTCTTTGGTTCGTTGAGCATCTGGCTGATGCGAGTGTGTGGGGTCATGGTTTTGCACCGCCGATATTTGATGGTGTATTCGAAGTACTCAGTTTTAAGGTTCTAAAGGACAAGCATCTTAAACTGTCATTGCGTTATCCAGATGTGCAGTATCCGATTGAAGCAATTTACTTTAACTTCGATAGCGATGTATGGGATTATCGTGCTGAACAAGTGCATTTGTTATTTCAGCTAGACATCAACGAGTGGAACGGTAAGCAAAGCCTACAGTTGATGGTGAAGGATCTGGCCCTAGTTGAAAAAACGCAAGCTAATCAGACTCTTGAGGGTGGTGCGACTTAATACTTTAATTCCAGTGTTGGGAACTGCCAATCGTAGCGAATGGCCAGCATCCGCAACGTAAAAATTGTACTCATAACGGCGATATCAGTTATCCATGCTATTACGCCCAGATATTGCAATACAAAATACAGAATACCGCCAGTTAATGCAGCGGTAATATAAATCTCTTGCTGTAGTACGAGTGGAATCTCATTGCAGATCATATCGCGGATGATACCACCGACAATAATCGTAATCACACCAAGTAATAGTGACACAGGAATATTCGCCCCCATACTTTCCGCAATTTTAATACCGATTAAGGTAAACGCTGCTAAGCCGATGGTATCTGAGAGTTTGAGAAACTTATCGACTCGTTTAGAGTTGGGATGAAAAAATATTTGCATGACCAATGAAGATATCGTAATAACCGTCAAATAGCTCATGTCTACCATCCAAAATAATGGATGACGATCCAAAATCACATCACGGACGGTACCACCACCGATAGCAGTGACAATTGATACTAGCAAGCAGCCAAACACGTCAAAGTTTTTATGCTTGGCCAATATCGTGCCTGAAATACTACAAGCCACAATACCAATCATATCAAACACAAATATCAATGAGTTTGGATCAAACGTGGTGATTAGGGCAGCAGGGTTCAATGCGATAGCCAACATGAGCAAATCTCACTAGTGAAGATGATAAATCATTTGATACGGGCTATAGTCATTCCTAAATAAAAGAAATACAGATACAACCACGCGATACAGGGATACATTTTTCTTGCGTGCTGTGCCTGCGCAGACAGAGACTGCGCAAAATGTAACCCGTATCGCTGTATTTATTTTATAGTGGATCGCCTATAACTTTATAATATTTTTTAGGTTAAGCGACTAGACGAATAGAAGGCAGGTGCCAATCAAACTTGAGCGCCAACATACGTACTGCAAAAATGGTAAACAGCATGATAAATTCATTAATACCAGAGGAGATACCGAAGTATTGCAAAATCAAGTAAGTCACAGAGCCAGCAATACTGGCAGTGATATAAATCTCACGCTGTAGTACCAGTGGTATCTCATTACAGATAATATCACGGAGCATACCGCCAATCATGGCAGTCCACACACCCATCATAATAGCAATAATAGGCGACATATCTTGTGTCAACGCTATTTTAAAACCAATCACACTAAAGGCAGCCAGCCCAATGGCATCAAACAGTTTCAATGCTTTATCGATCTTATGATATAGATGAAAAAACATTTGTAGGATGAGCGATGTCACGGTGATGACGATCACATAATTGAGGTCAGTCATCCAAAACAGCGGATGACGGTCTAGAGCCATATCACGCAATGTACCACCGCCGATAGCGTTGACCATCGCCACTAAGATACAGCCAGAAATATCAAACCCTTTATGCTGAGCAAGCAACGTGCCTGCTATCGCGCACGCAATCACGCCCACCATATCTAATAAATACAACAAAATATCAGGAAAAATTAAATCATTAGCCATAGTTATAATATCAAGTAGTGACCATCAACATAGATAGTCAAAGTATTTTTAAATCGCTACAGTGCTGCTGGGATAAATTTTTCGCAGCCTCTGTGAATATAGCCATCAAGTAAAATTTGTACCAGTAGCACCATAATACAATCGTATCGGTTTTATGTTTCTTTGACTATAGTCAAAGAAATATTAAAATGCCTTGATTATAGATGGTTGGGTTTGAATTTTTAACAGCCCTTAGTGTATTAGCCGTCTTTTGCAAACAGAATCAATCCAACGATAATGAGAGCAATACCTATTAATCCCATCATTGATGGCAGGCTGCTGTTGAGCAATAACATACCGCCAATCAAGGCAAATATGACCTCGCTGGCTTGAGTGGCATCGACACCAGCGACTTCGCTGGAGGTTTCTGCTTTTTCGCGGGCATATAAGAAAATACTGGTGGCTGCCACGCCAGCCAATAACGCGACCAGTAGTGTATTAAATACTTGTTTAGTGTCTGGCAACTCAGGATGAACGACAATACCCAATACCAACCAAAAGGGCACACTACCCAAAGTCATTAGCCATACTTTGTTAAAGGCATCTTGTAGTAGAGTGGTTTGGATAGCGGGAATTTTAGCAATCAAGTTTTGCAATAGAGAAGGGGGCGGTTCGGCTAAGACAGTGTCTGTCGTATGAGCAATACTAATTGAGTCTGCCGGATAGTGGGTATCAATAGCAGATAAAGGTGGTAGCTCAGTTTCCACTATCTGGTCAGTTGCTTGAGAGGTCGGTGCTGGCGATTCAGTGTTTTTCTGTTTGGCATTATAAGAAACCTGCCAAACCAACTGGTTACCAATAGGGTAGCTAAAGGCTGCTACTAGCGCAGGCAAAGCACCATAAAGCAGCATGTCTGTCATAGGTACGGTATCAGCACCTAAGACAGAGGCGGCATGTATTCCTTCACTGATATTCACCAGCACCACACCGAAAAACACCAATAACGCATAGGCGATGAATTTCTTATCAAAACGCTGACCAAAGACGAGCAAGACCAGCAGACTTGCGACGACCGTAAACATAAAGGTTGCTGCGACGACCCAGCCTGCAGCATGATCGGCCGCGTAGCATATGCCTGTATAAAAAATACCAAAGCCAATGCTACCTGTTATGCACCAAAATCCCCAATGTTGACGAAAGATAGTCGCTAGCTCTCTAATACGTCCAAAGCCATGCTGCATGACGATAATAGCGGTAAGCATCAGCCACATAAATACATAGCGAAGGCTGGCTGACCAGAACCAATGTCCACCAGCAGCACTCATGAGTTCGTTTAGGATAAATGTCGAGCTAAAAAAAGCGCCTGACAATAGACCTAATAAAATGAGTTTGACCATACCTCTATCCCTATTTATAGTTGGCTATAGTCAGTCCTAAATAAAACAGATACAAATGTAACCATGCGATACAGGCATACATTTTCCTTGCTTGCTGTGCCTGCGCAGACAGAGGCGACGCAAAATGTACCCAGTATCGCTGTATTTATTTTATAGTGGATCGACTATAGTTGTTTATATGTTCAGACGTTAAAGTTTTTATTTGCCTTTGGCATCTGCCCAAATAATTTTGTGCAGTTGTAATTGGAAACGTACCGGTAAAGCGTCTGCCAACATCCACTCTGCAAGCTCACGTGCTAGTACTGGTATATCAGGAGCAGTCTCTGCGTGCATATCCTCTGCAACATTGAACATAGGAGAAAACCAGACGGTACCGACCAATTCATTGAGCTTATGTTCAAACAGTTTGGCTTTTGCCCAGTCATAATCAGCGCGGTTCATAATGACAAATTTAATTTGATCATGTTGAGTAAGATAATCGAGATTTGACCATAAGTTTTTATCATCTTCGCCTGAACTTGGTGTTTTGAGATCCATTACCTTACTGACGGCTGTTGGTACCTGTTCTACTGTGAGCGCGCCTGCTGTTTCAAGTGATATCTCATAGCCATCGCTCAGCAGTCGCTTCATGAGCTCAATCGCATTTGGCTGCGCTAATGGCTCTCCACCAGTCAAACAGATACGCTTACATGGATAGCCTTTGATGGTTTCTATGATGGTATCTAGTGACTGGCGCTCACCACCAGTAAAAGCATACTCGGTATCACAATAGACGCAGCGCAGTGGGCAGCCAGTCAGTCGCACAAATATCGTTGGCAAGCCTGAGGTGATGGCTTCCCCTTGTAAGGAGTAAAAAATTTCTGTCAAACGAAGACCTGCTTCAGGATCGGTGACAGGTATAGTGGCAGTACGTAGCGATGGCTTGGTCATAACAATGTCGATATCAGATAAAAGAGTGGAGTGATTAGAATAGGTTTGCAATACATGAGAAAAGGTCGTAAAAAAGGATTATAACGCAGACAGCAACACTAAGCTGCAAAAAGATGAGCTAAAAAAAAGACGCTAAAGTAAGTCTTTAGCATCTTTTCTCGATCAGTATTTTTACTCAATAATGATACGTGCGGTCATACCGTTTTAAGCTAAACGCAATAATTCATTGACTGATGTTTTTGCACGAGTTTGCGCATCAACTTTTTTCACGATGATAGCGGCATACAAGCTATGCGTACCATCTTCTGACGGTAAACTACCTGGTACCACAACAGATCCTGCTGGTACACGACCACGATGAATCTCGCCAGTTTCACGATCATAGATACGAGTTGACTGACCGATGTATACACCCATAGAGATGACCGCGCCTTCTTCTACGATAACGCCTTCAACGATTTCAGAGCGTGCACCGATGAAGCAGTTGTCTTCGATGATAGTAGGGTTGGCTTGTAATGGCTCTAATACACCGCCGATGCCAACACCGCCTGATAGATGGACGTTTTTACCGATTTGAGCACATGAGCCAACGGTCGCCCATGTGTCAACCATGGCGCCTTGATCAACATAAGCACCGATATTGACATAAGATGGCATTAATACTGCACCAGCTGCGATGAAAGAACCTTTACGAGCAACGGCTGGTGGTACAACACGTACGCCAGCTTCTTTAAACTGTGCTTCAGTCCAATCAGCAAATTTAGTCGGCACTTTGTCATAGAACTGCACATGCTCGCCAGCAGCTTGAACATAATTGTCGTTTAAGCGAAAAGACAGTAATACTGCTTTTTTTGCCCATTGGTTGACGATCCATTCACCGTCTTTCTTTTCTGCAACACGTAGGCTACCGTTATCTAATTGCTCAAGCACTTGTTCTACAGCGTCACGGACGTCTTGTGGCATGGTGCTTGGGCTGTATTCGTTGCGGTTTTCAAAGGCTTGTTCGATGGTTTGTTGTAATGACATAAAAGTTCCTAAAGTTAGTGAAAGGTGATCGAAAAATACATTGTACTTATTGGTTTGGCATTAGAGTAATTATTTACTTGCCGTATTGTCGCTAATTTAACAACTTTTAGCAAACAGGTTCATGGCAAATATCAACTTTGATGTAGCAATACTTAGCGTAACTGGACTTAACTTAACTAACTGAGCTGTTACTCTCTATCCACTCTAAAATATCTTGATAAACGATTTGATGATCTTTTTCGTGAAGTGGTTCATGGCGCATGTTGGGGTAGAGTTGGATGTCTACGTGACTAAAATTTTTCTTATTCAAGCGAGTAACGATTTTACGGACACCTTTACCCATCTCACCGATAGGGTCATCTTCTCCGCTGACAAATAGCATTGGGAATTCTCTTGAAATTGTCATTGCCCATTGTTTATTTAAGCCTGTCTCCATCAGCGAGAATAACGTCATAAAGCCATTATTGGTAAAATCAAAGCCGGTCAATGGATCAGCCTCATAAGCTTCAATGGCGGCGGGATCCTGATTTAGCCAAGCAAACTCTGATGACGAGACACGATTTTTAAGCTGACTATTTAAAACTTTGTTCATGACCTTAGCAAACATGGGGTTTTGTTTTCTTGGAGCTACTTTCGCCAGTATTTTATTAACAGGCAATAGTATTTTGGTCAATGGGTTGGCATCTGCTGTGCCCATCAAAATAGCACCTGTAAAAGCACGTGCATGGTGCTTGAGGACGTTGCGTATAATAAATGATCCCATAGAGTGACCCATGACAAAATGTGGAACATCAGTGTGCCTTTCTTTTAAACTGTCTGACATGATAATGACGTCTTTCAATAACAACTGTACGGGATGTTCATCACCGAAAAACCCCAAATCATCTGTCGTTTTGACGGTTTTCCCGTGCCCTAAATGGTCATAAGTTGCTACTGCAACGCCATTATCTGCCAAAAACTGAGCAAATTCTGCATACCGGCCGCTGTGTTCGGCCATACCATGCACAATCAGTAACGTGGCTTTTATTTTAGTGTTTTTATCGCTTGGTTCAAAAAAATCATGATGCAAATAATGAGTGTTATCAGAGGAGAGGATGTGTTCGCTGTTTGTATCGGTGCTGGTACTCATGAGACTTCCTTTAAATCGTTTTAATTATGCGTAATCGATCTTTTGTTGTTCGACTGTTTATTGGAGCAGACATAAGCTTTTACAAGCTTATTATATAGGTATAGTTTGCTCACCATGAAACTGATATATCATCAACAGTTGGTTAGATGTCCCTATGCGTAGGTATAGGTAATACAAACAATTTAACGACAAAGCCTTATAGGGTCAATGCTATTTGAGATGTTTAATGCTGTAAAGTTTCTAGTTTTAGTGGCTTAGATAATGAATTTATTAAAGCTTTGTAAACTCATATAAAAAAATAATTCTCATTTGGAATAAGCGGTAAAATCAACAGAGTTAATCATAAATATTTATTCACAATGGGGTACTATTGATTAGCCAAAACACAAATACGAAAATATTTGGTTGAGATAATTTTTTATAAATCATATTAATAATCAAATGTTTAGAATTGTCTTTTATTCTGTAGTAGCGTTAGATCGTAATACTGTGGGTGAAGAAAGAAAGTTTATCTTGCAGGTTATTTGTCCATCCTATAAACACTACCATTCTAAATAAAAAATCATCGATTTAAACGGAGTCAAATTTATGTCAAGATTCAATATCTTAACAAAAACTGCGGTCTGGAAACCAGTTCTAGCCGTTGCTATTTCATTATCAAGCGTTGCTGCCTATGCTGATTTTAATCATAAAAGTTGGGACAGTTTGTTAGGAAAAAATGTAACCATGACCAATGGGGGGAAGGCTTCTGTTGTGAACTATGCTGGCATGAAAGCAGATAAGAGTAAGCTGACCAGCTATCTCAAAGCGGCGGGTAAAGTATCGCAATCAGAGTTCAATGGTTGGAGCAAAAATGAGCAGTTGGCATTTTTAATTAACGTTTATAACGCTGGCACGGTTGATTTGGTGCTAACAAAATATCCAAACATTAAATCTATTAAGGATATTGGCAGTGTTTTGAGCTCACCATGGAAACAGGAGTTTATTCCTCTATTGGGCAAAACGCGTTCGCTCGATGATATTGAACACACTCTCATCCGTGGCTCAAAACGTTACAACGATCCACGCATTCACTTTGCGGTTAACTGTGCCAGTATTGGCTGTCCAGCGTTACAAGACGATGCTTTTACAGGCAAGGGCTTAGACGGTCAGCTAGAGCAAGCTACTTCCAAGTTTTTAGCAGATAGTAGCCGCAATCGTTTAAAGGGTAGTACGTTAGAGATATCACCTATTTTCAAATGGTACAAAGAAGATTTTGCGACCAATTGGCGTGGAACAAAAAATCTGGAAGGATTTTTGGGTCGTTACAGCTCATCTTTAGGACTCAGCAAAGCCCAAACCACAAACCTAAAGCAAGGAAAAATAAAGATTGATTACACCACTTATAATTGGAATCTCAACAAAAAATAATCTCCGTGGCAGCCCCCTATGGCAGGATAGTTGTCACCCCTAAAGAATAATCCAAATGGGGGCATCAAGGACACATCATGCCACGTTATAGTGAAGAGCGTAAACAAGCCATACTCAGCAAACTACAACCCCCAAGCAACATGAGCGTAGCCGAAGTTTCAAGAAGTGAAGGCATCGGATTACAGACCCTGTATAATTGGCGCAACGAGGCTCGACAACAAGGTCATCCCATGCCTGGACACAACAAAACCCCCGATGACTGGACCAGTGAGACCAAACTTGCCACCGTCATCGAGACTGCCGCCTTAAGTGAGAGTGAGCTTAGCGAATACTGCCGTAGCAAAGGTTTGTATGTTGAACAAATCAAAGCTTGGCGTGCTAATGCCCTACAAGGCTTCAGTCATAGCAAACCACAAAGCCTAAAAGACAAGCGTCAGCAGCAAGCGGATCGCAAACAGATCAAACAGCTCACCCGAGAGCTTGCTAGAAAGGAGAAGGCCTTAGCTGAAACTGCCGCTTTGCTGGTGCTCAGAAAAAAGTTGGAAGCGTTTTGGGAGGAGCACGAGGACGACTAACCTTGCTCCCTAAGCGCACACAGTACATAGATTGGATACAAGAGGCCAATGGATCAGGGGCCAGATTAACCTTGGCCTGTATTGAAGTTGGTATCAGCGTGCGTACCTATCGGCGCTGGTATAAAGCGGGTCAAGTGAGTGGTGACAAACGGTGTGATGCCGTGCGCCAAGCCCCGAGGAATAAACTGACACCGACTGAGCAAGCTGCGATTATAGCCGTCTGCAACCAGCCGCGCTTTGCCAGTCTACCGCCCACCCAGATCGTACCGACCCTGCTAGATGAGGGGGTGTACTATGGCTGTGAGTCCACCTTCTATCGCGTGCTAAAGCAGTACAATCAACTCAACCATCGTGGTCGAGCTTTGGCTCCTCGCGTATCCAAGGCACCACAAACCTTTACCGCCACAGGCCCAGGTCAGGTGTTCTGCTGGGACATCACCTATCTGCCAAGTCCAGTTCGTGGGCAGTTTTATTATCTGTATATGATAGAGGATGTCTATAGCCGTAAGATTGTCGGTCAAGAGGTGTATGACCACGAGTCAGGGGTATTAGCAGCTAAGCTGCTTGAGCGTACCCTAATCAGTGAAAATGCACTACATACGGGCGTGGTATTACACTCAGACAATGGGGCACCGATGAAAGCTCAAACCATGCGCATGAAAGCGTATGAGTTAGGCGTTGTGACGTCATACAGCAGACCGCGTGTGAGTAACGATAATCCGTTTGCAGAGTCTTTGTTTAAGACTTGCAAGTATCGCCCTAATTGGCCGACCGATGGCTTTAAAAGCTTAGAGGCGGCTCGTGACTGGGTACTGACTTTCACGCGCTGGTACAATGGCGAGCACAAGCACAGCCAGCTTAACTTTGTGACGCCCCATCAGCGCCATACGGGTGAGGATAAGGAAATACTGGCGAAGCGTCTGCTAACGATGGAGGCCGCTAAAGATAAAAACCCGATACGTTGGGGAACTCAAGAGGTGAGAAACTGTAAGCCTGTGGGTCCGACAACCCTAAACCCTGTAAAAGAACAACACCAAACGAGATTACAGGCCGCTTAATTCGGCTTGATGGTGACAACTACCTTGAAAAACTCCGGCAGCACCTGACTCTTATTGTATAGTTGATCCACTATAAAATAAATACAGCGATACTGGGTGCGTTTTGCGTCGCCTCTGTCTGCGCAGGCACAGCAAGCAAGGAAAATGTATGCCAGTGTCGCATGGTTATATTTGTAACTGTTTTATTTAGGACTGACTATAGGAGTCGTTATCAAGGATGATACGTTTTAAATAGCGAAATAATTCATGTGATAAATTAAATATATTATTGGTGTTTTTTCAAATAGCTTTGGGTCTATAGCCCAGGAAACACGTGATATAAGATACTTTAGTTTATTTGTGATAAAAATTGCTATATTATTGCAAGTCTGTAACGCATTAATATGGTTATATTAATGTTTTTAAATGGATTAAACAGATTACTTCAAGGATGAATTCAATGCGCAATTCTTTAAAATCTCCGTTATTTCTATCAGTGATGTTAAGTGTGGCATTAGGTCTGACAGCATGTTCAGAAAGCAGTGATAGTGCGTCAGCAGATAGCGCTTCAACCGATGCAGCTGCAACGAGTGATACGCTTGATACCAAGTTTCTGACTATTGCTACTGGCGGGGCATCTGGACCTTACAACATCATTGGCACCTCATTATCAGAAATCTATGTCAAAACTTTTGGGGTAAACTCAAAAACGCAAACCACTGGTGCATCTGTCGAAAATGTCAATCTATTAACCCAAGGCAAAGTCGATATGGTGTTGGCACTCAGTGACGTGGTCACCGATGCAGTCGAAGGTAAAAACAACTTCGATAAACCTATCACTAATATTCAGCAGATCGCTGTTTTATACCCTAATGTGGTGCAAATCGTCACCTCAAAGGACTCTGGTATAAAAACCATTGAAGATCTAAAAGGTAAGCGTATCGCTGTGGGCGACCAAGGCTCTGGCACAGAAGTCAATGCTCGAACCTTGTTAGAAGGGTTTGGTATTACGTATGACGATGTCACTGTTGACTATCTAGGCTTTGCTGAAGCCGCTGACGGTATGAAAGCAGGTAAAATTGAAGCGGCATTCTTTAGTAGTGGTCTACCAAACTCTTCTTTGATGGAGTTAGAACAAGGTTTAGATCTACAGATTGTCAGTATCGACCAAGACAAGCTAAAAGAAATTATCGCAAGCAAGCCTTACTTCAAAACCTTTGAGATTCCTGTGGATACTTATGGCAACGAAGAGGCGGTTCCAACTGCGGCAATCATGAATGCATTATTGGTTAGCTCTGACTTGTCTGAAGCTGATGGTTATAAATTAACCAAAACGTTATTTGAAAATTTGGATGGTTTGAAAACAGCTCACCAAGCAGCCAACGACATCAGCTTAGAAACAGCTAATGATGGTATGGTAGCTCCAATTCATCCTGGTGCTAAAAAGTATTATGATGAACAAGCTGCAAAATAAATCATTATGGCTACTAACTGGTGCAGCATTCATTGCGGCACTGGTTTTTTTTATGTCATGGATGGGCTTTTTTCGTCAGCCTGTTGTCGAAGTACGAGTTAAAGGGATAGACGGTGCTGACGATAAGGTTTGTTATTTCGTTGAACCGGACTTTGAATTGCGCTGGATTCATTCTGTAGAAAAACAATGGTGGGAAGAGCAGTATCAACGTATAGATGGCAGTAGTCCACAAGATGCTGAGCTGTTACTAACCACCACTTATTTTGAAGCTTTTGGTGCGGGCACTCCTTCAACTGAACTGCTTGCTCCCATAAAAAAACAGGGCTATCTAGGTTATCAAATCAATGAAAAGCTGCCCAACCTCAATTGGGTGGTCTCTAGACTTACCAAAGGTGAGATTGATTATGGTAATCATCGTTTTTTGATTCACCAGTGGGTGCCAGATTATTCTGAAGTGGTGATTAAGCCTCAAGCATATGGCTTATTTGATAGATTTAAAAAGGACTTTTGTCATGAACTCTCAGGTGACGGATCAGGGTAGCGTGCCTACCATGCCAGATACTCAAATTGATAACAATGCTGAGGCAGATGCGATCAATAAAGCAGTATTAGAAAAATATGACCGAGAGTCAATCACGCGTCATATCACCCAAGGACCAGTAAAGTATTTGCTCGCTGGGATTTGTATACTCTATTCGCTATTTCATTTATATATAACCTTTAACCCGATGCCAGCGTTGTTACAGCGCTCTGTGCATGTGGGTGTTGGTTTTGCACTGATCTTCTTGATTTTCCCCGCTAGTAAAAAAAGCAGTCGCCAGCGAGTAGCCTGGTATGACTGGATTTGGTTTGCTCTGTCTTTCTCTGGTATGGGCTACCTCATCTATGAATATCAAGATATTGTGACATCGCGTGGTGGTATGGCCAATCAAGTCGATGTGATATTTTCCCTGATTACGGTAGTCTGTGTGTTAGAAGGCAGTCGCCGTATCACAGGTTGGATTTTGCCAATATTGGCAGGGATATTTTTGGCCTATCCGTTTGTCAGTCACATGGATTTTATGCCCGATAGATTACTGACTCGCCCTTATGATATGGGCGATATCTTCGGTCAACTATTCCTAAAAACGGAAGGTCTGTATTCTGTGGCGATTGGTGCATCGGTCACCTTTATCTTCCTATTCATTCTATTTGGTGCGTTCTTGGCACGTTCAGGAATGGGGCAGCTGTTCAATGATTTGGCATTGGCGATCGCTGGTCACAAAAAGGGCGGGCCTGCAAAAGTAGCCGTCATCTCTAGTGGCTTTATGGGTAGCATCAATGGTTCGGCTTTATCAAACGTGGTCAGTACTGGTGCTTTTACGATTCCGCTAATGAAAAAGGTCGGTTATCACAAAGACTTCGCTGGCGCAGTTGAGGCAAGTGCTTCTGTTGGCGGGCAGATACTACCGCCAATTATGGGCGCGAGTGCGTTCATTATGGCTGAGACGACAGGCTTACCTTATAGCACGATTGCTTTAGCAGCATTATTACCCGCGATTCTGTATTATCTAGGCGTGATTGCTCAGGTGCATTTTCGCGCTGGACGTCGCGACTTAAAAGGCATTGCTAAAGAAAACCTGCCAGCGGTAAAAGAAGTCCTAAAAGCACGTGGTCACATGTTATTACCGATTGTCTTTTTGGTTTTCTTATTGATCAAAAATGTACCTGTCGGTTATGCAGCGGCTTATACCATCGGCTTTACTGTGTTGATCAGCATGCTACGTGCTGAGACTCGTATGGGATTGTCTGATATTTTAGGCGCACTAGAAGATGGTGCGCGCCAGTCGCTCGCGGTAATGGCAGCTTGTGCGGTCGTCGGCATCATCATTGGTGTCGTGAGTTTGACCAGCTTTGGTACAGTGATGACATCTTCTATCGTCACGCTAGGCGCAGGCTCGTTATTCTTTACGCTTATTTTGACGATGCTAGCGTCAATGGTATTGGGCATGGGTTTACCATCTATTCCTGCCTACATCATTACGGCAACGATGGCGGCTCCAGCACTGGCTGGCTTTGATATTCCGATTTTGTCAGCGCATATGTTTGTCTTCTATTTTGGTATCTTTGCCAATATTACGCCGCCTGTGTGTTTGGCAGCTTTTGCTGGTGCTGGTATATCTGGTGGCGATCCGATGAAGACAGGCTTCTTGTCACTCAAGCTGGCACTTGCTGGGTTTATCGTACCGTTTATGTTTATCTATAATCCAACGATGTTGATGATAGATCCAACCGGCCTAGCAGTCACGGCAAAAGATTTCCCGCTGCCACCTATTGTAGATATCATTACAGTGGTAGTGACTTCGGTAACTGGTGTCATTGCACTGAGCTCAGCACTTGAAGGCTACTTTAGAGGCAGTATGAATACCGTGACTCGTATCATCTTAGCTATTGGCGCTTTGTTATTGATTTATCCTGAGATGGTTACAGGTATTATTGGTGGGGTGATTGTTCTTGGTATTGCGGTATTTAATATAAAAACAGCCGGAAAGCCAACACCGACTTTAACTGTGTAGATTATTGGCTCTGAATCTTTTAACGATGTATTAAAGCCGAAAAAAGGGTGAATAACAAATTTGTTATTCACCCTTTTTATATGGTTGGCTATTGTTTTAGTAACTACCTTGGCAATTGCTCCCAACAAGTGTTTTTATATCCGCTGTATAGGCGATCCACTATAAAATAGATACAGGTTGCATTTTGCGCAGCCTCTGTCTGCGTAGGCACAGTAAGCAAGAAAAATGTATCTCTGTATCGCGTGGTTGTATTTGTATCTTTTTTCTTTAGTATTGTCAGATTAACAGCCAAGCTTGCCTTCTGCAGCCAATGCCTTTTTGCTACGGATTGGTGCAGGGCAGTCTTCGCCGTAGTACTGACGATCGGCAAAGTAGCTTGAGCGTACCATTGGGCCTGCCCAAATATTAAAGAAGCCGATTTTTTTGCCATAGTCCATATAGCGTTGGAACTCGTCTGGATGCACGTAACGATCAACAGGCGCGTGGTTTTTACTAGGTTGTAGATACTGACCGATTGTAATCATATCCACATCATGTGCCTTTAGATCGTCGAGTAGTGCATAAATCTCTTCTTCTGTTTCACCAAGACCGACCATAAAGCCACATTTGGTAGCGATATCAGGACGACGCTCTTTATACAGCTTGAGTAAATCTAGTGAATGCTGATAGTCAGAACCTGGACGAAACGCTTTGTATAGACGTGGTACGGTTTCGATGTTGTGGTTAAACACGTCTGGCGGTGTTTCTGTCAATAAATCTAACGCAATATCCATGCGACCACGGAAATCTGGCACTAGAATCTCAATCAAGCAGTTTGGGCTAAGTGCTCTTGATTCATTTAGGACTTCTACAAAATGTCCAGCACCACCATCTTTGAGATCATCACGATCGACAGAGGTAATTACTGCATATTTAAGCTGTAGACCTTCGATAGTCTCAGCAGTATGGCGCGGCTCATCGGCGTCTAATTTATTGGGACGACCATGGCCCACATCACAGAATGGGCAGCGACGAGTGCAGATATCACCCATGATCATAAAGGTCGCAGTACCATCAGCGAAGCACTGTGGCAGGTTAGGGCAAGCAGCTTCTTCACAGACTGTGTATAGCTTCTGCTCACGTAAGGTTGCTTTAATGCGAGCCACCTCAGCAGGTGATGACATCTTGACCCGAATCCAATCAGGCTTTTTCTTTGCCTCAACAGTCGGGATTACTTTAATTGGAATACGTGCAACTTTGTCATAGCCACGTAGCTTTTCGCCTTGAATGGCTTTTTTTGGTTTGGCCCTAGCAGCAGGTACATGTGTTTGTACGGCAGTTGTCATAATAAATTTGTCTCTTAACCCTTTATATTATAAGGGTTTATAGGATTGTAAGAATATTTTATGAATGCAGATATTATAGCAGAAATTTGGTCGTCAACTTTTAAACAATCTTGTTAAGATTACTACGACTTGTTTCTCGACCATAGTTTTAAATATCTATATCAATTTCCATCTCATTCAGTACATCTATGGCGGCACGAAACGCTTCTTGAGTGGCAGGTGCACCGCAGTATGGCAAGCTGTGCATCAGCACCTCTCTAATTTCAGCGACACTAGCGCCATTGTTAATGGCGCCACGTATGTGACCTTTCAACTCGTTTGGGCTTTTTTGGGCAATTAAAAATGAGATGGTAATTAACGAGCGATACTTGCGCGGCAATACCGAATCATCTTGCCAAGTGCTGCCCCAAGCGTGTTCTATGATCCAGTCTTGCAGCGGCTGGGTAAATCCTGTAGCAGCATCAAGTGAGCGCTTCACATGTTGCTCACCCATGACATCGGTACGTACCTTAAGACCATTGTCATAGTTAGTATTATTGTCAGCCATAATCATATCCTTAATAGCTATTAACTTATTATGTGCTCATGAAGTTCTATTTTGCGAAGAAGTATAGCAGTCACAACATATTTATTTAACTGTCAAATCAGGCCGTATTTATCAAGGCTGATATTAAAATTGTCCCATACTGCGTTGTAAGTCTTGCTAAGGTATCTATATTATTTTCGACTTGTTCTTTGTATGGAGCAATTTTAGTTATTAGTAATGCTTATTTGTGAATATCAAACACACCCTAGTCTTAAATATAAAAAGCTACTCAAGCTCATAATTGATAGTACTATTTTTATAATAAATGTCCAATATGGCTTTATTATGAGTCTTTTCAAGGTCGAGCCATTAACATTTAGAGCATTTTAAGCTATGATTGCACAGATAATTATTCCACCTAGTACATGGGCGCAGGCTGTCATACTGACTACCCAACGTAATGTACTGAACACCAACTGACGAGGACGACTATTGTGTTAGAAGCTTATCGTAAACATGTCGAAGAACGTGCTGAGCTAGGAACGGTTCCGCTACCATTGAATGAAAAGCAAGTAGCAGAGTTGGTTGAGCTACTAAAAACTCCTCCAGCAGGCGAAGATGCATTCTTGATGAACTTGCTAGAAAACCGTATTCCTGCTGGTGTCGACCAAGCTGCTTACGTTAAAGCTGCATTTTTAGCCGCTATCCTTAAGGGCGAAGCATCATCTCCACTTATCAGCAAGAAAAAAGCGGTTGAAATCTTGGGTACGATGCAAGGTGGCTACAACGTTCAGCCATTGGTTGCTGCCTTAGATGACGCGGAAGTAGCACAAGACGCTGCTGAAGCATTGAAAAAGACTTTGCTCGTATTTGATGCGTTCAATGACGTGACTGAAAAAGCAGAAGCTGGTAATGACATCGCAAAAGAAGTTGTTCAGTCTTGGGCTGATGCTGAATGGTTCTTGAACCGTGATGCAGTACCAGAAAAAACCACTTATACGACATTCAAAGTGACTGGCGAAACCAATACGGATGACTTGTCACCTGCGCAAGACGCATGGAGCCGTCCTGATATTCCATTGCATTCACTAGCCATGCACAAAAATTCTCGCGACGGCATCAATGCTGACGAAGAGGGTGTTGTTGGCCCAATGAAGCAAATCGAAGAGTTAAAGCAAAAAGGCCATCAATTGGCGTATGTGGGTGACGTTGTTGGTACGGGTTCTAGCCGTAAGTCTGCAACCAACTCAGTATTGTGGTTGATGGGTGAAGACATCCCTAACGTGCCAAACAAACGTGGCGGTGGTCTGGTATTGGGTAACAATATCGCACCTATCTTCTTTAATACAATGGAAGACTCTGGCGCATTGCCAATCGAAAAAGTCGCGGTTGATAACCTAAACATGGGTGATGTATTTGACATCTATCCATATGAAGGCAAAATCACTAAGCATGACTCTGATGAAGTATTGTCAACGTTTGAGCTAAACTCACCAACATTGCTTGATGAAGTTCGTGCGGGCGGCCGTATTCCATTGATCGTTGGTCGTGGTCTGACCAATCGTGCTCGTGAATACATGGGTCTTGGTCATTCTGACGTATTTGCTAAGCCAGAAGAGCCAGTAGACACTGGTAAAGGCTTCACTCTTGCGCAAAAAATGGTTGGTAAAGCTTGTGGTCTAGAAGGCGTGCGTCCTGGTATGTACTGTGAGCCTAAAATGACGACTGTTGGCTCTCAGGATACCACTGGTCCTATGACGCGTGATGAGCTAAAAGATTTGGCTTGCCTAGGTTTCCAAGCGGATCTAGTGATGCAGTCATTCTGTCACACTGCGGCTTATCCAAAGCCAGTTGATGTTGAAACTCAGCACACACTACCTGACTTTATCATGAACCGTGGCGGCGTAAGTTTACGTCCAGGTGATGGTATCATCCATAGCTGGTTGAACCGTATGCTACTTCCAGATACCGTTGGTACTGGTGGTGACTCGCATACTCGTTTCCCAATGGGTATCTCGTTCCCAGCGGGTTCTGGTCTGGTTGCTTTCGCAGCTGCGACTGGTGTGATGCCACTTGATATGCCTGAATCTGTCCGTGTTCGTTTTGTTGGTGAGCGTCAAGCTGGTATCACCCTACGTGACCTAGTACATGCTATCCCTTATCAAGCGATCAAAGAAGGTTACTTGACGGTTGATAAGAAAGGTAAAATCAACGAGTTCAACGGTCGTATCCTTGAGATCGAAGGTCTAGAAGACTTAACTGCTGAGCAGGCGTTCGAGTTGTCTGATGCATCAGCTGAACGTAGTGCTGCTGGTTGTACCATCACACTCTCTGAAGATTCAGTGACGGAGTACCTAAACTCAAACATCACACTGCTTAAGTGGATGATTTCAGAAGGCTATGGCGATGCACGTACCATCAGTCGTCGTATCGAGCAGATGCAAGATTGGCTAGCGAATCCAAGCCTAATGCGTGCTGATGAAGATGCTGAATACGCTATCGATATCACTATCGATATGAGCGAAATCAAAGAGCCTATCCTGTGCTGCCCGAACGATCCAGATGATGCTAAAACACTAGCTGACGTCGCTGGCGATACCATTGATGAAGTATTCATTGGTTCATGTATGACCAACATCGGTCATTTCCGTGCCGCTGGTAAATTGCTAAAAGATGTACCAGCAGGAAGCCTCAAGACTCGTCTATGGATTGCGCCACCAACTAAAATGGATGCGCGTCAGTTGATGGAAGAAGGTTACTATAACATCTACGCTCAAGCCGGTGCTCGTACTGAAATGCCAGGTTGTTCACTATGTATGGGTAACCAAGCACGTATCGCACCTAAGTCTACTGCGGTATCGACTTCAACACGTAACTTCCCGAACCGTCTCGGTCAAGGTGCTAACGTCTACCTAGCTTCTGCAGAGCTTGCAGCAGTAGCAGCGGTACTTGGTAAACTGCCTACTAATGATGAATATCAGCAGTATGCTGGTATGCTAAACAGCATGGGCGAAGAAGTGTATCAATACATGAACTTCGACCGTATGGAAGAGTACACTGAAGAAGCTGATAAAATTAATGTTGCTCAATTGAGCTAATTTTTGATGCTGTAAGGCTTCTTTCTAAAGTTAGAAGTCTTACATCTAAAACTAGAAAACCCCGTATCGTCATGATGCGGGGTTTTTGTTTAAATTTTATTTACGACATCTAGTGCCGTTTACCGACGGATGTTTTATTGTAACCCTTTTTATATTAGTTGATAATTAACAAAATTAATTTTGGGGGAGGGAAGTGATATGGCGGAGTCGAATGGTAGTGATAAAGAAGATGTAAAGTCAGAAATTAGTGAGAAAAATATAAACAATAGTCGATCAAATTATAAGTTCACCAGGGAGTTTCCCAAACTCTGTGTAACTGCTTATAATCCACTAACAGGAGAATAAG
>NZ_RRYV01000042.1 GCF_014861395.1 Psychrobacter sp. FME13 | reverse complement strand
TAATTGCTTATTGCTGGTTTCCCTATAAACCCACCATCAAAAATATGCCTCAGCAAGGGCAGGTGGCTACATTGTAAATAGTATCAATGAGTTACAATGTGGCTTATCCCGAACTGGGGTTTTTCTATTAAATCATCATAAGCAGATAAGATATTTGCGATTTTTTGTTGGGTTAGTAAAGATGGTATTTTTATTTCAATAGGTTTTAACCAACCATGAGTTAAAAGTGGTTGGGCAGACCCTCCAGCATACCAGTTCAAATTTAGTAATGACATGTAGTAGTTCATGAATGCCAAACTAAAGCCCTCTTTAGACTTAACAACAATTGTATTATCTGATGCCCAAAAAGGTTCTTTAGGCATAAAGAGTGCACCGCAATATGCTCCAACTCTTCCTATAACAATTCCGCTATCAAACAAAGACTTCTCAGCAAAGCCTATTATTCCGTTTGAACCAAACGCTTTAATTTCACCATCACCGTTTGGCTTAATCTTTTTCCCATTATGGAAAGTAAATACATCTTTAAGCTTTAAGCTTTCCCATTGTTCATTCATAATTCAACCCCCTGAACCTTATCCATTAGCTCGTTCGCTTCAGCATTTAGCTCTGTAAGTTCCTTTCGTATTTCTGCCATACGCCCCTGATAATTAAAATCCATATCAACTTTAATACTTGCTCCCACATATCGCCCTGGCGTTAGGCTATAGTCTTGTGCTTTTAGATCATCTAAATCAACTACCTTGCATAAGCCTTCAACGTCAGCATACGTGCCATCAGGGAAATGCTTAGTAAACCATGAGTTATCTTTACTGACGCCTAAATCCTCACCTCTAAAAGCGTTAACTAAAGCGGTTAAGCCTTCTAGCTGCTCATCACTAAAATCATGTTTGATAGTATCCGGAATATTAGAATAAGTATTTCTTGCATCAATCATCAAAATCTTATCTTTATTTTTAGCTTTTTTATCTTTGTTAAAGAACCATACATGACACGATAATGTGCGAGTATAGAAAAAGTTATCAGCAATAGACACAATACACTCGACGTCGCCTGTCTCTATTAATTGCTGACGTATAAGCTTCTCAGCATTGCCTGCATCCGTTGCTGAGGATGCCATAACAAAACCTGCCCGACCTGACTCATTCAGATAACTGTGAAAGTACTGAATCCATAAATAGTTACCGTTACCTATCGTTCCGCCTTTAGTCAACGGTGCGCCAAACGGCAAGCGAGCATCTTCTGTTAGAAACTTATTCTTACCATCGATACCGCTCACGTTGAATGGTGGGTTTGCCATCACAAAATCACATTTACCAGTGAGGTTATGCGGATTGGTATAAAAACTATTGCTCTCAATAATAGCGCCTTCAATGCCATGGACAGCAAGGTTCATCTTAGCTAGCTTAGTATTATTATTCTTAAGCTCTGTACCGTATACCGTGATGGCTTTATTGACGCTTTTATCTGGGTTATGATCTCGAATGAAATGAGCCGTCTGTACGAACATACCACCAGATCCACAAGCTGGATCATGAACGACACCATGATCTGGCTGTATAAAGTTAACGATTAAATTAACCAGTGATGGCGGTGTGAAGAACTCGCCCCCTTCTTGTGCACCCGCGCCTTGCATGGAGAACTTCATTAAGAAGAACTCATAAATACGACCAAAGATATCGCCTTTGGCTTTTCTTACTGCATCTTTATTAAACACACGCACAAGGTCACGCAATAGCTTACTATCAAATGCTTGATAGTTTTTGGGCAGTATTCCTACTAAAGAAGGGTATTCTACTTCGATTAGCTTCATCGCATTGTTGATGGCCTCAGCGATATTCTCACTTTCAGGTAACGCTGCAAGGTAGTCATACTTCGCCTTTTCAGGCAGTAGAATAGATCCTTTGGCGACAAAGTCATCTTTGGTTACTTCGCGCTTTTTTCCAGTACGAGGGTTGATAGGTAACGACTCTTCGATACTACCCTTAGCTTCTTCATATCGGTTCTGTACAAACCTTAAAAACACCAAGCCTAATATAGGGTCTTTATATTCAGCGGCAGTAAGCGTTGAATTCGCACGCAAATTATCAGCTGCGCCCCATAGGTCGCTTTCGAGCTGTTTGATTGAAATATCCATGAACGGTTGTTTTCCTAATCTATATTTGAATGATTACTGCTTGTATGTTGCACTATAAAAGGTAAGCTGATCATGAAAGTTAAAACCACATCAGCATACCTTCTATCGTACTAGCTTGGACAGTATGATTTGAATTTTAGAGTTTCCAAAGCTGATCTTGTCGTGCTTGCTGTTCTAATAGTAGCTTTTGGATGGTTTGCTGAGTCTCTCGGCTCTTATCTACACACTCAATTGCCTGTTCTTGCTCATCATCAGACGGTACTATAACAGGTATCTGCTTGAGCTCTTTTAATGATATATTGGGTATAGTAGCCCCTTTAACTAGGCTAGCAATTTGAGTTTGCCCAATATGCGATTTTAGATAAGCATATAAAACCTTTGGATTCACTTTATCAGAGATTGGCCTTATCACTATCGCTGATCGATTCACCATCCAACATCCATCACCTGTCGTTGGTACATCTTCGGGAACAATACCAAGCTTACCAGCAGAACCTTTTAGAATGAAAATGATATCATTTGGCTGTAAAAAACCTGATTGGCTCTTCGTGCGCTCTGACTCTGATATGTAAGCCTCTTTGGTTGGTGTAGAGATATCACCAATGTCGTTTAGTTCACTAGCGCCCACTTCTAAGACAGTATAGTCACCTTCCTCTGGCTTAACAGATAAGCCACGCTCAAAACGGACAATACTATCAAGAGTGACTGTCTTTGCTTCTTCAAGAATTTTATTGACCGTCTTTTCCTCTGGATCTAACAGGTAACGCCCAGCATCTAGACGATATTCTTGCTCTTTGAGAGTCAAGGCTGACACTGTGGTTGCGCAAGCTAATTGCTCATCAGATGCTAGGTTCTTCAAAGCGATATCTATATTTCTCAAGCTTAGTAATCGCTTGGTTGTCTTTCTAATAAACTCTTCACCAGTTACGTCTACAAATCTTACCGATTGGTTATGACCGTTCGGCTCAATGAGTAACAATGATGTTTTTACAGCAGTTCCTGTCCAGATCCCTGACGGTAGGGATATAACTGCTTTCAGCATACCGTTAGTAACTAAATGCTCTCTTAAGTCTTTTTCCATAGTGGAATACAAGAATCCTTCAGTCACTGAGACAACAACGGTTTCACGACATTGTTTAAGCAAATGCAAAATATTAGCTGATTCAACCTTCTTAGTCGGTATGATAAATCGATCATAGCTATCGATATTATCAGAAATATGCTTTGGTACTGTTGCGCCCATCGGTGAGAAGCTAACACCATAATCGAAAGTCTTTAATTCGTTCTTGGACTTTGTATAACTAGGTTTATCCAATGCATTAGAATATGATATCTCAAACCTATTTTCGCTCATCAACGATAAAGCATCTGCTATCATTCCTGACTGATTGATTGTCTCATAATAAACACCTTCAGACTCCTCGCTAACTATAGTAACTAGAGGAAGTGAAGCAGGTGACATTAGATAGGTTGTCTTACCACTTGTATCACCTAATAATGCATTTACTAGCATATATACGCTAAAGTCTGTAAAACCTTCACTAGTCGATAAAGTGAAGTTTGAAATAATCGTTCTGATTGAATCAACTGCTGGGCTCTCTAGAGTGATGTCTTCATACTTCAACAACGTATTTATTGCGCTATGAAGAAATGGTAATGGCAGATCCTCTAGAGCATTATCGTATGAGAAAGCCCGCTGTATTTGGCTATCCTCACTTGCGTTAAGAGCCTCCACAAGCGCTAGCCACTCGCCTTTATACTCTGCTAAACTTTGACTTAGCTTTAAACCCTTCGGAAGCTTGTCTTCTTTTGATAACACTAAGATTGTTATTAGCTTTAATGCGACCTCATTGTGTTTTCTAATACCATACTGATGCATTAGATCATATAAGCTTATGACCAGCTCTTTAGTTTTATATTTTTGCATAAGATGAAATTACCTTTAATTTTTAGTATTGAAAGACATGCTATTTAAAAGCAAGTCTTCGATCATAGCTGTCTAAGTTATAGGTAGTAATCAATGTACCGCTTTCAGAAACAACGACTACCCCACCTTTTTTCAAAATATTCTTTAGCGTCTTAATAGCCGTTTGAATCTCTTTGACATCAAGATCTGCACCAGAACTTATTTTCTCATAACAGCTTAGTTTCATCTTACTCTCTCCCTTTTACACGCTAGAAGAAACTCCAATTCTACGAGTAGTTCTTTTGCGCGTTGTTTGTTCACAATGACCTTATCCCCGTCTACTTCTCCGAAAGCCATAACAATATCTAGTTCGGCTTTACCTATAGCCCGTTGACCCATCCTCGATACTAAATGCGTTGAAACTTTCATCAGAATTTCCTTGCGATCATTATTTGATGCAAGTAGTGTCTCATAGAAACTTAATGGTGTAAATAGTATTGATATAATATTTTTATATTTTATATATAATTTTTTAGATATTGGTGGCTTTATAACTCTGTCAATAGGCTTATCTTCAGTTATCAAGCAAGGCTGTACTGGGTATTACCTAGATTATGAGAGGGTACGTTTAGAGAAGTATTTAGTAGACAAGGGTGATTTTATCGCTTTATATTTATAAGAAAAACATATCATTATTTGCATGCACAGTAAGAATTAGACGTGCTTCTTTGTCAGAAGGTCTCTTGGGTTGCTTAAGGCGGTAGTAAATAGTATTAATCAATGAGGTAGAAAAATAGATATACTAGAAATGGTTTTTTGGTGATAATATATGTTTGAAATTAAATAGCTGATTGGAAATATCTTGATACAATTAATCGAGAGAAAATCCCATTATTTGCCTTGCCTCCAACACTGTGGCGCTGTTGGTCTATTTGATGGTCTAATATGTATTTAAACTATTATAATTATAAGTAAATAAAGCACTTACATATAAAGTTAGACTTCCTCCTTCACCGCCAATCTTAGCTCTTCATAACAGCTGCCTAGTTTTCCTATCTTGTCCTACCCCACCCTAATCCTTGTAAATCTTTATTAATAACGCTTCTAGCGTTTTTTTTATGTCTGCTGTTTTCCCAACTCAGCCCAACGTGACTCATCTATATAGTAAAAAACATGCTTATATACTTATTCAGGATATCTAATGGCATAAGTAAATCATGAGACTGTATAGTGGTTAAGTAATATGATTTAATTGAAACAATATCTCAATGCACTCTTTGAAAGTTTAGGAAATTTATGCCTCATAATGATACTGAGAAAAATTTAAGTGAATTTCAAAGTCCTGCAGAGTCCAGTAATCACTATGATAAGCTCAACTTAATCCTAACTGAGCGTAAAGCTAGCGAGTTAGTACTCGATGATGTTTGGATGCGAAAAATTTGGTTGTGGGCGGATAGTTGCGACATTCCTGATGACGTGATACCTCAAGATAAAAAAACTTTGCTAGCATTAAAAAGCATCGTTCTAGAAGCTCAAAACGTGACTAAGTTACCAGAGAGTATCGGACAGCTCAAGAATTTAGACCGGCTTGATCTAAATTATAACAACCTCAACGCGTTACCTGAGAGCATTGTACAACTGCAAAACTTACTTCAACTTGGCCTCAATGGTAATTGTATTGAAGCGTTACCAGTTGATATTGGGCAACTGAAAAACCTAAAAACACTTGGCCTCACTGGCAACAATATTACCGTGCTACCGAAAAGCATTGGGCAACTCAAAAGTTTAACGCAGTTGACGCTTGGTAGTAACACCCTTAATGAACTACCTGAAAGCATCGGACAACTTCGGGACTTGACTTATCTTTCTCTTTTTGACAACAATCTCACCTCTTTACCCGACAGCATTGGGCAGCTTAATAACTTAACTTGTTTATTTCTTGCTGATAACAATTTAAACGCATTACCTAAGAATATTGGGCAGATTGGAAACTTAGCGACACTGACGCTTAGTGGCAATAAAATCAGTACATTACCCGAAAGCTTGGGGGAGCTTAATAACCTAACTCAGCTGACTCTCAGTGATAATAACCTTAATGAATTACCTACTAGTATTGGACAACTGCATCGTTTAGAGATACTGAATCTTGATAATAATAACCTCAATGAGCTACCTGAAAGTATCGGGCAACTTGGCAACTTGACTAAACTGGTGCTTAGCGACAATAAGCTCAGCGAATTACCTACGAGCATTGGAGAGCTTAATCGTTTAGAAATACTGGATCTTTCTGATAACGATTTGAGCGTATTGCCTGAGAGTATCGGGTATCTAGACCAGTTAAAAACTCTATATATTAAAGGCAATAATATTAAAAATCTTCCGGAAAGTATTAAGCACAATAGCGATTTGTGTATTTATGACGATAACGGCCTGTGAAATAAGGCGCGCGACTTTGTGAGTCACTGTGTCTAGGGCGCAGCCTAATTTTGGGAATGAACCAAAGATAAAAAACAACGCATGTCATAAAACCTTGCACTCACTAACAAAAAGCCAACTTCATTATTGAGCATTTATTTGTAGTATCAATACTCATCATTTTGAACGATCAATCAAATTCAATGTGTAAATTTTTTAAACAAAAATGATAAGGATAAAAACGATGTCAACAGACTATACTCAAAAACTCCATGCCGGTGTAAAATTCCCAGACATAGACGTAACCATGCTAAACGGTGACGTCAAACCATTAGGAACTCCCGAAAACGGGCACGATTGGAAACTGGTTGTCGTTTATCGTGGTAAGCATTGCCCAAAATGTACGCAATACCTCACTCAGCTTGAATCCATAAAAGAATCATTTGCTAAAGTAGGCGTTGATATCATCGCTGTTTCAGGCGATAGCAAAGAGCAACTAGAGTCACACCTAGAAGAGCTAGATATTAACTTCCCTATCGCGTACGGTCTGACCATTGAACAGATGCACACGCTAGGTCTATACATCTCTGACCCACGCTCAGCAAAAGAAACCGACCATCCATTCGCTGAACCAGGTCTATTTGTTATCAATGCAGAAGGGAATATTCAGATTCTCGACATCTCAAATGCCCCATTTGCCCGTCCAGACCTAGAAGTCCTCGCTGGTGGCTTAGCATTTATTAGAAACCCAGAAAACAACTATCCTGTTCGTGGTATGCATCGCTAGAGATTACTTAAATAGGGCGTATTGAACGTTCAACACGCCCTAGTAGTTTATAAATATCTTTCAAAAAAAGAGCTCCCAATCTGGTGAGCTCTTTTTTTGTGCTAATTGATTTTGCGCTAATTGATGACGTTCTAAAAAATTTAGCTGTAATAGACAAAATTCATAATCTATCCATCTATAATAATGTACGGCTATGATAATCTTAGATTTGGCACTTTTAAAACTATTATCCAATATATTGATCATCTACATACAAGCGTATTTTATCTATGTCCAAAACACTACTCATCACCACTCGTACCATTTTGACCATTATTGGTCTCGTGATTATTATTGATTGCGTGGCGTTAATGGCTGTCGGTAAAATTAACTTTGGCTCGGTAGTGCCTTTTCTAGTGGGTAGTGTATTTGTCGCTCATGGACTATTTTGGCAGGCCATTCGCAGGTTTTTTAGCCGAAACCCTTGGTTAAATCGTTTATGGTATGCACTGTGGGGCATATTCGTACTTTGGCTCATCAGCTTTGTAATATTTATCTACTCCTTACAACAGCAGATTAAACTCAGTCAGCAGCCTGCACCTAGCGTTGCAGCCATTATCGTATTGGGTTCAGGAACAGTCGCAGGCAAACCCACACCAACCCTCGCCAAAAGATTGGATACGGCTGTACCACTAATAAAGTCACAACCCAATGCAGTGGTTATCACCAGCGGTGGCGTTGGTTTTCAGCGTACACGTAGCGAGGCGGATATCATGGCAACATATTTATATGAGACCCATGGCATAGAATTTGAACGCATATCACAAGAAGGTAAAAGTACCAGTACAGAGGAAAACTTAGCCAATAGCCAAGCAATACTAGAGGAAAAAGGGCTCTCTATAACTAACCCTATCGCGATCGTCACCAGTGATTTTCATACCATTCGCGCAGCGAGTATTGCTAAGCATCAAGGTTATCAGCAACCTATCACCGTCGCTAGCCCTACGCCCTTATCTATTCGCTATAATGCATGGTTCCGCGAGTATTTTGCCTTTGTGAGTGGTTGGCTATTGGGAGAGTATTGATACTAGCTGTCTATAAACTACCATGACTTATCATCGCTACTTTTTCGCTGTCTTTTGCAAAACATAAACCACAAATTTTGCTTCAGTATGAAATGCGTTTTTTTCCACTGCTGTCAGAAGCGCTTGTCTTTTCTCGCTACGCGCACGATATGCATAAGGTGTCATGGTCATTACATCAGCCAAACCACCTGCTGATAGCGTCAGTTCTGTATTGATACGATAAGTATCCATCAATGTGAAGTACGGTGCTAACTCCATTAAGAATTTATCAGAATCATGCTCACGAACATCATCAAATAAGGCATCACGCATCGTCGCCAGATGTCCTACATCAGGCTTGGCAATGATTAAATAGCCATCATCAGCCAACACTTCAGCAAAAGCCTCTGGCAAAATGGGACTAAAAATACTACTGATACCGGTCACACTACCCGCGCGTAACGGTAAGTGCGCAGCACTGGTTACCAATGGGTAAATCGCTGTCGACTGAGTAGCTGACTCTTGATCCTGTTGATACCATAGTGTGCTTTTAGCTTTACTGCTCCTAGCAACCTCCACCACGGCAGGTTTGCTGATGTCTGCTGCGATGAGCGTATTCATAACATCCGAACCCAGTTGTGCCATCGACTGGGTGTAATACCCTTCACCGCAACCAATATCCAACCAATTTACCTGCTCAATTGGCGATAACAACGCTAGCATTTTTTGGCAAATCAAGTCATTTAACGGCTGATAATGTCCTGCATCTAAAAACCGCTTGCGCGCTTCAATAGATGCTTGGCTATCTCCCGGTGCTTTGGATTTTTTTTGTTGGACTGGTAGCAGATTGACATAACCCTGACGTGCCACATCAAACGGATGATTGGTTTGCTTTGGATTTAGGCTACCATCACAGCGCCACGTATCAGGAGCAGGTGTTAAAGGTGACTGGCAAAGCGGACAAATAAACAAGGACACAAGCATCTCAAAGTCATAACAATATATTGCACATTTTACCAAAATTCAGGCTTACCAAGTAAATAAAACCTAAGATAAGACATGCGACAAAGCAGCTCATAAAAAAGCCACCTCAAATGTATTTGAAGTGGCTTTTAAATGAAAGATATCAACTTCTACCAATCGTAACGACTGTCTTAACGTAGCTTCAAGGTCATGAGTCCCAAAATCACGAGGATAATAGCGATAATCCAGAACCTTGTGACCACTTGGGTTTCTTTCCAGCCAATTTCTTCAAAATGATGATGCAGTGGCGCCATACGAAAGACGCGTTTTTTGCGCAGCTTATACGAGCCAACTTGTAGCATGACAGACAATGCTTCAGCGACAAACAGACCGCCCATAATGGCAAAAGCGATTTCTTGGCGAGTCATCACCGCAATCGTACCCAGCATCGCGCCGAGAGCAAGCGCACCCACATCGCCCATAAACACTTGCGCCGGATGAGCATTAAACCATAAGAAACCCAGCCCTGCCCCAACCATCGAGCCGCAGACGATAATCACTTCAGAGTTATAAGCGATATAAGGCACATGCAAATAATCAGCAAAGCGTACATCACCTGAAACATAGGCCATGGCACCCAAACCCGCTGCTACCAACACCACTGGCAAAATAGCCAAACCATCCAAACCATCGGTCAAGTTGACAGCATTGGATGCGCCATTAATCACAAAATAAGTAAAGATGATAAAGCCAATACCAAATGGCACTGCCGAAAACGGAATCACCCAATCTTTAAAGATAGGAATCAACAAATCCTGCATCTCACGCGTGGTATTGATATCTGGCTGTAGCGTGGCTATGTAGTATAAAGACCCTCCAACGAATAGAGCGCCCATCGATAACCAAAAATATTTTTTGCGCGCGATGAGACCTTTGGGATCTTTATATTTAATCTTTAGCCAATCATCTGCCCAGCCAACCGCACCGAAGATCACCATGACCACGAGTAAAATCCACACATAGGGGTTATTTAAACGCGCCCATAGCAGTGTCGACACGCCAATCGCGCTCAAAATTAATACCCCACCCATGGTCGGAGTACCAGTTTTGGCCAAATGTGATTGTGGACCATCATTACGAATGGCTTGACCGTATTTCAATGCTCGTAGATGCCGAATGACCGGCCCACCAAACATCATACTAAAGGCAAGCGCGGTCACAACCGCAAGTAACGCCCGTAGCGTCAACGAAGAAACCGCAGAAAACGGCGTATAATACTGGCCAAGCCAGCCAAACAACCAAACTAACACCGCCTACTCCTCGACTAGCGCATTGATAAGTGTTTCCATCTGCATGGAACGAGAGCCTTTAAACAACACAGTACAAGGCTGAGCCTGTTGCGCTTGTAAATACGGCTGTAAATACTGTAACAAACTGTCTTTATCAGCGAATGCATGGGCACTGATATCAGAAATCTCTTTTGCACCTGCTACAGTATAAGGCGCATACTCACCCACACACAGTAAAGCATCAATACCCGTGGTCGCTATCGTACGTCCCAAACTTTGATGTTCGCTAACTGCCGCATCACCCAATTCAGCAATATCACCTAAAACCATGACTTGCGTCCCTGTTTGCGCTGCCAACACTTTGGCAGCTGCACGGACTGAATGCGGGTTGGCATTATAAGTGTCATCAATCAATCGATGCATGCCGAGCAGCTGACTGTTCAAACGACCTTTGGCTGGACGGGCATTTTCAAGCCCAATGACAATATCGTCTACCGCGATATTTAAGGCATGAGCGCATGCTGCAGCTGCCAAAGCATTATTGACATTATGCTCTCCTGCTAGCGGCAAAGTGATATCCTGTACTTGGTTACCAATATGTAGCTTAAACTCACTACGTTCGGGCTCGACATCTAAATGGCTCGCACTCACATCCGTATTACCAAAACCAATCACATGTGAGGTATGCGTCTCCGCGATACGGCGCAATTGATTGGCAAAGTCATCTTTATCAGGCACGATAGCAAACTGAGTATCGGTTAATGTGCTATAAATCTCTGCTTTGGTCTGGCAGATACCTTCACGGCTACCAAACTCACCCAAATGCGCAGTACCGATATTTAGGATACAAGCCACATCAGGCTGAACAATCTCAGTTGTATAAGCAATCTCACCAATATGGTTAGCGCCCAACTCTAAGATGGCATAACGATGATGATCAGATAACTCAAGGAGCATCATCGGCACACCCAAATCATTGTTTAAATTACCACGGGTAATCAAGGTTGGTGCCAATCTGCCAAAGATACTACCAAGCATCTCCTTGCAGGTGGTCTTACCGCTAGATCCTGTAATCGCAATCACAGTGAGGTCGGTATGCTGCTGACGACGATAGGCAGCCAACTGCCCTAACGCGAGACGAGTGTCACTTACTACTAGCTGTGGAATATTATTTGGATCAGTGATAGTGATAGGCCGCGACACGATAGCAGCCACTGCACCTTTTGATGCAGCCAAATTAATATAATCATGGCCATCAAAGTTATCACCGCTGAGCGCTAAAAATATATCACCTGCTTTTATCGTCCGGGTATCAGTGGCAATACGGTTACTACTGACCGCATCTTTTGATAGCACTGTCTGCCCTGCGCTTATTTTTTCTGGTGATAGCTGCCAATGACCATCAAGCGATGCTGTCGCGGCAAGTAGATTATCCACTTGCCAGACATACAGCCCTTGCGCCTGAATGGTATTATCGTCGTCGGCTGTCATAGTGATTACCTTATATGATGACTACTTAGTTTTTATAAAAATCAAATCTTCAGATACTGATGAGGCCGTCAAAAATATTGAGACATATGCCAACTTGCTATGCTCGTCCGGCTTGCTCTAGTGTTTGCCGCAATACAACACTGTCATCAAAATCATAACGAATATGGTTTATTTCTTGATAGGTTTCATGACCTTTACCAGCGATAACGACGATATCGTCAGCCGCTGCATGACAGACGGCATATTCAATTGCTGCTTGACGAGCAGGTTCGATATGGGTTCGCTGATATTGTTCTGTACTCATTCCTGCTTGCATATCTTGCAAAATCGCACTGGGATCTTCTGTACGTGGGTTGTCCGCTGTCAATATGACACGGTCTGCACCTGATAGTCCTGCTTGTGCCATCAATGGGCGCTTGCCTGTATCACGGTCGCCACCACAGCCAAACACGGCCCACAACTGGCCTTTGCAATGCGTTTTTAAACTGGCTAGTACTTGGCTGAGCGCGTCAGGCGTGTGCGCATAATCCACGATAAAACAGCCATCATTCGAAGGCACTCGCTGCATACGACCCACCGCACCTTGCAACTTCGGTACCACTGTGGCAATACGATCCAAATCAGTTCCTAAAGCAACCACAGCACCAATAGCAGCAAGCAAGTTTGCCACATTAAAACGTCCCAATAATGGACTGATAATATGTGTACGGCTCTGGCGTTCACCACCAAAATCAGCACACAAACAAACTTCAACACCTTGTAAGCTCGGTTTGATTTCAGTCGCTACAAAAGTTGCTGCTTTTGATGGATCTAAACTATAAGTCCAGACCGTTAGACCGCTGGCATTTGCTGTATCGATCATCACCTGCACATACTCATCATCGATATTAATAATGGCATGGGTCAAATCAGGGAAATGTTTGCTATCAAAAAGCTTGGCCTTTGCCGCTGCATATTCTGCCATATCAGCATGATAATCTAAATGGTCGCGACTCAAATTGGTATAAATCGCCACAGACACGGGCATGCCTTGCAAGCGCTGCTGATCTAACCCGTGCGAGCTGGCTTCCAAGGCCAATATCTCAGCGTTCTCTAAACCCATTTGATATAAAAATTGCTGAACAGCCAAGGCGTCACCAGTGGTATGACTGGCTTGTTGCAGCGCACCAAGTCGACCATTACCTGCTGTCCCCATCACGGCACTACTCATGCCCGTCAGCTGTGTTAATTGTGCTACCAATTGACTGATCGTGGTTTTGCCATTGGTACCCGTTACCGCAACGACATCGGGTAAATCGACTGGTTGCTGATACTGCAAACGCGCTTGAATCAAATCACCTAAAAAATCACGGATATTCGGGACATATAGCACTGGACACTTTAACGCCGCTAATGACTGCTGCTCGCTAGGGTCATCAATCATAGCGAGTAATATGACAGGGTCTATTTCTGATAGGATAAAAGCCGCATTTTTAGCGGCTTGATATAGGTAATCACGACTTTTTTGATCATTTTCAGTCTGGCTTTTTAATAAAACAAATACATCACCTGTCTCTAACTGACGACTATCTAGACGAAACTGCTGAAATGGGGTGTTGATCGCCATGTCCGTATGGTTAGATGTATCTTGAATCGCTATATGTGCTTTAGATGCCGCTACTATCGCCATTGATAACTGTTGTAAACCATGTTTGCCACTGTCACTAGATTGAATCAGCTGTTGCAAGGTAACAGTCGTATTGTTGGGCGATAAGATAGTCATCGGCAAATCCTAAACGGTTAAAACAAATTAAAGAGTTAAAGGTTAAATATTAAAAAACATTCATGAACCAACATCTAAGATCATCAATTTTCAGTTTTTAACGGCTTATCCAATGGTACATTATATAGGCGTAGTGCCTCTTTCATAACATTATGAAAGACTGGAGCGACTGTCAAACCAGCATAAATCTGACCACGTGGATCTTCGATCAGCATCACGCCGACGAGCCTTGGATTGGACGCAGGTGCTATACCAGCAAAGACGTTACGATATTGATCGCTATAGTAACCACCGTCTGGATTGATACGACGCGACGTTCCTGTTTTACCCGCGACACGATAACCGTCGATAGCGGCGGCTTTTGCCGTACCACCTTGCTCAGTGACACTTTCCAGCATTTGAACAATCGACATCGCTTGTTCATGCTCCATGATACGTTTGCTTGGCTGCGCCTTATCATCTTTGATTAATGTCAAAGGATGCATCACCCCACCTGCAGCCAATGCTGAGTATGCTTGCGCTATCTGTGCCACAGTTACTTGTAGACCATAGCCATAACTGACAGTTGCACGCCTTGCCGTTTCTTTTTCTTTTGGTGTGACAACCATACCTTTGCCCTCACCAGGGAATTGAAGTGGTGTCTTTTCACCAAAGCCAAACTGCCTTTGCATATTGCTGATAGCATCAGCTGGTAACGACAACGCAATCTTAGTAGAAGCGACGTTACTAGATTTCTGCAACAACGTAGCCAAATTAATCATGCCTAAGTTATTATGGTCACGAATAGTATAGCCACGCACACGAATAGATCCAGGATTGGTATCAATTAAAGAAGTAGACGTATACTTGCCAGAATCTAAAGCAGCAGCAACCGTAAATGGCTTCATGACTGAGCCAGGCTCAAAGACATCCAATACTGCTCTATTACGCTGATTTTCACCGGTCATCTCATTCAAATTATTTGAGTTAAATGATGGCCAGGTCGATAATGCAAGTACCTCACCCGTTTGTACATCGACGATCATCCCTGTCGACCAACGTGCCCTCTGTAAGCGCCCTGCTTTTTCTAGTTCTTTATAGAGTAAGTACTGAAGACGCGAATCAATAGTCAATGCCACGTCTTTGCCAGGAACTTCTGGCTCAATTTGTTTGATCTCTTTCAGGCTGTTCTGTTTGGCATCTTTTAGTACCAATACTTGACCATCCTCGCCCGCCAGCTCTTTCTCGTACTGACGTTCGATTCCAGCACGACCTTCATAGCCACCATCAGGGTCATTGGCGTTTTGGCCCATAAATCCAAGCAATTGCGAGTTCGGTTGTGGCTGCGGGTAATAACGCTGAAAGAAGCTTTTTTCATAGACACCAGGAAAATCAAGCGAACTGACACTCTGAGCAATCTCAGGCGTGACTTTGTTCAATAGTGGTAGATAATGCGATCCCGGACCAGACGGCAGTACAGCCTTAACCGCTGCTTCATCGGTAACATCTATACTGTCATCGATTGCAGTGACTTTTTCTAGCTTACTGACTGAAATATTCGCTGCCGCAGCCAGTTTGGTTAAATCCATACCATCTAAGCGCTTTTGCATACGAGCAATCAGTTGTGGACTATCAGGATTGGTCAGAATAATACGCTTGAGCTCATAATATTCGCGAGCATAATCATGTGGGCTGAAAGAAACGGTGGCTAGTGGTGCACTGACAGCTAACGGTAAGTTATTACGATCTGTAATCATGCCACGATAGGATTTTTGTGTGCGTGTGCTGGTAATGAGCTCATCGCCTTTATCTTGATAGAACTGCGCATTAGCGACTTGTAAATAGTAAGCTCGTGCGATCAGTAAGCCTAATATAATAAGTGCAATAGCCCAAATAGTACGAAAACGGTTTTTATCCTGATCGAAGCCACCACGCGAAGAAGCCCCTGACGCCTTGCCCAAAAACCCTCTTTTGCTTTTTTGGTTTTTAACGCTGGTATAAGCACCTTCTGTATCATTCTTTTTTAGACGATCAAATAACTTGGCTTTACGGTTGCCAGATCCTTTACGTTCAGCCTTACTGCTGGTTTGCCCAGATTTAGCCGCACTTGCAGGACGCAATGGTTTGGTGACTTTGCCACTAGCAGGTTTTTTTCTAGGCGTTTTCGCAGTGCCCTTGCCTTTTGGTGCATTGGATTTTTTATCACTCATTGTCCTGCCTCCTCTGAGCCAGAACTAGGCGACGTATCTGCATCTGATTCATATACATCTGAACTATCAGTGGCGTCATCTACATCTGGCTCGTCAACAACTGGCACTAGCGCAGTCGATGCACCTGGTTGAATAATGAGTTTGTCTTTGAGCGTCGGTGAAAACATACCTAACTCAGATACTGCCCGACTGGCGATTTGCGGGGTCGCACTAAACGTCTGTTGCTCAATGAGTAAACGTTGGTGTTCAACTTGAAGCTTGCGCTCTTGCTTTTTCATGTCTTGCAAGGTTTTATAATCCTGATGGTATTGCTGGACGCCTTCGGCAGTTTTGATACCGCTCCATATAATCGCCGCTGCTAGCAGCAAGAGCACCACCACATAAATGCTAACCACATTAAATCGGCGCACAAACAATTCGCCGATATCGGGGTTATAAGATGATGCAGCGCGACGGTTTGTCGGTTTGTCAGATATTGCCATGACGATCTCAAAAAGTGAACTTCAAAATGTAAAAAGCGATAATCGTCTATGAGTGATAAAAACTCATTAGCCGTCAGCACCATCAAAATGTAAACAAACAAGAAAGCAATTGCCGAGCCTATCAGATAATGTTTACAGCTTTTTAACAGCTGCGTAAGCATTAAGACAACCCGTCACGTGCTAGAAACAACACATGTCCTAGTACTTATCACTTAAGTAAGAGTTATTGCTCAGTAACAGGTAGGTAATCGACATCTGTACGTGTTGCCAGTCGCAACCACGCACTACGCGAGCGTGGGTTTTGACTGGTTTCTGCTTTGCTTGGACCGACGCGTTTTGGTTTACTAAAATAACGCGGGCGATTGGGCGGCATCGGTAGGTTTTCGTCTTCTGGATACTGACCTTTACTATGCCGCTGCAAAAACTGCTTGATACGGCGATCTTCTAACGAATGAAAACTAATCACGGCTAGCTGTCCGCCTGACTTTAAAATAGGAATGCTTTGCTCCAAAAAGGCATCAACATCACCAAGCTCATTATTAATAAAAATTCGCATGGCCTGAAAACTTTGGGTCGCTGGATGTTTGCCACGCTGCCAGTTCGGATGCGCAACTTTGATAACCTCTGCCAACTCAAGCGTCGACTCATAACTGTCCATCTGTTTGATGGCACGGGCGATACGGCGGCTATGACGCTCCTCACCAAACTCATAAAGCACATTGGCCAACGTTTCATCATCGACTGTTTCTAGCCACTGGGCGACTGACTGTCCACGACTGGTATCCATGCGCATATCGACCGCGCCATCACGCATAAAACTAAAGCCACGACTGCCATCATCGATTTGCGGTGAGGAAATACCCAAATCCGCCATTAGCCCGTCCACCTCAGTAATGCCCATCGCAGCTAAGCTGTCCGTCAGTGTCGCAAAGCTGTCATGAACCACTTTTACGCGGCGATCAGTACTTGCCAGTTCTTGAGCCACGCTAATGGCTGTCGGATCTTTATCAAAAACAATCAGCTGCGCATCATCGGCAAGTTGACTTAATAATAACCTGCTATGACCACCGCGCCCAAAGGTGGCGTCGACATAGATACCGCTTACCTTCAAGCTATTTTGGTCGTTATTGCTTTTATCATCACTGCCTTTACCCTCGCTGCCTGTTTGCTTAGGCAGGGATTTGACACCCAACACTGCCGCGACTGTCTCTGGTAAAAGTACGGCATCATGAACAAAACTTAATTCATCAGAGTGGGTATCGTCAGCAGTTTCAGAATGATTTACGTTAGATAGTGGCTTTTTTTCTGGCTTATTATTTAATAGTGACACAAACGACTCAGTAGATGGCGACCATATTGGCCAGTAATAGTAAAAAATCAGATGAAAATAAACAAGTTATGTCTTGCCTAGCATTATTATCGCAAGGATATATCTGTAGTCAAGCGCTAGACGGGCTTTTCATTAAAAATATCCCATCTCTCTGTTATACTAGCGCTATATTTTACGCTATTTTTTGGCTTTGACAGCTATTGTTTCATCTGTATTTTTGCAAATATTTCATTCATATTTGTCATATATATTTATCATTGCGGTTTTTTATTACCCTCTTTCATTGCTAGACTCGTTAACCAATACATTTATCAATAAACACACTCTGAGATTCTTATGACGCAACCATCGACCCAAGCATCAACGCGCCCTATTCGTACTCGTATCGCGCCTTCACCAACTGGCTTTCCTCATGTAGGCACAGCTTATATTGCACTATTTAATTTAGCCTTTGCTAAAGCGAATGGCGGCGAGTTTATTTTGCGTATCGAAGACACTGACCAAACGCGCTCAACCGAGCAATCTGAACAAATGATTTTGGATGCGCTGCGTTGGGTAGGCCTCGATTGGAGCGAAGGTCCAGACATCGGTGGTCCACATGCCCCTTATCGTCAAAGCGAACGCGGCGATATCTACAAAAAACATGCTGAGCAGCTGCTAGATAGTGGTCATGCCTTCCGCTGTTTTTGTACCAGCGAAGAGCTAGATGCGATGCGTGCGGCACAAATGGCCAATGGCGAGACCCCTCGTTACGATGGCCGTTATGCCAACTTATCACGTGAAGAGTCAGACAAAATGGTCGCCGATGGCAAACCATACGTCATTCGTATGCATGTACCAACCGAAGGCATTTGCCAAGTACATGACATGCTGCGCGGTACGGTTGAGATTCCTTGGGCACAGGTAGACATGCAAGTGCTGCTCAAAACTGATGGCATGCCTACTTATCATCTGGCCAACGTCGTCGATGACCACTTGATGGAAATCACCCACGTTATGCGCGGCGAAGAATGGCTAAACTCTGCACCTAAGCATCAACTGCTGTATGAATATTTTGGTTGGGAGATGCCTACCCTTTGCCATATGCCATTGCTGCGTAACCCTGACAAATCAAAGCTGTCTAAGCGTAAAAACCCAACCTCTATCACCTACTATCGTGATGCAGGCGTGTTGCCTGAAGCGCTGCTCAACTACCTCGGCCGTATGGGCTACTCGATGCCTAATGATGCTGAGCAATTCACTCTAGATGAGATGATTGCCAGCTTTGATATTCAGCGTGTGTCGCTCGGCGGTCCTATCTTCGATATCGAAAAGCTCAACTGGCTAAATAGCGAATGGCTACGTGCACTCACGCCTGAGCAACTAAAAAATAAAATCCTAGAATGGGCCAGCAACAGCGATAAGTTAACGGCTATCGCAGCAGCGATTCAGCCACGTATTGAGTTACTGTCTGATGCAGTTAATTGGGGTGGTTTCTACTTCCAGAACCTACCTGATATCACTGCTGAGAGCTTTACGCATAAAACGCTCACACCTGAGCAAATCATCGAGATGCTGCAGTTCGCGCTTTGGAAGCTTGAAGTGCTACCAACGTGGTCAGAAGAAAACATCTATGCCACGCTAAAAGGTCTGGCCGCTCACCTCGATATTAAGATGCGCGACTTTATGGCGCCGTTCTTTATCGCTATCGCTGGTAGCACCTCATCGACGCCAGTCATGAACTCTATGGCAATTATCGGTGCTGACATGACGCTGACTCGCTTGCGTCATGCGGTTGATGTATTAGGTGGCCTTGGCAAAAAGAAACTGAAAAAGCTAGAGAAACAAGCGGCTGAGTTACCGGATTTTTTGGCTGCTGAATAGTTTAAAAGCTGAATGACTTATCTGCTAAATAACCAATGAGCTAAACTTGTCATATTTAGAAGGGTCAGGCCAGTTCTGACCCTTTTTTATTCTTAATCAACATCACTACTCTCATACGATTAAACCTCTTAATTGGAGTCAAAATGGCCGCCAAAACCGTCACGATAGAAAGCAAAGATTATGTCTTTAATACCCTAAAAGAAGCACAGAAATACTATGATGCGATCGTAAAAGAGCTTTTTGACGCAAAACTCACCCTGACAACAGGCCAAGATTTTGACGATTTAAAATGGATATACACCACTTACTGTGGCTATACCAAGCATAACCTAGGTAAATTAAATGCGTTTGAAATCACTGGCTTCAAAGGTGTCAGAACCGTCAGAGAAAAAGGCGGACAGTATGTCCCTACTGAGTGCTGTGTAATCCTATTTTCTGATGGCAGCGAAGAAGAGTTTTTTACCGACAAAGCCATCAAAGAAATCGCTCTCAAGCAAAACCCGCGCTAGTTAGTACTCATCACGGTAATTAGTGCTCATACATATGATTCGATGAATGCGATGCCACCAAATCTAGCGATATTCAGGCATCGCACATCAAAAACATTAAAATTGCTCATAAAATCAATCTGATAAAAAATGTGAATACTATAGTCTAAAACTGTAGTGTTAGAAGGTAGCCATTAGGCGTATTATTAAGTTGTCATCAAGTAATAATTCATTTTATTTAATCCATAATGGAGATAAACAATGAGTGATAACCAAAATAACCTTAATGAAGACTTAGCATTTAATAATCACAATAATAAAACCAATAGCTTTACACATCAGCCTGATGCTAGTAGCACTTATTTTCATAACAGCCCCTCGCAAAGCCTACCTTTCGCGGACAAAATCGGTAACTATCAGCGCAATATCGGCAGACCGACTGACGCCTATCAAGACAGTAAAGTATACATTGTGGGTAGTGGTATCGCAGGGCTAGCAAGTGCCTACTACAGTATCAGAGATGGCAAAGTTCCTGCAGAAAACATCACTTTGTTAGAGAAGTTAGACATAGCGGGTGGTTCGCTAGACGGCAAAGGTACAGCAGAAAGCGGTTATATGGTTCGCGGTGGTCGCGAGATGGAGTTTACTTACGAGAATTTTTGGGATTTATTTCAAGACATACCCGCACTTGAAATGCCTGAGCCATACAGTACGTTAGATGAGTATCGCATTGTCAACGACGATGACCCCAACTATTCTATTGCTCGTTTACTACATAATCAGGGTGAGATAAAAGATTTTAGCTATTTTGGCTTGGCTAAAGCAGACCAGCTAGCAATCATCCGACTACTACTAAAACGTAAAGAAACCTTGGATGATCTGACTGTTGAAGATTACTTTAGTGAGCGTTTTCTTAATAGTAACTTTTGGACGTTTTGGCGGACTATGTTTGCCTTTGAAAACTGGCATAGCTTGCTAGAATTAAAGCTTTACATGCATCGGTTTTTGCAGGACTTAGATGGTCTGCATGATATGTCTGCGCTGGTATTCCCAAAATACAACCAGTACGATGGTTTCGTCCTACCATTACGTAACTACTTGATCGAAAAAGGCGTCAACTTTCAATACGACACGCTAGTGACCGACTTAGACATTGATGTTGATGTTGATGTTGATGTTGATGGTACCGCTGATGACACTGCTAAAAAACAAGTTCGCACGATTATCGCTCAAACAGCTGGCAAACCTGCCAACATCTCAATAACGGATAAAGATTTTGTCATTGTTACCACAGGCTCCATGACTGAAGACACCCGTTATGGCGATAACGAGACCTCACCAAAATTAGACTTCAATAAAGACACCATGGGTCAATCATCTGGTTGGCAACTTTGGAATAACTTAGCAAAAAAATCTACAGTCTTTGGGCATCCTGAAAAATTCAATACTCATGTCGATCAGTCTTCTTGGATGTCAGCGACATTGACCTGCAAGCCTTCAGCGCTGACGAATAAGCTTAAAACCTTGTCGGTTAATGACCCCTACTCTGGTAAAACAGCCACAGGTGGCATCATTACCTTTACGGATTCAAACTGGCTCATGAGCTTTACTTGTAACCGCCAACCACATTTCCCTGATCAGCCAAAAGACACTTTAGTGCTTTGGGTATACAGTTTACTGATGGATAAAGAGGGCAATCATGTTAAAAAACCTATGCCTAAATGTACGGGTAGCGAGATTTTAAGCGAGCTTTGTTATCATTTGGGAATCAGTAGTGAGAGCGATAATGTCATAGACAATACCATCGTCAAAACGGCATATATGCCTTATATTACCTCAATGTTTATGCCTAGAGCCAAAGGCGATCGCCCTGATATTGTACCCAAAGGCTGTACCAATTTAGGACTGGTAGGACAGTTCGTCGAAACCAATAATGACGTGGTGTTTACCGTCGAAAGCTCTGTTCGCACGGCTCGTATTGCTGTTTACTCATTACTTGATGTCAAAAAACAAGTGCCCGATATTGATCCTTCACAATATGATATCCGTCACTTACTGAGAGCGGCGAACACGCTCAATGATGGTAAAGGCTTTATTGGCGAAAGCATATTACGTCATCTCCTCAAAAACACTTACTATGAGCATGTCCTGCCGCCATCTGACTCAACAAGTAATAAAGACGATAAACCCAGTAACCATTTACTCTCTCAACAGTGGGAAGCTATCAAAGGGCTGTGGAACAAATAACGCTATTAAGCTGGTTTTAATATTACGGTTATCTTGTATAGCCGTGATATTTTTCTGCCTCTTTTTGGCTCACTATCAGCTTATATTCATCATAAAACAATAGAATAAGATTAGGGCCTGTCCTCAATTTAGACTATAAATGGCCTAAAAATGGTTAAATCATTATCTTTATATGAAAAAAACCAATTATTTTAAAAATAGTAGTTGACAAGGCTGCCGCTCTTACATAAAATACGCACACTCTTAGCGAGGGGCTATAGCTCAGTTGGTAGAGCACTTGCATGGCATGCAAGGGGTCAACGGTTCGACTCCGTTTAGCTCCACCATGCTATTTATAGCAAAGATTAACATCAACAGATGCTACATTATCAATACTCGCTAAAGTACGATATCAGCACCTAGGCAATGCTTATTTATAATAAGCCATCTGATATTGTGAAGTACCGTTGTAACCCTTAGTTATGACACTCTATGCGTCCCCATCGTCTAGAGGCCTAGGACACCGCCCTTTCACGGCGGTAACGGGGGTTCGAATCCCCCTGGGGACGCCACTATTCGGCGTCACTTATTAGCACTTTTGCTTAGCATCAGGTTAGACTAATAAGCGAACAATAAAAAATCCCAGTCATCATACGGTGACTGGGATTTTTTATGTCTATTGGTTTCTTAACACCCTCTATTCCGCTGTCGTTAGCTTATTATTAATAGCTGCTAGCATACTGCTAATAGCGCTATTGCCAACTTATCTAATACTCGTTACTATCGATCTAATAAGCGTGTTTATAAAGTGCAGCCACATACGATAAATGATGAGGCTTAGCGTGACTAAAGGGAAGTGATTGCAATGTTTGGTATCGAAAATTATCTAGGGTTTATCTTAGCGGCGATTTTATTAAACCTAACGCCAGGCACTGACAGTATCTATATTATTACTCGTAGTGTCTCACAAGGACAGACCGCTGGGTTTCACTCTGTACTAGGCATTACCTCAGGTATTTTGGTACATACGCTATTGGCATCCTTAGGATTATCAGTATTGCTCGCCAGCTCACCAATGGCATTTATGATCGTTAAATACATTGGGGCGGCTTACTTGTGCTATTTGGGTCTAAAAATGCTGCTAAGCAAAAACTCAAGCTCGATAGCAAATAGCTTAGCTAGCGACCAAAGTATTGCCAGCAATCAGAATAAAGAAGGCTGGAAAACTTATAAACAAGGCGTATTAACCAACGTGTTTAATCCGAAGGTCGCGCTATTTTTCCTAGCCTTTCTTCCCCAGTTTATTGACTCTAGCTATGCTTATGGCATGTTGTCATTTTTGATGTTGGGCATTACCTTTGCTATCACTGGTTTTATCTGGTTTTCTTGTCTGTCGCTGTTATCGTCACGCTTTAGCAAAAGCCTGCGTGAAAAACCGTCTATCGAAACTTTATTAAACAAGATTAGCGGCATAATATTTTTTGGTTTGGGTATTAAACTGCTGACCGAGAAGGGTTAAGCATCTTAACAGCGAAAAAGTTATTTCCATAAAAAATCCCAGTCATCATACGGTGACTGGGATTTTTTATGTCTATTATTTCTTATATAGGGTGTAATGGACAAAATTCATGCTAGCGTAGAGTCTAACGCTATATACTGAACCGCCCCGACTATATCGGAGAGTGGATTGCTTGAGTCAGGCAGCTTTGTCTGACTCACAAAGACTATCATAGTATCGTCTCTCAAACTCAAAAGGCGACACATAACTAATCGTACTATGAATGCGAGTTTTGTTAAACCAATCGACCCATTCTAGGGTTGCTAATTCAACATCGTTCACACCTTGCCACTGCTGTTTTAAATATTCAATCACCTCTGTTTTATAAAGCCC
>NZ_RRYV01000419.1 GCF_014861395.1 Psychrobacter sp. FME13 | reverse complement strand
AGTGACTAAGCTAATCGCTTCTAATTTAAATTCTCGGGTATATTGGTTGCGTTTGTTGGTCATACTATTTTCCTTCTTTGGGTTAGTATAGCCTCTTAGCAGTTGTCCAATTTAATTATGCCACTACAACTCATGCTCAGCTTGTGTGTGTCTGATATTAAAGGTAGAGAGTAGCACTCCTGTATCACCACTAATCTGTAGCCCATGATCGGTAGCGACATTGATGCCTTGACCACTATCGCTTGATTGATGATTGCTAAAGCGGTGGCGTAGTGTACCCAATGCAACGACATGCTCATCAGG
>NZ_RRYV01000418.1 GCF_014861395.1 Psychrobacter sp. FME13 | reverse complement strand
AGATTACAAGCCGCTTAATTTAGCTTGATGGTGACAACTACCTTGAAAAACTCCGTTAGGCAGAAGTCCTAGTACTATATCAAGAGAGCTTAAGCGTAATAAAAGCCTGCGAGGTTACCGAGCTCATTATGCCGATAACAAAGCTCGTGCAAGACGATCAAACAATGCTTTCACTATCATCACTGACGTATGGGATTGGGTCACAAACAAGCTTAAAGACAGCTGGAGTCTCCGACAATACCGGGGCGGTTCATTTACGAATCTTACGGTAAACACATTCATACCGACGCAAATGGTAATAGAATT
>NZ_RRYV01000417.1 GCF_014861395.1 Psychrobacter sp. FME13 | reverse complement strand
TAGGCTTAGATGTGTATAGCTCATGGTTGCAATCTCACTTTGGTCGGTGGATAAAAACTTTGATGCTAGCGCATCTAGGTCTTTTTTTCACCTTGCATTTGGTATTGCACTTCATGTGTTAATCTAAGATATTAAATCGTTCTGATAGCTGACCAATAACTGTTTCAACGATACGGCGGGCTTTCATTAGCCGTCTTACCACAGGTTTGGGTCTATCCTCTTTCATGTTGGCTCTGAGTGGCGTTTGTAAATCCACTCCTTGAGCGTCGTAGTACGATGTCAGACTCGGGCTGATATACCCTTTATCAG
>NZ_RRYV01000416.1 GCF_014861395.1 Psychrobacter sp. FME13 | reverse complement strand
AGGCGACGGCGTACTTCGCGAGAAACAGTTAGTCAGGTACGCCTTTATCAAAGACAACCAGTTCCTCTTTCGCATCACCACTATGTGCCGTGTGTTAAGGGTTAAGCCATCAAGCTATTACGACTGGCTAAGTCGTGATCTCAGCGACCAACAGATACATCGCAACCAGTCTGAATTACTGGTTAAAGCGGCTCACAATGAAACGAAAGAACGTTATGGCGCAGATCGACTGCATGCTCATCTAAGCGAGCAAGGCCATAACATTAGCCTGTATATGGTAAGAAGCATCAAAGAGCAACACGGCATTAAATGTCGT
>NZ_RRYV01000415.1 GCF_014861395.1 Psychrobacter sp. FME13 | reverse complement strand
AGCTCTCATCTTGCGTCGGGGCGAAGCAGTGCTTCGCTTTATCCCTCCTCATTTAAGATCTCGCGCTCCTCTTCGGCAACTTTAAGCTGTCGCTTTAGGCGTTTTACCTCTTCAAGCGCACTCATAAGTTCAGGGTCATACTGCTTTGTTCCTACAAGCTTGCCTTGATTGGCTTTGTTATGCCAATTTGAGAGCGTTTGCATCTCTATTTCGAGCTGCTGAACAGTTGCACTCAAGTTACGATTGTTGTCTGTTATCTTTTTGACAGCTTCAGCTTTAAATTCGTTACTGTAGGTTCTTAATTTCTTGGTCATGG
>NZ_RRYV01000414.1 GCF_014861395.1 Psychrobacter sp. FME13 | reverse complement strand
AGTTGGCCCCTGCTTGGGCCTCTGTCCGATTGATAGGTTGGGCAGGGCTGTCCAGTAGATAGCTTTTGGTCGGGGTCATATGATTGCGACTGTCGGTATCGCTTTGAGCATCTGTGATACCAGTCATTGGCGGTAGCACGCGTTTGCTATATAAGCTACCCACCCATGGCGTGTCTGCGGTAATCAGACGCAGCTGGGTTAAGTGAATGCCTGCCTCTAGAGTGGAGGCATGACGTTCATGATGGCGACGACTGATGGTTAGACCTGTCACGTGTGCCAGACTGTTGCGTGCCAAGTGTACGATATGGGTGGCACGGT
>NZ_RRYV01000413.1 GCF_014861395.1 Psychrobacter sp. FME13 | reverse complement strand
CAATTGCCCCGACTGTCACAGTCCCAGTTTAAAGAAAAACGGCAAAAAAAGCTATAGCAAGCAGAACTATCAATGTAAGGACTGCAAACGCCAGTTTATTGGCGATCATGCCCTAACTTATAACGGCTGTCACTCTACAATAGAAGATAAAATACGGCTAATGACAGTGAGAGGCTGTGGCGTCAGAGACTGACCCCTGCCGTCAAATCCGTATACATAAACTTGGGAGATTTTAGTTACGCAGCTTGACGATAATAATCAAACCACATCTGTCTTGGCGATTTATAGCTCAAGCCCTTTTGAATCCTAGTCTGGTTGTAATAT
>NZ_RRYV01000041.1 GCF_014861395.1 Psychrobacter sp. FME13 | reverse complement strand
TGACGTTTGCAGTCCTTGCACTGGTAGTTCTGCTTGCCATAGCTTTTTTTGCCGTGTATCGAAAAACTGGGACTGTGACAGTCGGGGCAATTGATCTGTATTTGTGTCTTCATAACCTCAAATATATCATCTTGCTTCGGCTGTCACCCTTCTTTTATTACTCCAGCATACTTTTTGATACACCACCATAATTTTAACTGCTTGATCATATTAACTTACGTAGGTGAACTCAAAAAAATTTATTTAAGGAACATAAACTACTTCGACGCCATCATCATCATCGAAATCATCATCGTCGCTTAAGTCCACCCCTTCACGCGCTGCTTTACGAGCTGCACGATACGCTTCACGCTGTGCTTCAGTGTTGAGACGCACTTCTGCTTCTAAACGTTCAAAACGATCTTTTTGGGCTTCAGCGAAGATAGGGTCTTCTATTTCACGCTCGCGCTCAAGCTCAATCTCATTCATCAAGTGATATTTAACAGCGTCAACACCTTCACCAGTCAATGTAGCGGTACGGAAGACAATACCTGTCCAGCCAAGCTCTGCCACGATATGTGTGCAAAGTGCATTCAAGTCTTCTTCATTGACCTGATCTATTTTATTCAATACTAGAATTTGTGGTAAGTTTGCCAGCTCAGGTGAAAAACGCTCAAGTTCGTTTAAGATAACACGGGCGTTATCAACTGGGTCACTACCATCAACAGGATTGACATCAACTAGGTGTAACAGACGACGCGTACGCGCAACATGTTTTAGGAAGCGAATGCCAAGTCCGGCACCTTCTGACGCACCTTCAATCAAACCTGGGATATCGGCCATCACAAATGAGCGATGACGACCGATATCAACCACACCCAAGTTAGGTACAAGTGTGGTAAATGGATAGTCGGCCACTTTTGGTCTCGCCGCAGAAACTTGGCGAATAAAAGTGGATTTACCAGCATTAGGTAAGCCAATTAGACCAACGTCAGCTACTACTTTTAGCTCAAATTTAAGAACCTTTAACTCACCTTCAAAACCAGAGGTTGCTTTACGCGGTGCTTGGTTAGTAGAGCTTTTAAAATGAGTGTTACCTAAACCACCATCGCCACCTTTGGCAATCAGTAATGTCTGGCCGATTTCAAGCAAATCACCCAAGACTTCATCAGTCTCAGTATCAACCACAGTCGTACCGATAGGTACAGGTAGATAAAGGTCATCAGAGCCTTTGCCTGAACAGTTTCTACTGTGACCATTCTCAGCTCGCATAGCATCGTGACGACGAGTATAGCGATAGTCAACTAAGGTATTGGTGTTATCCTCTGCAATGACATAAACATCTCCGCCCTTGCCACCATCACCACCATCGGGGCCACCACGTGGGACATATTTTTCTCGGCGAAAACTGGCGATTCCGTTACCACCGTCACCTGCTTTTACCGTTACGACGGCTTCATCAATAAATCGCATTTTACGTTCCTTAATTTACAATCCAGTCAATATACTGGTTACAACCAACGGCTGTATTTTAGGTGTTTACTATATTGTCATGCCACAATGATTGCAGCAAGTATTTTGCTGTTGGCATTATAACAATAAAACCCGATAACCAATCAGACTATCGGGTGTTTGGGATACATCATTTAAAATTATGCCCAAATCTCTAGCTATAATACCAATTAGAGAGTTAGGTTTAATGATAATGGCAGTATCTTATGATTTTTAATGCTACGTAGGGTTACCGTCTTATGCAGGAATCTGAGCGTAGCTGATGCCGGCCATTTGTGTCGCCAAACGCAATACCTGAGTACTATAACCTACTTCGTTGTCATACCAAACATATACGATGGCTTGATTACCAGTCAAAATAGTCGCTTGAGCATCGATGATACCGACATGAGTCGTACCAACAAAATCCGTTGATACTGCTTCTGTAGAATCTGTATAAGCAATCTGCGACTGCCAAGTACTACTGTTGGCAATTTTGCGCAAGAATTCATTTAAGGCATCAGCACTTTCTGGTGCAGTCTTCAGATTCAAATTCAAAATCGCTAAGCTGACATTTGGCGTTGGTACGCGGATGGCATTACCTGTCAGTTTACCACTTAATTCTGGTAGTGCTTTGCCTACTGCTTTTGCGGCACCAGTACTAGTGATAACCATATTCATCACAGCACTACGACCACGGCGATCTGACTTGTGATAATTATCAACCAAGTTTTGATCATTGGTAAATGAATGAATGGTCTCTACGTGACCGTTTTCGATACCGTATTCATCATTTAGTACGTTTAGCGTTGGTGTGATAGCGTTGGTCGTACAGCTGGCAGCACTGACAATCGTATCATCACCAACAGTGTCATTATTCACACCATACACAACGTTTTTGATATCGCCACCAGCTGGTGCTGTTAGCAGTACTTTCTTCACACCTGTTGATTGTAAGTGCTTACCAAGACCTGCTTCGTCCTTCCAGATACCCGTGTTATCAATGACTAGCGCATCGTCGATACCATAAGCAGTATAATCGATAGTACTCGGATCGTTAGCATAGATAACTTGGACAAAACGGCCGTTAATAATCATGCCGTTATTGTCATCATCAATGCTGATACCACCCAAAAATCTACCGTGGATTGAATCACGCTCAAGCAATGAAATACGCTTGGCCAGATCGCCAGCTGCTGCTGGACGTACGACGATAGCTTTTAATTGCAAACCTTTTGCGCTTGATGCTTGTGACAGTAATAAGCGCGTTAAGATACGACCAATACGACCGAAACCATACAATACAACATCTGTTGCACCATTGACAGCACCAGCACTATTGATAGATTGTAATGCAGCTTGTACGTCAGTGTCGTTAGCAATCAGTTGACCAACATCGATGCGAGTAGCTTGGATGTCCTTGCTCTCTGCAATAACCTTTACCATGGCTAGCGTATCAGCGATATCGATAGGTTTTGCATTATTATCGCGTAGTGCTACTTTTTGGTGTAGCGCTAATATCTGACCAACCGAGGTAGAGTCTAGCGTTTCGCCGAACAAGGTCACTTGTACGTCTTGATTATTATAAAGCTTATTCAATAACCCCATAAGCTCAATTGCTTGTTGTTCTTGATTATTATAGTTGCTTAAGTGGTCTTGATGTAATTGGCGTAAGGTATCAGCGTTGCTCACGAGAAACATCCTTATGGTCAGTAATGTATGATCAGTAAAGTACAAAGAAATATGAATTATATGTTATCTAAGCAATCACCCTAATGTGGCCAGCAAACATTATTAGTCTACGTCATCGGCTACCGAGTAATTAGAACGCCTAGATTTTAGCCTAAAATGCCCAATTTTGCCAGTGATAACCGATTCACCATTGTCTATAAAACATTTTATTAAATGATGCTGGTTATCATAAAAATAAAGGCAACGTATTATGCTACCTTTATTTTTGTTAATGCAAAGGTTGTTCGATCATAATGGTCCAAGAAATCAGATTAATCTAAGAAACCACATTAATCTAAGGAACCAGATTAATAGTTTGGTTGGTTTGCGGCGTTAGCTTAAATTCTTTTAAGTCATAACCTTGTTGTTGAGCAATCTGGCGATACTTAGAATAGGTTTCTTGACTGATATTTGGTGAGCGGGCCAATAACCACAAATAGTCTTTATCAGGTGTACCAACCAGTGCTGTTTTGTAATCAGCATCACGTGCTAATACCCAGTAATCAGCTCGGCCAACTGGCAACCAACGAATCCACGATGGCAAGAACGTCACTTTCAACTTACTGCCTGTATCATCATCTGGTTTGGCAAGACCTTCAGCAACAATTTCAGCACCGTCTTCACCTACGCACTTATTGGTGACAGTAATACCTGAGCTATCCGTTTTCTCAGCATAATTGGCTGTGACGTCACTGGCACAATTGCGTTGAAAATACATTGGCAAACGCCCAATCTCATACCAGGTACCAGCATATTGTTTGAGATCAACGCTATCTACTGTGGTTGGTGTATTGGCAGACTTATGAATGATTGCACTTGGCTCGATTGCTAACGTTTCTGTCGTCGTGTTGCTGGACATTGCATCAGAGCTTATGTCCGGCGTGGCGGCATACGCTGAAAACGCTGCTAATGGTATGATAATCGCTAACGCGATACCTGTGTGCTTAATAAGTCCATTCATAAAGATACGCTCCGGTATGTCTTTATATGATGAGTGAGTAGCACCCAATGAGAAATCGTTTTTTTGTCCAAAACCTTTGTGTCCAAGGTCATCTCTTGAATGACTCGTTTGATGCGCTAAAGACGCTGACTTCAGCGCTGCTTCTTTGATTAGAGCTTTTGACTGCTTAACGCTATCAATCGTATACACGTCTGTATTATCGTCATTAATACTATTAAGATTTTTGACATCGCTACGCGTTGAAGCCTTGCGCTCGATATCGTCACGATCTGTCCTATCGAGTTTTTTTACCTTTAATAGGCTGTTGTCGGCACTCTTATATCCAAAATATTTGGCTTGTGAAGACGTATCTCTCACCAAACGTTTCAAGTAATTATCATTCAAAATGTCATGTTTGTAACTGTCATCGTTACTCGCATAATCCGTCTGCCGTGCATTATCATTATTCAGATAATCGCCGCCCGACTGACTAACCTGCTGGAGTTGAGAACCGGATTCCTGCATATCAGACCGTACTGACTGAGGTAACTTATTGGTTTTCATAGCTATACCATATTTGTAGTGGCTGTTTATAAGGATGTTCAGAGAAGTTGTGATAAGCCATACACTTATCAAAAATCACTTATACCATCCACGCAAATCAGAATAGCAAGGAACACATCTGCAAGTACTAGAACTAAGCAATTCTAATGTAGCCAATTATAATTTGGGGGTGCGGTATTAAGAACTCTGTAATCAGGTCAACTATATTAATAGCGACGCCACGACTAAAACAGTGTCACAATGTAGGAAAACGCAACGGTTTGTAAGTAATTATGAATTTATGCTGTAGAACAAACACATAGTTACTTATATGGTTATTTATATAGTTACTGATTAAGGCTTGTTAAAAAACTGACGAATACCTGCAACACTGATACCACCATGGACCAATGCTTGATCGATCATCTCAGGAGATAAACCGCCCAAACCAATCACCGGCATATCCGCCAGCTGTGCCAATTCTGACCATGATTCCCAGCCTAGTGGCATCGTATCTGGATGCGTTTGGGTGGTTAATACTGGCGATATAAAAATCGCAATAACGGGTGGCAACTGTTGCTGTATTCGATGATCAGCAAGCTCATTAGCCGCATGAATACTGGCGCTATCATGACAGCTGACGACTAGTGGCAGATTGCTTAATAGACTACGGTCAGGCAGCGCTCTAGTATTATCAGACCATTGCATCAATGCCGTGTGAGTTAAATGATAAGCAACGTTTTGACTAGTGTTGCTTTTAGACGAAGGCGACTGTTCAGTGTGTAACGTATGGCTATTATAGTAGGGAACAATGGCTTGAATGTCTGGTCGCTTATCCATCAATTGCGCGGCTATGTTTTCTAAGCCATCTGCCTTTATTCGAATATAAACCCAAGACTTTGGCATTAAGTGTTCTTGATGATATTGCAACCATGCTGCCACTGGATCTACACACTCGCTAAATTGTACCAATGGATAAGTGATCGCTATGTTCTCTGGCACTTTTAACCACTCTAGAATGGTTTTATTGGCAGCGGGTAATTGGTACTCGCCTGCCAATAAACTAGATTTATTGACCCACGTTAGCGCCTGCCCTTCTAACCCATAGTCACAATGCTGATACTGCTCATATTGCTGTACGGTTAGCTCAATCTTGTAAACCTGTAGACTCACTTGCTTATCAGCATAATCATGATGCAAACGGCCAAGCTTAACAATAGTATTATCATGAATAGCAATACCTGTTTCTTCGGCAACTTCTCGAATCAATGCCTGCTCAGCACTTTCATGAGCTTCTATTTTACCGCCTACAAACTCATAGCGATTGCCTTGATGCTGTTCAGCATTTCTGAACCCAAGTAAATATTGTTCTTTGTGATGAATCACAGCAACAGCCACGTTTACGGTGCTTATTTTTTTGTTTGGGAATAGGCTAACTGCTTGATTATTTACTTTTGTTGCCATAAAACTATCCTTTCTTACTGTTTTTATTTGAATACTAATTAACTACATTAAAATACCTAACGAGTGAAATTAAATTCAAGTATATGATTTTAAACAATTTATTTTTTAATTTATCAATTTATCGACGTTTTATAACCGCTTCTTTAGATAAGTTTACATAATAACTGCATTTTATTTTATCAATTAGCTTGCAAATTATTTCAATCTAAATGATAATTATTATCGTTAAGAGCAAATAATTATTTATTGCTCTCATTACTCAGCCAATTTTTATCAAAAGGAATTCATTATGAGCATGGTTATCTCTCGTTATCTGAACTGCCGTGAAAACCGTCTACCTACTCTTCAATCACAGCATCTGTTTGCTCTAACCAAAGAGGTACGTATTGAGCATGAAGGTGAAGAATATCGTCTACGCCTAACTCGTAATAATCGATTGATCCTCACCAAGTAGACCTATGGTCAAGGGACACAATCCTACCTATAAAAAAACGCCTTCATTAAAAGGCGTTTTTTATTGACTAAAAGCTAGCAAGACGTATCTTCAGTACTCAAATATGTCATTTAGAATTGCCAGCTATAAACCACATCAATCGCATTTTCTGTGGCTGAGCTTGCTTCCACATAGATACGACGCGTCAGCTGATAGCGAGCTGATAGCGTACTCTCTGCATTAAACACACCTACTCCATAGCGGATATATAAGTCAGGTGTCACATAACCCGTGACATTGACATTGGTATCCTCACTACTGCCTGATGCATCTACTGTAAGACCTTGCAAACCAAATGCTTGACCTATCTGATTGGTCAAGCTACGTGTGCCACTAAGCCCGAAACTGAGTCCAGCTGCTGCTAAATTATTGGTCACTTCTGATTTAAACCCTTGCTCACTAATTTGCGTTGCACCTGTACTGGTGAGACGACCTGTGACCAATGCATTCATCGCTTGCTGCTGAGTCAGTCCTGCATTATTAAAGACGATAATATTTGGTGTTTCGGCATCCCCTTTAACCCGTAGACCTACCGTTTTACTCTCAATGGTTTTCACAGCTTCAATACTTAAGCTCGGATTCATAACATCGCCATCGAAACGCACTTGACCATAATTAAGCTCTAAACTTTGACCAAAGGCATTGATATTGGTTCGACGTGACACTTGCACCACACCTTTGGCTCGCATAACACCAGTACCAGTTTGATTGATATTAATCGCGCCAGCCAAAGGAATAACCGCACCAAATCCACGGAAGTTGATATCCTCACCCAAATCAATACCAACATTGGCATTGATAGACCAAGGTTTTGAAATAGCCAATACTTCATCAACATTCCCAATTAAACGACGATCGAGCACAACAGCATCTTCGGTTTGAGTAACAATGTCTTCACTGGCTGCTGGTGGACGAATGGTTGCTGACGGTACACTAATCGCACCTTTAATATCGACATAACTGTCCTCTGGGCGCACGATAATATCAATATCAGGATTAATCTCAGCCACTAATAAAGGTGGCTGCGTAATCACCAAACCTTCACCAGCAATGCTCAGCTTGGCTTGTAGTTTTTGTTGCCAATCAATCGTTCCAGTCAAAGTTCCTGTACCCGTACCACTGTTAAACGTACCATCTAAGGTCGCTTGTGTCCCACGAATTTTGGCATTAGCATTTACATTGGTTAGGTTAACTGGCAAGTCCAACATTGCGATACGACCATTCTCCAGCTTTACGTCACCATAAAACTGCGGCTTATCTAAAGTACCACCCAAGCCACCTGCCATTGTGACATTTCCTCGTAGAGCTCGCATACCCGGAAAGAAAGGCTTAAGTATCGCTAGGTTAAGCTCATTAAGCACTAAGGCACCAGAGATTGGTTTCGGTGCCTTGTAAGGGTCGACAATGACTTCGGCATAACCACTAGCACCATGACCTGTATTAATATCTGTGCGCAGCTTAATACCTTCTGGAACTGATAAAGCAATGAGGGATATTCGCTTATAAGGCAGGGTGACAGAAGTACTACTACCATCCTGAACCAATCCAACTTTGCCATTATCCGAATATAAAGTGGTATTGATGGTTGGCGGACGTCCATTTTGCCAGCCGACAACGGCCTTACCATTAATCTTGGCTGACCAATCAATATCTTGTGGTAAAAACACTGACAATAATGACGTATCTAAACTCTGTAGGGCAACATCAACCTCACCTGTATCCGCTGATGCGATTAGGTTTTTGCGTAAACACAGCTTGCCCGTTTGGTCAGCAGCTTGCCAACAATGCGCAGCCATCTGTACCTTAAAGTCATTACTGTTGCCATTCTGCTCATAAGGCAAATCAACAATCAGTTGTGCTGGTTGCAGCTGATTTAAAGTCGCATACTGAGACTGAAGACGACCTTCACCAATGACGCCAGACCAACTCATTTTATCTCGATTAAAACCACCTTTAACTCTTGCACCGATAGTAAGCTGTTCATTGGCAATATCAAGATCGACCACATGTGCTTTTTCAGTACCGCTAAATGAAGCCTCAACACTTTCAAAACTTTGCCCAGCAGCATCTAAGCCTTCAGCAGTTATGATAAGCTGACTTGGACTATTTGCTAAATTGACCAGTTTTCCGCGAACACGACCTTCGCGTAAAACAAAGCTTGGCAGTGCAATACGCTCACCCACCAAGTCAATATAAATAGTTGGTAGTGCCTGTCCTGCTGGCTGTGATAATGTTGCACCACCTGTTACTTTACCTGCCAACTGATTTGAGAGCTGATCCAAACTGGTAATATTAATTTTCGTTTGTAATTGTTTGGCATTACCATTAGCAGTGATGTAGTTGTCACCCCAACGTAATACCAGATTATTCGCATCTAAACTATCGATTAACGCATTTACTTTTTTGTATTGCGCCTGAGCATCTTGTGCTTGGAGGTCTTTAAAATAGCTCGCCAAGTCTGTTGGTAAACGCATTTTTGCAGCCAAGCTACCTTTAGCGCTCAGATTTTGACCTTTTAACGTACCAGTCAAATCAACTTGTTTAATATTAATAGTTTGCTGCGTGTCACTCCAACGCCCATCTGTATCTATACTACCCGTAATAAGGCTTGGTGTGTCTTTTAGAAAATAACCTATGTTAAAACGGTCCATCACTGCATTGATATCCCATGCGATGCCTTGACGTAAATCCACCGTGCCTTTTGCATCAATACTACCTGCTGCACCCACATGACGGAATTGCTTGATACGGATTAGTTGGTCATCACCACTGGCATCAATCGTCAGCTTACCTGCCGGCAATTGCTCAGCATCTAGCACACCATCGAAATCTACCGCAAAACGTTGCAGCTTACCCGCTGCATCTGCAGTGTTAGAAGAGGCGGCTTGCCACTCACCACTGGTTTTTAGATCACCCGTCAAAATCGCTGGGTTGTTGGGTAAAAGATAACCCAAGTTGAATTCATCAAAGCGCCCGTCTATTGTCCAACCCATATTTTTACGTAAATCAATAACACCTTTTGCGTTTACCGCACCAGCCTCACCGTTATAATTTAGTTTACGGATGCTAATCAGATTTGGTGTGCCAGCTGCATCAAGAGACAGCTGACCATTTGGTACATCTGCTGTGTCCACTTTTCCATCAAAACGTGTATCAAATACAGACAACTCGCCATCGATGATATCAATACTAGCATCACCACCACCAGTTATACCGATAGTACGGCTATCTTGTGTGGCATCAAGTTGTGTTTGCAAATCGGTATTATTTAAGGTGATAATATGGCGCTGACCGCTAACACCATTCTTGGTGATATTTAATAAACGCCCACGTGCGCTTATACTACCCGTTAGACGCTCAAGCGGTAAGTCACTACTATATTTTTTTGGTAATAATTCTTTGGTACTGGCATCAACCTGCCATGTCAATGGACCATTTTCATTCTCTAGTTTAATTTGTCCTGTGCCAGATAGATCGCCCACAACGCCATCATAGTTAAGGCGATTGATACTAATAATGTCCCCTGATTTGCGCACACGCACATCATAACGGCCTTTGGGTGCGACACTGAGTTCATTAACCACTGTATTAGCATTCACTACTAACTGTGAGTCACGAATAATGACATCTGCCTGTCCATTCGGACTATCAATATTACCAATATTAGGCACATCACGGCGCACCAGATTTTGCCATTTCGCATTGATATACCAAGGGGCCGACTGTGTAGACTTCGCTGAAACCTTACCGCTGGCTATCTTCGCATTGACATGCTCACCATCACGCTGGAGTAAGTCTGCATCAATTTGTGTATTGCCAGCATTGTTCTGCTGCTGATAATGTAACGACAGCCTACCATTAAGCGTTTGTGGTGCGTATGCTTTAAAGTCAGCATAATCATCAGGAATGGCACGGCGAATATCAAAATTACTACCCGTCGCTCGTATTGTCGCATCGAAGCTGTTTTTCCAATCTAAAATACCTTGCAATACTAGGCGTCCAGCAGGTACATCAGCATCCAAACGATCAATGCGTAACTGACTGTCAGCGATGACCGCACGGCCTTGGTAATGACCTGAAGGAATATCTTTAGCCGTCAGGTCGGTATTGATGCGCAAACGTATCTCAGAAATCACACCTTCTGCGGTAGCTGTACCACTTGTTAAGCGAATATCTTGCTCTTCAGCATAAGGGATTAAGATGTCGTCCCATTGCAGTTTTGCCCGAAAAGGCGAATCACTATCCAACCCCTGTACGATAAAATCACCACTAACATCGCTGTCATTGTAGCGACTACGTATTTTACCTACCGTACGTTTCAACGTACCTGTTGCAGTAATATTTAGTGGGTCAATATAGGCTTGTTCGAGTGCACTCACTTCTGCAATAGCACTTAAATCTAGTGGATAATCACCTTGTAGATCAATCTCACCTTGTAAGGCGCTAATATTGACGATATCAGCATACTGTAAGTCACCACGAGCAATTTCCACCATGCTACCAACCCATGTCAAATCACGAGCAACGATATTGTGAATAACAATAGGGTCTTGTGTGACTTGTTTATAGGTAATGTTTTTTATATTAGCGCGGTCAAAGCGTAGATTAACCGGTAGTTGCAGAGTTTTATAATCGAACGGCTCACCCGTTGGAGGTTCATTATTGATAATTTCAATGGTTTGTATGTCTGCATCACGCAAATGTACTTCTTTAGCAAATACAGCACGCCAACCTATTTTCACATAGGCTTTATCCACTAATACCTGAAGATCATCAGTCGCTTTGATATCAATATCCGTAACCCAAAGACCTTCACGTAAATTACCTTGTCCATATTCAAAATCGATACCCGTCTCGGTACTGATTTTTTCTAGTATAAACTTGGTGCCCGAATCTGTACCAGCTGCATAAAAGAACACTGCAAACATGATCAAAAGTACAATTAAAATAAGTACCAGCAGTTTGAGTAGAAATGACAACGGATACCAACGTCTCACAGCACGAGCATCCCTCTGTGCTGGATCTTCTTCTGGTAACTTGCTAGGCGGGGTGTTTTTTGTCAGCATGACACTCAACTACGTTAAAGAATGATTACCAGCAATCGGCACGATAAATAATAAACAACACATAAAACCAATAAAATGACTATAAAGGTGAGCCAATAAAGAAGTGTAGCCTGATTGGAATACTCTCTTCTGTCACGCCAGCCGCGACATCGACTCGTACCACGCCCACAGGTGATGCCCAACGAATACCAACACCAACACCAACCTTTGTCTCAGTGTCAAAGTTTTCATCGTAAGCGTTACCCACGTCAGTGAAAAATGCTCCGCGAATGCCTGGTTTAAACTCATAGTTATACTCAGCACTACCCACTGCGAGTACTTGCCCACCTGTTAGATAGCCATTTTCTAATGGTGATAAGCTTTCATAGTCATAGCCACGAATACTTTGATCACCACCGGCAAAGAAGCGTAACTTGTAGGGCACTTCATAAAAATCATCTGCCCAAATATAACCTGTATTTAGGCTGCCCAATACCTGATGTTTGTCATCGTCACCGAAGCTATAGATACCGCTAACACTCGCACGAGCGATTGCCATATTGGTATCGCTAGCCACAGACTCACTACCTGCTTCAATAGAGTAAGACTGACGTATACCCTGAGTTGGGTTGACATTATCATCCACGTCAGTTTTACTAACACCATAACCAAACAACAGTGCTTGCTGGGTTGGGTTAGATGAGGTAAAACGTATAGGCAAATCGTCTAACTCGGTATCATCGACACCCGTTTCTAGCTTATCCAAACGGTAACGCATAGAGTAACTGCGATTCCAACCGCTATCACGACGAATGTTACGCGCCAACCCTGTTTTTAATGTTCTGGTAGATAGGTCAAAATTACCCTCGCCTTGATCAATCACCTCCTCTTCATAGGTGAGTGTTGCCTCTAATTTATCATTGAGCGGATGTTTCCAAGGTCGACTGACATAGACACCTACATTTTTGGTAATACTCGACACTTCTGTTTCCGCACCAGCTTGATAGCCCTGACGATTAATAAGGTTATAATCTATTTTCCCAGTTGCGCGCACACCTGTATCTGTTCCATAACCAAGACCTACTTGAGCATCACGAGGTTGGTTAGCCCCCACAAAAACATATAAAGGTACTTTTTTACTCACAGCAACATCTTCTGGTGTCTTACGTCCTGCAAGCGTTGGTGGAACAAAGCTTTCATCAGCAAGAATACTGGTTTCATCAGGCAATATTTTTTGTGCCACATTACTGATTGAGTCGCTGATTTTACCTAATAGATTCTCTGCCTCTTTTTCCTTTTCATCTAACACTCTATCATTTGGTAAACGGCTTAAGCGGTCTGCTTTTTGTTCAATGGCTTGCAATTTATCAAGCGTGGCTTCATCAGCCTCAAACTCAATAGCAGCTATATCAGCTGTATCGACAACATTACTGCTATCGTCAGTCGCCGTCTCTTCACTATCTACACTGTCACTATTATTACTCTGCGCACTAACACTTTCCTTAACATCACTCTCATTAGATACCATTAAATCATCACTACTACTATCAGTCACATCCGAAAGGCTATTGTCAATAACAACATCATTACTATCAACGGCTTCATTATCAAAAGCCAAAGTACTGGCTTCACTACTGTCCGTTGGCGGTAATATTGATTCGACATTAACCGTGTTAAAATAACGAGTCGATGATAAATCATTGGTAAATTTAGTCACATCAGGCGCATAAAAGGGCTCGCCAGGTTTAAAGTCGAGTAATTGCTGCAACAGTGACAGCTCGACAGGCAGTTTATCAGGGTCTTGAGTCAACGTATTGGTTTCTCTATCATAGGTAAAAAACACAACCTCATCAAACTCGTATCGATCGCCTGTATCATAAACTAAAGAGACGTCTGCGGTGTTGTCCGGTAGGATGATATCAACAGACTTGTTTAGCCAATACTGGTCAAAGTAACCGTATGTGCTGCTGAGCGACTCAAGTGCCGCTTTACTTTCTTTATAAACACGATGATTAAAGATATCGTTTTCTTGTGGCGGCAACTCCTGTTCTAAGGCAATAAACTCTTCTTGCTCACCACCTTCACCACGAACCTCAACAGTACGGCTATCAACACGCACAGGCTCACCCAACTTTTCAATCACAACATCCAAAGTATCTTGACTAGGCTGACGTAGACTCAAAGTAACGTCATAATAACCCACTGCTTTTGCAGCATCTAATGCCGTTTGACGTAAGCCTGGTGCAGCGGCAGTGAAATCAATAACAGATTGCACTGTGGTGTCGTCAAGTGCTGCCTTGATATTTTTCATGGGTTGGATATCATCATCCGCCTTAGTTTCTACTGGTTCACTATTGCCCGAATTTTCAGATGCGACTTCCTGTAGATAAATAGTTGTTTCAACATTAGGTAAGGTAATGGCACCGTCATTAAAAAAACGACTATAAAGACGTTTGAAAATACTACCTTTATTTCGCTCCCGCGGCCTAGGACTACCAGTTTGTTCTATACTGTCATTTTCTACCTGAGTCTCCGTTTGATAATCTGGCAAATAGTCATTTGGATCGATAATGTTTGATGTTGGCTCATCTTCATCGGTCAGATCGCTGGCTACCATATCGTTATTGCTATTACTCTCTACATCCACACTTTCATCACTGACAGCATCGTTGGTAAATTCGCCGACATTTATCGCACCCGCTACCACTTCAGTCGTTTCATCAGTTGATTCGGTGGCTGATTCAGCAATTGCCTCGTTTTTACCCAACGTATCAAGGTTATTAGGTTCTGGAAGACTGGTGGCATCCAATTCCAAATCTAGACCAATAGGTGATGTCGTGTCATCCAGCGTCGAAATTGGCGCCGTAAAATCGCTGTCATTATTACTGATATTGTTTATGATATCAATATCTTGGGTATTCTGTATATCGAGCGCAGCCAACTCACGATCAATCTGTTCAGGTGTCATCATCTGATAACCCTGCTCCTGTATCGCCGTTGCTTGTTGCAACAAGTCCTCATTGACACGATTAGAAGGATTGGTCGATAAATCATCTAAAACGGCAGTCTCTTGATTCGTCGCTATTTGGCTATCAGGCTGAACAATCATGGTTGTACTGTTGGCGGAATCAGCTAATGCTGTAGGAGCAACACCAAAACCAACCAAACTGGTCGCTAAAGCAGAAAAAAGTGCTGAGCGTGTAAAATTAATGCGTGGGGCATTGCAGCGAGAAGCAGTCATTGTGAGACGAGAGTGGGATTCAATACATTGAACCCCGATATCATGTGATGTGTTGTTATTAGCAGCACAGTTATTAATCGATGCAGTACGCGCTAGAGTTGAAGGCTGGTATGTCATTTTTATTTCCTATCAGCTCACGCGGTACACTGTGATTAACGATCGCTATCATTAAACCTTACCGGTGAATAAACTTATTAACAGTGCGCTTAAATTATGTTTTACTACCTAGCTTTTGATAATGACAGCCTATAGTCCATAGTGCAAACTTTCGGATGATATGCCGTCCTCATATCAACGTATGTATAGACGGTAGTAATAGCATGGCTTCATCAGCTCTAACACCGTATATATAACCATATAAAATTCACAAATCATAACGTAGATAATTCTGAAATCATAGCAGCAACTGCATGTATTTTTATCCAAGCCTTGCTATTATACGGCCTAACATTGATAAAACCTATGCTATATTTTGATATAGTTTTTAGCATCTTTTATAATTATTCTGTATTGAAAAACCGCACTCAACTTCTCTATTCTACCCATCAGCCGCGACCCACCTGTAGGAATTTTCATGGCAAATCAGTTTCAGTTATTTAAGCATCGTCGTTTTAGCGCTATGTTTTTCACTCAATTTTTGGGCGCATTTAATGACAATATTTTTAAGCAAGCACTCATACTGATTCTCACTTATACCGCTGCGAGTCAATTGGGTATGAAAGTTAGTGTTTTAAACAACTTAGCTGCGATGTTATTTATCTTACCCTACTTTTTATTTTCAGCACTGGCAGGACAGATTGCGGATAAGTTTGAAAAGTCAAAGCTGACTCAGTTCATCAAAATCCTTGAGCTGATTATTATGGCTATCGCTACCGTCGGCTTCGTATTTGAATGGTATTCACTGTTATTTGTGGCGTTGTTTTTGATGGGTACACATTCTACCTTTTTTGGACCAATTAAATATGCCTACTTGCCACAGGCAATGAAAAAAGACGAGTTGGTTGGTGCCAACGGCTTGTTTCAAATGGGTACCTCATTAGCAATTCTAATCGGGATGATTGTCGCAGGTCTTCTCACGCAGCTGTCACAATCACTCTATTGGATTAGTACAACAGTGCTGATGGTCGCAGTTTTGGGGTATTTAGCGGCGCGCTATATCCCGTCCATGCCAGCGATGCAGCCTAACCTTACGATCAACTGGAACATTTTTACCACCAGCTTAGCGACGATACGTTATTTATATTCACTGCCGTTTTTATTCTTTGTTATTCTTGGCAATAGCTGGTTTTGGTTGTACGGTGCGACGTTTTTGACCCAAACTCCAGAGGTTAGCAAGGTGATTTTGCATGGTGATGAGTCAGTAGTGATTTTCCTGCTCACACTATTTTCTGTGGGCGTATCTATTGGCTCCTTGTTATGTAAATCATTAACCAAAAACCAAGTCAGCCTGCGCTTACTACCATTTGGTATTATTGGCTTAAGCGTCTTTGCAATTGATTTGTATTTGTCGCTATCAGGGCTCAATATCAATGTGTCTAATGGAACGCTGCTTAGCATTGGTGACTTGTTTGGCATAAGTGATAGTTGGCGGGTCTTTGCTGATTTGTTCTTGTTGGGATTTAGTGGTGGGTTATATATCGTGCCTTTATATGCCTCTATGCAGGCTTATTCTCCTAAGAGTCACCGTGCCCGTATCATTGGTGCCAATAATATCTTTAACGCGATATTTATGGTCAGCTCGGCGATTTTTTGTATTGTTATGTTAAATACACTAGGGCTGAACCTACCACAGCTATTTTTGGTGACAGGTTTACTTAATATTGTCTTTGGTGCTTTTTTGTACATAAAACTTAATAGGCATATCAAAACAGCAGTGATTCAAACACATGATGAAGTAGCTCCATAAGTAACAAATACAAGCACTACGCATGATAAAATAAACAAGTTTGGCATGGCCAATCGTATTCCTACGATTTGAAAGACGATCGGCCGTACCCTAACGACTAATATGTTATCGAATCGATAATATTCATGCTGATAATTTAGATTGTTTGCTATAGTAATGCGCATCAAGTTATTACTATCTTAAACCAAGAAAAACAGACTGACAAAAAAACAAATGCTTTTTTGACTGTATCCAAAGCCATCAGGAGTGAATTATGACCCTGCGTCCCTTATCCAAAATCGACCAGCTATTAATCGGAGTCGATAAGGCATTACGAGCTATCGTACCACATTCAAACCCCAGTACCCGTCCGTTACCAGTCAGTAATGACGATATTCCTGAGCTAACCATCACTGAAGCAAGACATGTCGCAGGACTGATGCGTATCAATCATACTGGTGAGGTATGCGCGCAAGGGTTATATCACGGACAGGCATTTGCTGCCAAAGATGACGGCGTCAGACAAGCCATGCAGCAATCTGCTGAAGAAGAAGTAGATCATCTGGTTTGGTGTGAAACTCGTTTGGATGAGCTAGGTAGCCACGCCAGTGTCTTTACGCCACTATGGTACGGTATGTCTTTCGGTCTTGGCGCATTTGCAGGTGCTATCTCTAATGAATTTAGCTTGGGCTTCGTTGCAGAAACAGAAGCACAAGTCAGCGAACATTTACAAGAGCATATTCAACAGCTACCAAAACACGACCAACGCTCAAAAGAAATACTGGCACAAATGGATATCGAAGAACTGCACCATCGTGAGCTTGCATTACAGAGTGGCGGTGCCGCATTATCACCACCTGTACGTCATACCATGCGTTGGATGGCCAATCGTATGAAAGCCACTGCTTATCATTTGTAGTAGCAGACGAAGTCATGAAAACTTGTCATGGTAAACACTACCCATTGAACTAAAAGTAGCCTTCAATATCATAACAATACCGCGATTTATTTTTTATAATTTCGACCATTAACAATCCTACTATTGATAGCGTTAAGTTTAATTTGCTACGGTATGAAAAATTTGTACGATTTTGCAGCAAAGACATTACTCAATGACCCATCTATTGCTAAATAACGACTAAATAACTAAGGTAACCATCTTTATGAAAGCCACAAACCAATCGACTCTCCCTAGTAGTGTGTCTACTAAGCTGGCAACCTTGACTGCACTAGCCACAGCATGCGCCATGTTACTATCAACGCCTGTTAATGCTGCCGAAGCAGATGCTGCAGCCACATCAGCGCCTAGTGCCGTAGATTCGAGCAAACGTGTCATTCGTCTTGCTCAGCCTAAAGCGGCTACTACTTCATCTAACACAGAGTCAACCGCATCGCAGCCAAACCTTTTCCCCATGAGTTCTGCGCAGCCACAGACCGTTAGACCTGCTACTACACAGTCTGATTTCGCCGGAACTACTCGTGTCTATGAACCAGGCCCCATGACTGCTAATGGTATTGACCTAAGTACCAACCAGTTTGCTAATATTCCAACACCAAAAGTACAAGTGTCAGATATCAGTTTTGTACCGACAATATTAATTCCACAACAAAGTGGCTCGAATGGTGACCAACTAGACGTAAGCTTGCTAGATGATTTCATCGAAGATGTATCACCCAATGCACGACACTATCCACCAAACTTCCCCAATCGCTCACAGCGTTACTATACGCGTGAAAAAATAAAAGTATTGGCAGAGTGGATTGAACCTTATGCTCAGTCGCCTAATGCCTCTTATGACGTACTGCTACGTGCTGCTAAGCTTAACGGTATGGGACGTAACTTAGACTTGGGCTCAGACTATACGATACGTGGTGGTAAGTATGTGGACCGCGCCATCAAGCTGCAACCAGATAGCGGTGAAGCCAACTTTTTATACGGGATGATGCTGTCAGAAGGTGGTGGTTTTAAAGAAGGTAAAAAATATTTAGATAAAGCCGTATCTTTAGGATATACCGAAGCTGAGCAAAGCTTAGCACAGTCAGACTTATTGAGTGACCGCCGTGATAATGCGTTAGAGCGTCTACGTCGCTTAGCCAGTGAAAACCCTAACAATACTATTATCCCTCAGCAAATCAAACTGATCGAAGAAGGTAAATTCTATATTTGGGATATAGCCGCTCCTGACATTGATGTAAAACCTAGTGCCTAAACTTCTTTAGAGTGCGCTTTATCAATTAAGGTGTATTGCAAAAATTTGCGATACAGAAAAGAGCATTATCAGTGCTAATACTAAAAATATGCTCATAAAGCGTCTTCGTTTTATATCGATATTATGTCAATATAAAAGAAGCCAAAACCCAACAAGAAAATACCAGTCGCTGTTTAACCGACTATCAAGAACGCTTGTTTGATGCCGTTAAGTACAGCTATACCTATTTATTCTATGACAGTTTGATACATGATTTTGACGGTGCCGATCAAGACCAAAGCCAAAACAGTACACAAAGCCGTATTCCAAATGATACCGACATTCAAACCCAAGATATCTACAACGCCGCTAGTAACGACGTTATCACCCAACTGTATAAATCATCTGATGGCTCAAACAAACTAATGGGCAACCCAAAAATAGTACACTTACCAATAGCCTCCACTGAGCGTGATAACAGTACCCAAGCCGCGATAGCCAACCGCGCACCTTTAACAGGCAAAACGACTGATCAAGTCAAAGTTATGGAGATACAGATCGACGACTATGATCTTGGTATTTATTTGCCCAATGAAAACAGCTATCTACAAAATGCACATAAGCAAGCCTCTGCTCTAGCAGACTTGGTATCAACCTACGAATTGCGCCTCTCAGGACTTAACTCAATCAGCAAGCGTCCAGGCTTAGGTATCAGTTTGGTCGCATCATTAGATGACCGTTATACCACCACGATTCGCCAGTTATTGGAGTCATCACTATCAGACCAGAAAACTGATGAAACCGCCGTTGCTATAGAAGATAGCAAGCCAAGCTCCAGAATATATCCTACTGGACATTTATTATTAACGGGTTTAATCAAACCCAGTGGCAATAGTGTGCTAGATGTACTAAGCAGTCGTAAGCTGGATATCCACCTATATAACCCATATCAAAGTGACAGTGTCAACATCCTTGATAGTAGCTACCCGCTGGCTGCCAACTTCTCGGCTGGCTACGGCTTATGGCTGTCAGAAAACCAACTAGATGGTGTCGGCTATTTAAACTTAATTACTAGCCAACCAAAAGAAAGACTACCCAAGTTGTTTATGCTAGAGCCTTATGATCCCAATAAACGTGTACTAATTATGCTTCATGGCTTGGCTTCTAGCCCTGCTACTTGGGTAAACCTGACCAATGATATTCTCAATGATGATAAGTTACGTGATAACTATCAAGTTTGGCAGATATTTTATCCCACCAATCTGCCTATTTTAGAAAACCGCTATCAGATCCAACGTTTAATTGAAAACACTTACCAACAGACCGACCCTAAAGGCATCAATCGTGCCAGTAAAAACAGCGTCATTATCAGTCATAGCATGGGCGCCGTTATCGGCCGCATGATGCTATCTGATGAAAACTTGATCGATGATCTTGATAAAATAGAAGATGAAGACTCACTGTCCAATAATGAAAGAAGCAAAATCCTCGATGCACTCAAAACATCATTCGGTGATGAACAATTAAAAGAGCGCTTCAAACTACAGGCTCTGCCTCAGGTCGATACCGCGGTATTTTTATCAGCACCATTTCGTGGTACTGACTATGCCGATCGTTGGTTCACGCGTGCCTTACGCCGCATTGTTTACTTGCCAGTTGGTTTGGTAAAAACAGTCACTGAAAACTTGGCTATGATTACCACGCAAGGCGATTTAGCCGAAAACCCGTTAGGCGCTCTATATTTACAAAATGGCGCTAGCCAGCTCAGCGATAAGTCTTCCTTTATACAATTAACCAAGGACATCAATATCAATAACCGCATTACGTACCACTCCATCATTGCCAATAATGATGCCGACATCACTAGAGGGCTGGCACAAATGCAACCAGATGGGGCTAGAATTGATCTGTCTCAAGCGACAAAAACAAATGATCAGACTGTTGGTGCAAACAACATCTCCACGAGGTCCAAAAGTACAACTACGCCACTTGTTGCCGCTGTTACCATTGATGAAAACATTAGCCAAGCACTGACAGAGCGCTTATCTGATGGTATCGTACCTTACACCAGCGCCCACCTCGATGGCGCCGCCTCTGAGACTGTCATTAATGGTGGTCATAGTATTCAAGAAAGTCCTCAAACTATTCTGACATTAAGGCGTATACTGCATCGACAGCTCAAACAGTAGCATTGAGCACAACACAACCTACCTTTTTATATCTTATTACAAAACATATTCAAGTATCATAAATTGTTAACTTATTCTTACCAATTTACATTTAATAGTAAGTATAAGCTACATGGCATTACTTGTGACCATAAACATGCAAGCGTATAATAATGCAACAGCAATTGAACGAACTATTACTTCTTAATTTGTATGGATATAAATTATTTACTCAGTTGAATAATTCTAATAATTGAGTAGTTAGAATTCTTTAACTCGCTAACATTCACAGCTAAAAAAATCTGACTATTGGTCGCGATACTCTTTCAATATATTGCGGGCAGTTACTTGGGCGTATCATGGAAGCTTTCGCTACTTAGCTCACAAATAAAGGTAAGCGCTTATGTTCGCTGCATTTATGGTTGATCAAATGGACGCGCTGTTACTTGCGCGTATCCAATTCGCTTTTGTTGTTTCATTTCATATTGTATTTCCTGCATTTTCAATTGGACTTGCCAGCTTTTTGACGGTGCTTGAATTTCGTTGGTTGAAAACTGGCAATCCGGTATTTGCCGAAACTTATAAGCACTGGGTTAAAATATTTGCTGTTGTATTCGGTTTGGGTGTTGTATCAGGCGTAGTAATGTCTTATCAATTCGGTACTAACTGGGCTGTATTTGCTGATAGAGCTGGTAACGTCTTAGGGCCATTACTCGCCTATGAAGTGTTGACTGCATTTTTCTTAGAAGCTTCTTTCTTAGGGATTATGCTGTTCGGTTGGGGACGTGTCAGTAAACGCATGCATTTTGCTGCCACTGCAATTGTCGCCGTTGGCACATTAATATCAGCCACTTGGATCTTGTCGGCCAACAGTTTTATGCAAACGCCACAAGGTTTTATGATGGGGGCAGATGGTTTGCTATACCCAACCAACTGGCTTGAAATTATTTTCAATCCTTCATTCCCGTATCGTCTTGCACATATGGTAACGGCCGCCTTCTTAACGACTGCATTTGTTGTTGGTGGTATTGGTGCTTATTATCTGCAATCCAAAAAACATACCGAACATCGTAAACATGGTCGTGTCATGCTAGGTATGGCAATGATTATGGCTATCTTTGTCGCGCCAGCACAGGTATTGATTGGTGATGAACATGGTCTAAATACTTTAGAGCATCAACCAGCCAAAGTTGCTGCGATGGAAGGTATCTGGGAAGATGAACGCGGTGCCGCTCTACGTCTATTTGCGATACCAGACCAAGAGAACCAAACCAATAAATATGAAGTCAAAATTCCTTATGTTTCTGGTCTAATTCTCACCCATTCGTTAGATGGTGAAGTTAAAGGTCTCAAAAACTGGGAACCTGAAGACCAACCGCCAGTTATTGTCGTGTTTTGGGCATTCCGTGTCATGGTAGCTATTGGTATGTTAATGGTACTTGTCGGCTTATTCAGCCTATACAAGTACTTCAAAAAACAACAGTACGACTCTGACAGCGTCTGGTTCCACAGGGCGTGGATGATGATGACCCCACTTGGTTTTGTTGCCTTGCTGGCTGGTTGGTTTGTCACAGAAACTGGTCGTCAGCCATGGACGGTATATGGTGTGATTCGCACCGCCGAAAGTATGTCACCTCTTGCTGCACAGCAAGTCGCTACAACTTTGATTGGCTTTATCGTCTTATATACCTTAGTCTTTGGTGCAGGTAGTTTCTATATCTTACGCCTGATTGCTCAAGGACCGAAACCTTATGAAGATCCTGCTGAAGACAACTTTTATCAGCACACTATCACAGAAGGTCAAGGCCGTACGTTGACCGGCGACACGCATGCTAGTGAAAAGGCTGTAGAGGATTTGGATAAACCAGCAGATGACATCGATGAAGGAGGGTTACGCTAATGTTTAACTACGGTGATGTATTAGACTTACCTTTGATTTGGGGCGGACTCATCGCGCTTGCTGTCTTTATCTATGTCTTATTAGACGGTTTCGACTTAGGTTGTGGTATTTTATTCCCTTTCGCAGGTTCCGATAAAAACCGAAGCCGCATTATGAACTCTATCGCGCCATTTTGGGATGGTAATGAGACATGGTTGGTATTGGGTGGTGGTGGCTTATTCGCTGCTTTCCCAGTCGCTTATGGCATCATTATGACGGGCCTCTATTTACCTGTAACGGCGATGTTATTTGGTCTTATTCTTCGCGGTATAGCATTTGAATTTCGTTTCAAGTCTTCGGTGCGTCGTCATGTTTGGGACAACTCTTTTTTTATAGGGTCAGTTATCGCCAGCTTCTCTCAGGGAATTATGCTTGGCGCACTGGTTCAGGGATTGCAGGCAGATAATCGTCTGTACTCTGGAGGACCTTTTGATTGGTTGACACCTTTCTCTATTGTCTGCGGTTTTGCGATGATCATAGGCTATACTTTGTTAGGCTCTACATGGCTCATCATTAAAACGGAACACTCGCTACAGACTTGGGCGCGTAAAGTTTCTGGCTGGATGTTGACTGCGTTGATTATCGCGATGATTGTCGTTACCACTTTTATGTATTTTTCAGATATCGATGCACTCGACGGATGGTTCCACCTCCCAGGACTGCTGTCCTTGATTCCTATGCCTATTATAGTCGTGCTGCTATTCTTTATCATGCGTAAAGACTTAAATACAGAGCGTGAATATCGTCCGTTCTTATTAACGGTTGCATTATTCTTGATGGGTTATATCGGCGTGTGTTCTGCGATATTCCCTTATATTGTACCTTATCAAATGACGATTTATGAGGCGGCCGCAGCGGATACTTCTCTCTCGTTTATGTTAGTTGGTGCAACTATCATGCTGCCAATTATTTTGAGTTATACCGCTTTTGCCTACTATACTTTTAAGGGCAAAACAGATCATGAGCATATGTACTAGTGAATATGTAAATTGATAAAACGGTCACTAGCTACTGCCGTTATAAGTGGTAGCTATACTGCTTTTCAAAAGCGTATTAACAGGTAAGAAGGAGATGAACATGAAAAATCTCAGTAAGAAAAAATCACAATGGGCATGGTTTATTGGTTTATATATAGCTGGATTTTTGGTTGTATTTACCATTGCACAATTAATCAAACTCGCAATGGGTGTCTAATAAACCTTGCAATATGACACAAAAAAGCAGCGTTGATTATCGACGCTGCTTTTTTGTGTCTCTCTTTTTTTTATCTCTCTTAGATTAACACACCAAGTGCAACGCTAATTAATATTATAGAACGCCTGCATAGGCGTCTTAAACCCTAATCGTTTTCTTGGTCTGTTGTTTAATTTGTTCTCAATGTCCTGCATCTCATCATCAGAGACTTGTCTAAAGTCACAACCCTTAGGCAAGTACTCTCTGATAAGGCCG
>NZ_RRYV01000412.1 GCF_014861395.1 Psychrobacter sp. FME13 | reverse complement strand
GTAAACGTCAAGGTATCAATGCCAATACTAGCGCTCAAATCAATATCAAGTCGGGCGAAGCTTTAGTATTCTCCACCCAGCCGCAAACCCATGCACAATCTGGACAGCACAACTATCAACAGCACACCCCGACTCTTACCCAAACGGCATTGGGTGGTCAACATTTGGCTGAACGCTTAACACAATTGGCAACGGGACTGGGACGACAGGTCAATGACCACAAAGCGATCAAGACCCAGTTAGAAGCTATCGCAGAGGAGCAGCAATCTAAAACCCATCAACAAGCGCCCTATACGCTGATCGATGGCGCTGCTGATACGAGCT
>NZ_RRYV01000411.1 GCF_014861395.1 Psychrobacter sp. FME13 | reverse complement strand
GGGCTTTATAAAACAGAGGTGATTGAATATTTAAAACAGCAGTGGCAAGGTGTGAACGATGTTGAATTAGCAACCCTAGAATGGGTCGATTGGTTTAACAAAACTCGCATTCATAGTACGATTAGTTATGTGTCGCCTTTTGAGTTTGAGAGACGATACTATGATAGTCTTTGTGAGTCAGACAAAGCTGCCTGACTCAAGCAATCCACTCTCCGATATAGTCGGGGCGGTTCACAAACAGTTAACCCTCAGGGCGCAATGCTTAACTTCTAGGACTTACGCAACAATCAGTCTAGGCGAGCGTAACTGCTCGCAGAGATAGTCA
>NZ_RRYV01000410.1 GCF_014861395.1 Psychrobacter sp. FME13 | reverse complement strand
TTCAAGGCGTTATCGGCGGCGACATGACCATCGAATCGCTACAAGACACCGCTACCTATGACAGCGACCAAAAGAACATGGGTTTTAGTGCAGATCTTGATCTTGCCAAAGGTGCAGGCTCCAGTCTCTCGGTCAATGGCGGCAAGACTAATGTCAATGCTGACTATCAAGCCGTGGGTGAGCAGTCAGGCGTCTTCACAGGGGATGGTGGTATTGATCTTACCACCGAAGGCACAACCAATCTGATAGGCGGCGCGATTACCACCACGGACAAAGCCCTACAAAATGGATTAAACAACTATGTCAGTAAAGGTGGCATTACGACTCAAGACATAGAAAACA
>NZ_RRYV01000409.1 GCF_014861395.1 Psychrobacter sp. FME13 | reverse complement strand
TTAAGCTCGGAATTAATGATACCAGCAAACAGCTTCATTCTAAGATCATAGCGCTGACGACGGTTGCGATATTTATGAGCCACGATTTTAAACAACTTGATTAAGCCTATTTTGTGCTCAACCACAATACGGAACCTTGCCAGATAGTGATTGGCCTGTTTGCATATCTCCAATAACTGACCACCACGAGGTTTCTTAAATGGTGTGAAGGTTTGGTTATGTAGCTTTGCTAACCCTTGATAACCACTGTCTGCTAGATAGTTAGTATTCTCAGGCAACCAATCAGGACAAGTATCTTTATACAGCTTAAAATCGTGGATTGACCCTTTACAGGTTTGCACATC
>NZ_RRYV01000408.1 GCF_014861395.1 Psychrobacter sp. FME13 | reverse complement strand
GCTCTTGATACGGATATAGGTCACATCTCCCGTCCAGACTTGGTTAGGCATGCTTGGACTAAAATTGCGCTTTAGGATATTGTCGTGGGTTTTATGCATCTGATCAGCATGCTTATACTTGTGTGTCTTTTCCTGAGAGCTTTTAAGGTGCATACTCTTCATAAGACTACCTGCTAGGTAACGTGTCAGCCTGATGTTATGCTCATTCCATAAGATAGCGACAATAGTGCGAGCACCAGCCGATTGTTTGGAGTCATTGAATATCTGACGTATTAATGCTTTGAGTTTGACTGTAGTGGTCAACTAATTTAGGACACCTGATAAGAGGTTTTTGTTAAAGTAGCGT
>NZ_RRYV01000407.1 GCF_014861395.1 Psychrobacter sp. FME13 | reverse complement strand
GCAAACAAACCCTAATCCCAAGTCTTAAAACCAAATGCGTGATTGTGATGGATAATGCCAGATTTCATAAGAGTAAGCGCATTCAAAAGCTACTGAATAGGCATGGTCATCGTATTCTATGGCTGCCACCGTACAGCCCTGATTTGAACCCTATTGAAAAGAAATGGGCACAAGTAAAGTTTCTACGCCAAGGCTGGTTGGAAAACGACTTATCCAAGTTGTTTTATGATGTTTGTCCTAACCATAACAATTTTATTTTGAACTGACTATATCATATCTATTCTTAATATAGATTAGGGTCTCTATATATATTTGTTTAAACTTGCCCAAATAACATTACGCCATGTAT
>NZ_RRYV01000406.1 GCF_014861395.1 Psychrobacter sp. FME13 | reverse complement strand
TACACCTGCGCTTTTGCTGCACTGAGTCCTTTAAACTCCATTTTATTAGCACCTAGGGCGGCATAGACAGTCGTTTGATCAGTCACATCAAACTCACCGCGTGTGATTGCACCTTTTGTTTCAGTATCATAAAAAGCCCAGCTTGGATTCAATAACGTATCTGGATCTGGTGCACTGGGAATATCAATACCTGATGCTACCGTAATACCACGAGTCGGCCCATCGACATGCTCTGTCGTCGCATAAAGATCCGTTGAAATTCGTGCACGTTCGCCTTTCCAATCTAAGGCAAGAGAGCCCACTTTAGCCTCTTTATCTTGGTCATTAATCGCACTTTCACCATCTCTATAAGCAC
>NZ_RRYV01000405.1 GCF_014861395.1 Psychrobacter sp. FME13 | reverse complement strand
TATACCTGCGCCTTTGCTGCACTGAGCCCTTTAAACTCCATTTTATTAGCACCTAAGGCGGCATAGACAGTCGTTTGATCAGTCACATCGAACTCACCGCGTGTGATTGCGCCTTTTGTTTTAGTATCATAAAAAGCCCAGCTTGGGTTCAATAACGTATCTGGATCTGGTGCACTAGGAATATCAACTCCTGATGCTACCGTGATGCCTCGAGTCGGACCATCGACATGTTCTGTCGTAGCATAAAGGTCAGCTGAAATTCGCGTACGTTCGCCTTTCCAGTCTAAGGCAAGAGAGCCTACTTTAGCCTCTTTATCTTGGTCATTAATCGCACTTTCACCATCTCTATAAGCAC
>NZ_RRYV01000404.1 GCF_014861395.1 Psychrobacter sp. FME13 | reverse complement strand
GCATGTTGTACCGCATACGAGTAGGCTGTCCATGGCGAGACTTACCTTCTTATTTCGGTCATTGGTCTAGCATATATCATCAATACCGTTATTGGCGTAAAACCGGTAAATGGCAAAAGCTCATGAAGATAGTCACAGCAAACTATGATAGTGAATGGTTATTTATAGACGGTAGCGTGGTCAAAGCTCATCAGCATAGTACAGGCGCAGCCAGTCATCTTGATGAGGCCATTGGTAAAAGTGTTGCAGGTAATAGCAGCAAACTGCACTTAGTGGTCGATGCTTGTGGTAACCCTATACATGTTGAGCTGTCAGGTGGGCAAGTACATGACTCTAAGATGGCAAAGACGTTGATA
>NZ_RRYV01000040.1 GCF_014861395.1 Psychrobacter sp. FME13 | reverse complement strand
TCGCTCTCGCTTGCGCTTATATCTGGCTGAAATTATGAATGTTCAACACGCCCTAGTAGAAGATGAGCTCAAAGCCAATGGTGGTCATTACGAAAAAGCAGATGATTGGGCCTCATTTGTGGTAGAAGACGGTTTGTTAATCACTGGACAAAACCCAGCCTCATCTGAAGAAGCTGCGAAACACCTGATCGCTAAGATAAAGGGATAACACTATGATTCGCTTGCACCATTTAAATCAGTCGCGCTCGCTGCGTATTTTATGGCTACTAGAAGAGCTGGGCGAGCCTTATGAAATCATAAGCCATCAACGTGACGCTCATACACATCTAGCACCAGACAGCCTAAAAGCGGTGCATCCGCTGGGTAAGTCACCAGTGATCGAAATGGATGGGCAAATATACTCAGAATCAGGTGCTATTACTGAGCTATTAATTGAATGCTTTGCACCAGATCGCTTGCGTCCTGCTACTGACAGTAAAGATTACGGTCATTACTTGCAGTGGATTGACTTTGCTGAGAGCTCGCTCATGTTGCCATTGATGCTTGAACTGTTTAGCAAAAAAGCAGGTGTCGATAACAATGAATTTTTAAATGGTTATATAGCCATAGAAAAAACCAGACTGTTCAAATATTTAGACGCATCACTTGAAGGTAAGTCGTTTATTGTAGGTGATACGCTTAGCGGTGCTGACTTTATGCTGTCGTTTGATATGATTATTCTTGCACAGCGTCAGAAGCTAGAAGACTATCCACATATCAGACAATATGCTGAAAGCTTGGCCAGCCTTGACAGCTATCAGCGTGCGATGCGCCTTGAAGCTGAGCATGACAGTTCAAAATAGCCTTAGACTGATATAATCTGTAGCGTTTTATAGACAGACTGATAGAATAGCCCAAGTCTACCTTGGGCTATTTTTGTTATTGGCTTTTGCAAACTACAGTCATTCCACTATGAAAGTATGACAGCGTCTCGTTTGAAGTATTAGAGATACATCTACACTCGGCCCTTGTACGACTTTTAAATTGAATCGACTATATCATCATTAACCGCACCACCCATTTTTGATAAACCGTGTTGTTGTCTGTCACTGCAGCCAACACTCATCTAGAAAGACGGTCAACCATGAATAATGAATATCAATTCAAGCCCCACGAACAACCGATGATGGTAGGGTCGCCAGCCAATCCTGACCACCCTGTACGCCGCAAGGTTTGTTACCTGCTCATTGGTATTATCATTGGATTGACTGCCAGCTTCCAAAATGGTTTGTTGGTCACCAACTTAACTCAAATCCAAGGTGACCTTAGCTTGACACCGATGGAAGGTGGTTGGATATCGGTTGCCTACAATATGACTAATGCTTGTATCACCGTACTGTTGTATAAAATTCGTCAGCAGTTTGGCATGGCATTATTCACTAAAATCACCCTATCTTTTTTGCTACTAGCAACCAGTATGCAGTGGTTTGTGAGCAGTGGCTTGGTGACGACTGCTGATGGTATGTGGCTTGATCCTTATTACTTAGAGCTTGTCACCCGTGGCTTGAGCGGTATGGTGGCCAGTGCCATGACCATATTAGGTTTGTTCTATTGTTTGCAAGGTATGCCAACTGTCAAACGCACTAGCGGTCTAATCTTGGGTTTTGGCTTGGTACAGTTTGGTATCCCATTATCACGAGTCATCTCGCCCTACCTCACCATTGACGGTCAGCTTGAGAGCTTATTTCTATTCCAATTTGGTTTGGCGCTGATTTGTTTTGGGCTGATCAACTTGCTAGAGCTACCGCCAGGTCATACAGAAAAAGTATTTGAAAAATTGGATTTTTTAAGCTTTGGTTTTTTTGCTAGTGGTCTGGCTGCATTGGCTGTCGTTTTGGTACAAGGCAGGATTCTATGGTGGACGACACCTTGGCTTATCTATCCACTTATTATTGCCATCGTTGGGATTAGTATCGCCCTATGGATTGAGACGCATCGCAAAAACCCGATGCTACAAGTGCGCTGGATGCGTAGCCGAAATATCATTGCCTTTATGATTACTGGTGCTGTCATGCGAATTTTGCTATCTGAGCAGAATGTTGGGGCTGCAGGACTGCTTGCCAACTTAGGCTATGGTAACGATCAGCTGGTTACGTTTTATGCGGTTATATTAACGGCCAGTGTATTGGCTTTAGTGATCAGTATTTTTAGTACCAATGCGATGGATTTGCGTCGACCCGTTATCTTCGCAGTGGCATTGATTGCCGTAGGGTCTTGGATGGACACCACGGTGTCTATTAATTCAGCACCCTATATGTTTTATCTCAGCCAGTTTTTGATTGCATTTGCCGCCGTATATTTCATGGGGCCTCTAGTTTTTGAAGGATTTTTGCGTGCTATTACCAGTGGTCCTGCCTATATTATTAGTTTTTCCGTTATTTTTAGTATTTCGCAAACGGTAGGCGGATTGGCAGGTGCAGCCGCTATCCAAGCGTTTACCACGGTTCGTACGCAGGTACATTATGCAGATATGGTCAGCACCCTCAACTTTGGTGATCCTGAGCTGGTGGGACAAATAGCCGCAGCACGCAGCGTTTTATCACCTCAAATTACCGACATTACCCAAGCCAATACCGCAGCTACGCTACAAGTGCTGCAAGGTGTCCAGCGCCAAGCCACTGTCTCTGCTTATGGTGATTTATTCTTTATCATGGCCATTTTGTCGACTGCTGCCACTATTATCTTACTGCTCAACTACCTTTACTATCGCTACCATAAACGCAACCCATTGGCGAAAGAGCTGGCTGTAATCGCCAAAATGCGCGCGCAAAAATAAGATGTTTTTTAACACCGCTAACCATATTTTTTGAGATTGCTAGAACGCTTATTTATACCCATATCAAACTATCAATTATTTTCATCTAACTTTTTAGGAGCGCGTCATGAGCCACGAAAACCCTAATGACTCTGACCAAAAAACTCAGACGCCAGTCAACAGCTCGTCTTCTAATAACCCGTCTGCTAACACTGATAAGACAACCAGTACTCAAGACAGCGAAACCCACTCTGTGGACACGCCTGTAGAACACAGTACTGACAACAAAACACCCATGCCACCAACCGAGCCAATTCCCTCCTCTTCTGGGTGGAATCCTAAGAAAAAAACGTTCTTCAATATAGGGCTTTTTATTATTCTCATCGTTATCGGTGTGTTTCTTATTTTATATGCATGGAAACTCCCCCCATTCACCCCAACCGTACAGCATACCAATAATGCTTTTGTGAAAGGCCAAACCACCATCATCAGCTCACAAGTATCTGGTTACGTAACTGATGTTGCGGTACAAGACTTTGAAAATGTCACAGAAGGTGATGCACTGGTTAAAATAGATGACCGTACCTTTCAACAACAGCTCGAACAAGCACAGGCCGATATCGAGGTAGCTGTAACCAACCGCGCAAGCAACGCTCAAGATACTCAATCTAGTCAAGCACAAATAGCAGCGCGTGAAGCTGATGTACATAGCGCCAAAGTGAGTGTCAACAGTGCCCAAGAAGACATTAAACGCTATCAAGGACTTGATGCGATTGGCGCCGTGTCACAAGCGGAAGTGGCACATACAAAAGCAGAGCTGGCTAAGGCGCAAGCAGCGGTACAACAAGCAGAAGCCAACCTACAAGCCGCTAAACAAGCCAGCAAAAAAACCAGTGGTAGCCGCTCATCACTTGATGCCAATATTCAAAATGCAGAAGCAGCTAAAAAACAAGCAAAAATAAATTTGGATAACACCATGATTACTGCGCCTGAATCAGGGCAATTGAGCCAAGTCAGTGTAAAAAATGGACAGTATGTTAGTGCTGGTACACAGCTTATGTATATCGTACCGAAAGGCGTATGGATCATTGCCAATTTTAAAGAAACTCAAATCGTCAACATGACCATAGGTGAACCTGCTACTATTCGAGTGGATGCCCTTGGTGGTACTGAGTTTACGGGACGTATCAATAATATCTCGCCAGCAACTGGCAGTGAATTTAGCGCCACAGCAGCAAACCCAACCACTGGTAACTATATTAAAATAGCCCAGCGTATTCCAGTACGTATCGATTTAGATAAAGATCAACCAAATCTGGTCAATCTACGTCCTGGCATGTCCGTTTCTGTCGATGTGGATACTGATGTAAAATAATATCAATGTCATTACCTCCAATAAAAAAAACCCGCTAGTAGCTTTTGACAATAGCCACTAACGGGGGTTTATTATTGAGCCAAGTGGCTTTATAACTAAAACCTTATAGCTACAAAGTTACAGCTACAGTCTTATGGCAACAGGCGCTTGGTATTCCAGCTATCGCCATTGTCGCTAGTATATACGATGCGGTCATGCATACGGTTGGCACGACCTTGCCAAAACTCGATCTGCTCAATCGTAATCTCATACCCACCCCAAAACTCTGGCGTTGGCACATCTCCAGTATCAGAGTAATCTGATTGCAGCTGCTCAAAGGTTTGCTCCATGACATCACGATTGGCAACCTCACCACTTTGCGGCTGGCTGACCCATGCACCTACTTGGCTATCATGCGGACGCTTTTGAAAATACGCCGCAGATTTTTGAGCATCTATCTTCGCAATGCTGCCACTGATACGAACCTGACGCTCAAGCTCATGCCAAAAAAACAAAACCTCAGCATTTGGATTCTCAGCAATATCTTGCCCTTTCGCACTCTCGTAGTTGGTATAAAACACCACGCCAGTATCCGTAATCTCACGCATCAATACAATCCGCACACTGGGCTTATTGTCTGCGCCACAGGTCGCCAAGCTCATAGCATACGGCTCTTGAACTTTTTGTGCTATTGCCTCATTCATCCAGGCATGTAATAACTCAAATGGCGAGTTAGGTACTGACTGTTGATCAAGCACGCCTTTTTCATATGACAGACGCTGATCGGTAAAATCCATGCTCATGGTCATTCCTTATTTTGATATGGTTGCATTATGACACGAATGGCTATTAACCCAATACCGCTTTAATATGCTCGGCCAAGTCATTGGCCATGACATCACATTCTATCTCATCATCTGATTCTACCATCACTCGAATCATAGGCTCAGTTCCTGACTGACGAATCAATAGACGACCTCTTCCTTCTAAAGTCGCTTGTGCTTTGTCAAAAGCGGCAACCAGCTCCTCGTGCTCAAACGGGTCCTGCATTTGAGACAGGCGGACGTTGACGAGTTTTTGTGGCAGCACATCAAACCCTTCAACCAGATCGCTCAGCGCGCGACCACGTGCTTGCATCACAGCCAATACTTGCAAGCCTGCAATGATAGCATCACCAGTACGACTCTTATCTAAGCATAAAATGTGTCCAGATGGCTCACCGCCCAATATCCAACCATTGGCCTCAAGCTCATGCATCACATAGCGATCACCCACTTTTGCACGAGCAAAGGCAATATCAGCAGCGTGTAATGCCAACTCTAAGCCCATATTACTCATCAATGTACCAACCACGCCTTTGGCCTTGGTCTGACCTTGAGTAGCAAGTACATATAAAATACCATCACCATCGACGATCTCACCTGTCTCATCGACCATCACAATACGGTCACCATCACCATCTAAGGCAATACCAACATCGGCCTTATGCTCAAGAACTGCTTTCTGCAAGCTTTGAGGATGGGTAGAACCACAATCAGCATTGATATTGAGGCCGTCAGGCGTATTATGAATAGCTATCACATTAGCACCCAACTCACGCATGACTCTTGGTGCCACACTGTAGCCTGCACCATTGGCACAATCTAAGACAACAGTTAGATGGCTCAAATCATACTGATAAGGAAAGCTACCTTTACAGAATTCAATATAGCGACCTTTCGCATCGTTGATTCGATTATTTTTACCCAGTTGTGACGGATCAAGGATAGGCATAACCATAGCATCATCGCTGCTATCAATACTCATAATAACTTGTAGCTTATCATTGATTGCACTTTGCATCTCATCAGTAAGCTTTTTACCGTCACCTGAAAACAGTTTGATACCGTTGTCGTAATAAGGGTTGTGTGATGCGGAAATAACCACACCTGCATCAGCATTAAAGCTACGAGTTAAATGTGCAATGGCAGGTGTTGGTAATGGACCAAGCATATGAACATCGACACCAGAGGCGTTGAAGCCCGCCTGTAACGCGCCCTCAATCACATAACCTGACAAGCGAGTATCTTTGCCAATGACCACACTAGGTCTGCGCGCAGGATTGCTATTATTTTCTATCAGCACTTGTCCCGTCACATAGCCTAATTTCAAAATAAAGTCAGGTGTAATTGGCAACTCACCAAATTTCCCACGAATACCATCGGTACCAAAATAGCTCATTATGCACACTCCTCAAGTCAAAAAATAAAAATTCAAGCGTATATGTCAGCAATACTATTATTGTAATAATCTGTTTCTGTATTTTACAAAAAAAACAGCCAACAATAATAAATCATTGTTGGCTGTTTGTATCTCAAAGTCGCTAAAGCATTACGTCCTAGTCAATATCTTTTAAATAAACCGCAAAAATGCATTAGTCAAAATACATACTTTAGTTTACTCGATAGTTCGGTGCTTCTTTAGTGATTTGCACATCATGCACATGTGATTCTTTCATACCAGCTGAAGTTACTTTGATAAACTGTGGCTTAGTACGCATGTCTTCGATAGTTGCAGAACCTGTATAACCCATTGATGAACGTAATCCACCAACCAACTGATTAACGATACCAGCAACTGGGCCTTTATAAGGTACACGACCTTCGATACCTTCTGGCACTAGCTTCTCTACGCCATCTTTGGCATCTTGGAAGTAACGGTCTGATGAACCATTTGATCCTGACATCGCACCCAAACTACCCATACCGCGATAAGCCTTATAGTAGCGACCTTGGAACAGTTCAACTTCACCTGGGGCTTCTTCAGTACCAGCCATTAACGAGCCAACCATAATGCATGATGCACCAGCAGCGATTGCTTTTGCCATATCTCCTGAGAAACGAATACCACCATCAGCAATCAATGGAATGCTGTCTTTTAAGGCGCTAGCAACATTATCAATCGCTGAGATTTGTGGTACACCGATACCTGCGATAATACGCGTGGTACAGATAGAACCAGGACCAATACCCACTTTTACAGCATCGGCGCCTGCATCACGTAAAGCAATAGCAGCTTCACCTGTTGCGATGTTACCACCGATTACTTGTACGTGCGGATAGTTCTTTTTAATCCAAGAAACTTTATCAATCACACCTTTTGAGTGACCATGCGCCGTATCAACAACGATAACGTCAACGTCAGCAGCAATCAATGCTTCAACACGTGCTTGCGTGTCTGCGCCAGTACCAACGGCAGCACCAACACGTAGGCGACCTTGTTCGTCTTTACAGGCATTTGGATTGTTTTCAGCTTTGGCAAAATCATTAACCGTAATCAAACCACGTAGGCGGAAATTATCATCAATAACGATAACTTTTTCGATACGATGCTCATGCAGCAATCTTTTGATATTTTCGTTGCTCTCACCTTCATGTACCGTGACCAGCTGATCTTTTGGCGTCATGATTTTACTGACAGGTAGCGACAGATTGGTCTCAAAACGCCAATCACGATGCGTCACGATACCTACCACGTTATCAGTACCCTTTTCTACCACAGGCACACCTGAAATATTATTATCCTGCGTCAAACGCAGCAACTCACCAATGGTCATCTCTGGATGTACAGTGATAGGATCAACCACTGTACCCGCTTCAAATTTTTTGACACGGCGTACTTGTGTGGCCTGCTTTTCGATGTCCATGCTCTTGTGCAAAATACCCATGCCACCAAGTTGTGCCATAGTGATAGCCATTTCAGACTCAGTCACAGTATCCATCGCCGCAGAGATTAGCGGAAGATTAAGTGTGATATTTTTGGTCAAACGAGTAGACAGATCAGCAGTTTTTGGCAGAACTTCAGAATAGGCTGGTAATAATAAAACGTCATCAAAGGTTAAGGCTTCATCGACAATTCGCAACATACAGACCCCTAGTGGTGGTTATTTTGATGGGTGGGATTTTAGCAATAAACCAGCTAAATCAAACGCTAGAAAACTGCAATTAAGTGATGAATCATAAGTTTACATAAATATGGTGCAATCTTACGCTTAATCACTTACTTATCCCTTAAAAATAACGCCACATTATAACAAATAAGCAAACAAGTCGCATGTATATTTAGCAGATTATTTTACCAATATAAGCTATATATACTAAGAGTGTCGTTTATCCAAAATAATGTGGACTTAAATGTGATTACTTATGCCTCTTTATCTTTTAACACCAGACGGTCAGCTGGCAGATAAGGCTTGTGTTCGCGATATAGATAACCAAGCATCTGCTCACGTATTTCACAAGCCAGTGTCCACGCTTCTATGGGGCCTACCGCTGACACCGCGCCACGCAGTTTAATGCTATGTTCGGTCACTTCGACTACAAATATTTCAGGCTCGGTTTTTTTGTCCCACAGCTTATTATCTTTAGCCGCCGATATAAACTGCTGGCGAATGGCATCAATATCTGCACCATAATCCACAAATAAAAACACAGGACAAGTTTGATGCACCTCTGTATGTGACCAGTTTTCTACTGTGTCAGTAATCAGCTCACGCATTGGCACCACCAGACGACGTTCATCCCATGTTTTTAGTACTGCATAAGTGTAACGCAGATCTTCAACAGTACTGAAATTACCATCCATTATCACACTATCACCAATCCGTACCGGCTGCGTGACTGCTACCTGTACTCCAGCGATAATATTACCCAGTATCGGCTGTGCCGCAATACCAATAACCACGCCCGCTATACCTGCCGAGGTTAATAGTGTTTTACCAAGGCCTTCCATGTTGGTAAATTCACTCAAACCCATCCAGATACTACCTAAAATCATGACAAAGATAAAAACTCGGCGAAATATCGACACATAGGTGCGTCGGCGGCGCTCTTTATCAAAATGCTCTGCAGCCAGATTTTCGATCTGCATGTTTTGGTAACGATTGGCAAAAAAGTTAATCACACGTATGCCAAGCCACATAGTGCTAAAAACCAAGCCTATCCAGATAAGTGGCCTAGTCGATGCAGCAACAGCGTCTAAGTAAGGAAAGCCGCCAGAAACCAATGTAAAAACCAACGAAAAACTGATGGTAAAAGTCAAAGGTACCGTCAGCTTATTGACCAAATCTGCTACACCATGAATACTACCCAAATCATTGCGGTACTTCTCATCATCAATATAATGACTAATAATTTTTCCAGTACCTTTACTCAGTAACCACCCTACTCCCATCGTCAATAAGAAGAACAGTGATAATGCTAAAAACTCCCATAACGCAATACTGAATACTTTAAATTTCAACCATGCTGGTAAATAACGCTCAAACTCTGCTGGATGATATTGCTCATAAAGATTGTCGATATTACCCACTGTCTGATCAGAAAATACCCAAATAGGCGCACTATCGCCCACTCGGACTCGCTGTAGATAAATAGGAACACGGCGTTCACGATAATCGATATAACCCAACTGTATCGAACGTCTTGGAACACCCATGATACTACTGGTGCTACCCAGTGGCGGTTCGATTAAACCATCTGGGCGATCTGGCAGATCATCAAAGACATAGAGCTCTCTCTCTGATAATAAAAAATCCAAGCGCTGCGACAATTCAATCGCGTGATTGCGCTGAATCTTTTGGTCAATCAGATTCATATTAAGCGCGTAAGCAGCTAAGTCGTATTGATGCTTCATGACCGCTGACTGAAAGAACTCTAAAGTCGCTAAAGGAGTCGTTAAATTTGCTGGCTCAGACAATGTTGGTAAGCTAGCATTGAGCGTATCTAATAAATAATAGTTTTCATTATACTCACCTGTCAGTCCCGAATCCCCTTGCACTTGTCCAGATTGCTCTACAACACTACGCTCAGTGGGATCAAGCACCTCTCCTACCACACCAGACAGACCAACTCTTTCATTTTTTATATTACTGATTTGTTCATCTGTATACTCAGTCAAACTATCAGGTGTGTCTGCTGACTGTGAGCGTTCTTGTTCACTTATACGTTGCTCATTGTTATCATCTGCCGCATAAGTAGGCATACAAGCCGCACTCATTACTATCATAAAAACAGCGAATAATAATGGTAGCGTTTTACGTTCCGGACCAACATCATTATTAATCTTGCTGGTTTTGATAATATCCATATTTTAGCGACCACTCATTGATGTGAGATTTTTATACAAAGCTTATTCTCACCATAAACTCTATATCTGATAGTTTCATACTTAATTTAGTCTACAAAAAAAGCCAGCTCAAAGCTGACTTAGTTTATGAACATCTGTATGAGTTTTCTGTAACAGACTTTTTAAGCGCGGCGCCATGTCGTGCCAGCACGGCTGTCCTCGAGCTCAATACCTGCTTCCTTCAATTGCTCACGTATCTCATCAGCACGCGCAAAGTTTTTGTTGGTTTTGGCATCTGCGCGCTCAATGATTAAATCATCGATGACCGCGTCCGTTAAGCCATCATCAGTCTGATCACCAACCACGGCTTGCAAAAACTCTTGAACAGGCTGCTGTAAAATATTGAGTACCTGTGCCAATGCTTTTAACTGCTGTGCCAAATGCCATGCAACATCAACCTCTTCTGCTTTTATGGCTTTATTAATATCACGTGCCAGCCCAAATAGTACACTGATAGCCGTTGAACTATTAAAATCATCGTTCATGGCTTTAATAAAGTCTTGCCCAGCACTGCTGTTATAAACCTCATTGATCAACTCATCCGTAACAACCAATGTTTGCCCTTTTTGCTGCTCAGCCAGTTTCAAGGCATTGTATAACCTGCTTAGGCTATTATGAGCTTCATCTAATGCGTTATCGGAGAAGTTCACTTGGCTTCGGTAATGGCTTGATAATAAGAAAAATCGCAGCGTTTCTGGCAAATACTTGGCCATGACATCACGAATGGTAAAGAAGTTATTTAATGACTTAGACATCTTTTCGCCATCGACATTGATAAAGCCAACATGCATCCAGTTACGTGCATACTCACAACCCGTCGCCGCTTCAGATTGGGCAATCTCATTTTCGTGATGTGGAAACTGTAGATCATGACCACCGCCATGAATATCAAAGGTATCACCCAAGCATTTAGTCGACATCGCTGAGCATTCAATATGCCAGCCTGGACGCCCTTGTCCCCATGGAGATGCCCACTGAGGCTCCTCAGGCTTGGCTGCTTTCCATAGTACAAAGTCAAATGGATTGCGCTTATCATTTTCAACATCAACTCGCGAACCTGCCTGCATATCATCCAGATTGCGCTTAGACAACTTGCCGTAGTCCGCAAAACTATCAACGGCGTAATATACATCACCATTGTCTCCTGCGTACGCATAGTCTCCTTCGACCAACGTCCCGATCATTTGTTGCATCTCATCGATATAGTCAGTTGCCCGTGGCTCAGCATTAGGTGATAAGCAACCAAGTGCAGAAAAGTCTTCATGCATGGCTTTAATAAAACGCTGCGTCAGTGTACTAATCTCTTCGCCATTCTCAGCTGCACGAGCGATAATTTTGTCATCAATATCGGTAATATTACGCACATAATTAACATCATAGCCCAATTGTGTTAGCCAGCGTACAGCTATATCAAAGCCGATCATCATCCGCGCATGACCAATGTGACAATAATCATAAACGGTCATGCCGCACACATAGATGCCTACTTGCCCTGCTTTGAGTGGTACGAATTGGCGTTTTCCGCCAGTCAGTGAGTCATAAATCGCAAGCTGAGACATCGCATCTGCAAGAGGTGTGGTCATGATTAAAAAGCCTTTTTATATAAATAAAGTAGATTAAATACAAGTTAAAATATTGGCCATGTTTTATCAGCCAGTAACTCTGATTCATCCTTGCCCTCAATATAAGGAACAACAATAAAACGACTGTTATATAAAACTTGACCCATTATCTTAGCGAAAACAGTCGTAAAATACTACAATGAGCACGCAACTAACACCACTCAATCAAAAAAATAGTTAAGGACTTAGATATGGGTAATCGCTTAAGTAAGATATATACGCGTACTGGAGATGATGGTAGCACTGGTATGGCAGATGGCAGTCGAGTCAGTAAAGCTGACAATCTATTTAATGTCATGGGCGATATTGATGAACTCAACTCACATATCGGTCTAGTACGTGCTCAATTGCAACGCAATAAAGGCCAATCTATCGCCAAGGAGTTCTCTGAAGGCTTAGTCATTATTCAGCACCTACTGTTCAATATCGGTGGTGAACTGGCTATGCCAGAATATGAAGGGGTTAATGCCACTCATATTGAATGGTTGGAGCAACAAATTGATACAATGAATACCACCTTGCCACCGCTCAAGGATTTTATCCTACCAACAGGATCTGTTTTAGTGAGCCAGTTACATGTAGCTCGTAGTGTCTGTCGCCGTGCTGAACGCCAAGCGGTATTGTTAAGACAGCAACGTCCAACAGCCATGCGTAGTACAGCAGTAAGCTTTATCAATCGTTTATCTGACTGGTTATTCGTCGCTGCACGTTTCTGTACTGACCCTAAACAAGTCTTTGAAGTACTTTGGGACAGTCAAGTGTTAAAGGATTTTGATGCTAAGAAATAGCGATACGTGACTATTGAGACATAAAGAAGAGCCCGCAACTTGACGTTGCGGGCTCTTCTAATACTTATCATTTAGCAACTGCATCACTCTTACGAGTTAGTAAGTAGCATTTTCGTCTTGAGTAATAACCATATCAATACTCTCATCTTCAGGTACTTCTTTTAGTACTTCTGGTTCGCTGACTGCTGTATTGTTATCTGTAGGATTGCTTGGGTTATTAATCGTTGGCGGTGTTGCAGGTTCAGTAGGACGAATTGGCTCAATTGGCTCAATCGGTGTGACTTCTCTAGGCTCGCGAATCGGTGCAGGTTGAGTATCATTGTTTTGTGCGGCTTCTCTTTGAGCATTCTGACTGTTCATCGCTGACTGCAATACAGAACCTGCCATCACATCAGAAACGACAGCTACCAGTGCCGGCTCTCCAGCAATACGCGTACGTACTTGACCGTTTTGAGTGCCAACAACATAGGTAAAAGAATCATCCACGAGCATATTATTATTGATACGAATATTGTTTTCCGCTAAACGTGATTGTAGACTTGGTTGATTATTGGCCGCTTGGACTTGGCTGGCTTGATACAAGTCTGCACTTGGCAACGTCATACTCACACTTGCTTGGCAAGTCGTCAGACCATTGCTATTGGCTTCTTGTAAAACTGCGGCATTCTGTACATCAATCACGATACCGTCGATTTTATCAGTAATGGCACCACTGGCAAGATTAATCTCCGCATCGTTGGCATAGTTAGTAGCCAAAGCTTGCGCTTGCTGAGTGAGTGTGTTTTTTAGCGTCGCTTTGAGACGATCTTGTACCATTGGGTCATCACAACTAACGGCCGTTGCCGCAGCATTTTCAATAGCATCCGAATCCTGCTCTGTCAGCTCTGCTGTCTCCGTGGTGTCTTCTTTATCTGAGCGATCACAGCCTGCAAGCACCAAACTACATGCCATACCAATTCCAGCAATCTTCTGCCACTTACTCAAACCCTTATTTGCTACGCTCATATTCATTTTGCTCCCAATTTACTAATTCGTACCGCCACTGACGGACAGTGATTGATGTCCAAACCGCAACCCTAGCTGCCATAGGTTTGAAAAACCGACTATTATACGGTGTTTGTATTGAATGGTCATTAGTGTAGCCTATGGACACATAAATAACGCCCCCTTTAATGGGTAAAACCTACACTTAGTTGCAAAAACATAACAAATACGTACTTCGACGCTCAATGTAAACCTACTTTCAAAGTATTATCGTTACACTTCATAATAAAAAAATTCATATCAACACTCTATTCTATTTAACAAATTTTATTAGACGCTACTCATATGACGCTATATGATTACTCATACAAATAGCCGAAATGATAACAATGATAAATTTTAAAAACACACGATTACTTGGTCATCGTGGTGCCCGTGGTGAGGTATTAGAAAACACATTGATAGGATTTGAGCATGCTCACCGTCTCAATGCTCATGGTTTAACAGGCATTGAGTTTGACGTACAGCTTAGTGCTGATGGCCACTTAGTTGTATTCCATGATGATGATTTAGCACGCATGTGTCGTCAACAATCACGTATTGACCAGTTGAGTCTTGCAGAGATTAGACGATACCGACAGCTTGAACATCAAATCATCTCTTTGACCCGTATGGCCCCTTTGCTAAATGGTTTTACTCATATTGAACTCGAAATTAAGACGCATAGCCGTACCAACTACGCCAAACTAATGAAAGCACTGATCCAGCATTTAATCTACAGCCCTCTTGCCAACTTACCTATTGCGTTAACTAGTTTTGATATGGAATTACATGCGCGGTTGCAACGCAGCAAGCCACTTATGCACATTCCGCGTGGTTTGTTGATTGACACACCTAAAGCCTTGATCGCTGCGACCAATACAGCACTACAGCTTGGCTGTGGTCAATTGGGTATATACCATCCTCTTATCAACCAAGCCGTTATTGAGCATAGCCACCGCTACGGTTTACCAGTCAGTGCTTGGACCGTCAATAACACCGATACGATTGCACAACTGGTTCAATGGCACACCGATGTAATCATTACCGATTTCCCAAGCCATTTATTACTAAATTCGTAAATCTATTTTTCATTTCAGCTACCTCAAAAAATTCATATATTTTGATATAGTGCTTACACTTATCCTTAATGCCTGATAAATCACAGGTTATTTACGTCAATACATCCCATAATCAATACAAGTTGTTGTTATTTAGCAATATTTTTATAGTGCATGAGTGTTCACTTTATGAAAATTTTAGGGTATTATAGAGACTTAAATGAATACCGTTAGGGATATTATATGATCGCAAAAAAAGCACTTGGCTTACCGCTGAAAGGCTTACGTTTCGCTATCAAATCTGGTGATACGCTTGTAAAAGCAGCCAGCACTCAAGCCTCACGTTTTAAGACACGTTTTGATACAAGTAATTCGATCGATAATCTGCCAGTTGCTAAACGCAACTATGCTGATAAGACCGTAAAAATTGATACCTCTGAAAAAGGTGAGATCGATATACGGGAGTTTGAGTTTACCAAAGCGCCGATCAATTGGATCTCTGCGGCTATATTAGTAGCCACGCCAATTGCTGCTGCCGTTATCACACCGTGGTATTTATTGACTCATCAAGTTAGCGCGCCGGTTTGGGGTGTATTTGGTGCCTTTATGGTATGGACAGGTATTAGTATTACTGCTGGTTACCATCGTCTACTGTCACATCGTGCATATAAAGCGCATCCGATTGTCAAAAACTTCTTATTGCTTGGCTCAACCCTAGCCGTACAAGGCTCAGCGTTTGACTGGGTTTCTGGTCACCGTAGCCATCATCGTCATGTAGATGATCGTTTAGATGACCCATATTCAGCAAAACGTGGTTTTTGGTTTAGCCATATTGGTTGGATGCTGCGCAATTATCCTAGTGGTAAGTTTGATTACAAAAATATTCCTGATTTGACCAGAGATAAAACGTTACAAATTCAGCATAAATACTATGGCTTATGGGTAGTTGCCTTAAACGTCGGTATGGTCGCTGGTATTGGTTGGTTATTAGGTGATGTTTGGGGTACTTTACTGATTGCTGGTTTGCTGCGCTTAGTACTAACCCATCACTTTACCTTCTTCATCAACTCGTTATGCCACATGTTTGGTACACGTCCTTATACCGATACCAATACTGCCCGTGATAACTTTTTCTTAGCTATCTTCACATGGGGTGAGGGTTATCATAACTATCATCACTTCTTCCAATACGACTATCGTAATGGTGTTAAATGGTGGCAATATGACCCTACCAAATGGTTGATTGCAGGCTTATCTAAAATTGGTTTAACCAGTGAGCTACGTACTGTAGATGACACTACTATCAAGCATGCTGAAGTGCAAATGCAGTTTAAAACCGCTCAACAGCAGATTGATACAGCGACAGCAAGCGGTATTGATATTCCTCATGCAATGAAGAATTTTCAAGATCGCATCAAGTTTGAATATGAGGCTTTTACGAAAACAGTAGAAGAATGGCAAGCGCTAAAAACCAAAACTATTGAACTGAAGAAAACAGAGTTTGCTGATCGTTTACATGAAGTTGATGATAAGCTAAAGCACGATTACGCCAAAGTTGAGCAAAAAATACTTGAGCATAACAGCAATCTAAAAACAGCATTTCGTGCGATTGGAACAAACAAAACAACCGCTTAGTCGCTGACTTCTCATTATTGTAAAGCTTCTCCTTCCCTCTATCCGTCATGGATGGAGGGTTTTTTATTGAATATAATAAATAGACAGCAAGATAGATAAAGCTAAACGCTGTCTTGTGGTGGCTATGTTATAGTGGTCCCATCATTTTGATGTTTTAATAGGAACGGCTTGTATGCGTTATCAAAATACCTATGTCAAACTAGACACACGCCTCTATCATGAGCAACCACCCACGCCATTAGACAACCCACGTGCTGGTCATTTCAACACCCAAGTTGCAGAGCAGTTGGGCTGGACAGAAGATAAAGATCTGATGACACGCTGGGTTGAGGTATTGGGTGGTCAATACGTGCCAGCTGACTTTAAACCACTGGCTATGGCTTATGCCGGTCACCAGTTCGGACAATGGGCTGGACAGTTGGGTGATGGACGTGGCTTATTAATGGCGCAGGTACTCGATAACAACAACCACTCACAAGACCTGCACCTTAAAGGTATTGGCCTAACGCCTTATTCACGGATGGGTGATGGACGCGCTGTGTTACGCAGCACCATTCGCGAGTATCTATGCGGTCACGCACTTACTCAGCTTGGTATTCCTTCATCTAACGCGTTGGGGTTCGTTGTATCAGATACCCAGGTACGCCGTGAGCGTATCGAAACAGGTGCTGCACTGATGCGTGTGGCTGATAGCCATATTCGCCTTGGTCATGTGGAGTGGATTGCTAGCTTTGCACCTGATTTACTTAGTGAATTTACCGATTATATGATTGATACTTACTATCCAGAATGTCGCGATAGTGAACAACCTGTGGCAGCGTTTTTGACGGCAGTCGTTGAGCGTACCGCACGAATGATCGCTGATTGGCAGCTGATAGGATTTGCCCATGGTGTCATGAATACAGATAATCTATCTATCACTGGCAGCACCTTAGATTTTGGACCTTTTGGTTTTATGGAACGTTTTAACCCAGCTTGGATCAACAACCATTCCGACCACACAGGTCGATACTCTTATCAAAACCAGCCTGCTATCGGTCACTGGAATCTCAATGTTTGGTTACCACACTTTATGCGTTTAGAAGGCGTCACGCGTGACACGCTGGCAGAGTGCTTGTTACCTTATGAAGCGAGCTTTATGCAGCATTATCAGCAAGGCTTATGCCGTAAACTTGGCTTACCTCATGATTCTCAGAGTCTGACACTGGCTTTTGAGTGGTTGACATTACTAGAAAACAACTTGCTCGATTACACCAATAGCTTCCGCGCCCTACTCGGTTTGGTCTCACCAACTGTTCATCCCTACGAGCAAAAACTACTACTCACTATAACCAATGAGTTGAGCACTGATGCACAACTGGTATGGCAAGATTGGTCGACACGTTATATAGCTCAACTACAACAGCTACCGATCGATCAAGCTATCCAAGATATGCAAACCCATAACCCTGTTTATATATTACGTAATAGTATGGCACAGCGTGCTATCACAGCAGCAGAGCAAGGTCAGCTTAAAGAAGTTAGCCGAGTTTTTGAATTGCTAGCCAACCCCTATTGTGTGCAAGACACCGCTACTGATCTGGATATAACGCCACCCAACCCCAACACACCTCAGCAACCTATTAGCTGTTCATCTTAATAATACTACTACTCTGTAATATTTTGAAACATTATGGAATTACGGTTGGTATTTAGCCTTGTTTTTTGGCATTATCAACAAGATAAATAATGAATATCATTTTATTGTATTATTCAAGCAATTCATCGCTATTGACTAGGCGTGAATTGCCAATAGTGGTAGAATAACAGTTTTTGTTAGATTGCGTTTTTGATGCCAGTATTTAATCACTGATTACTATCTCTGTGACCATCAATTCTTTAGTACCAATGACCCTTTAAATTATTGTCATTCTTTAATTTTTTAAGGGCGAACTGTTTTTTATCTCCATTTACTTTATTCCAATTTATTCCAACCATGGCAATTATTATGAATGACGATACCAATTTGAATACGGATAACCTTAGTTCGGAAAAAGAGCAGTTTGAACAAGCTGCCTTACATTACCATGAATTTCCACGTCCAGGTAAGATCTCAGTCACCCCTATTAAACAGTTGGCTAACCAACGTGATTTAGCGCTGGCTTACTCACCAGGTGTGGCAGTTCCTTGTCTTGAAATTGAAAAAGACCCAACGCTAGCAGCAAAATATACAGCTCGTAGCAACTTGGTTGGTGTCATTACCAACGGTACTGCGGTACTTGGCTTAGGTAATATCGGTCCATTGGCATCAAAACCTGTCATGGAAGGTAAAGGGGTTTTATTCAAAAAATTCGCAGGTATTGACGTTTTTGATATTGAGATTGCACAAAACGACCCAGACAAATTTATTGAAGCGGTTGCCTCTCTTGAACCTACTTTTGGTGGTATCAACCTAGAAGACATCAAAGCACCAGAATGTTTCAAAATCGAGCGTGAACTACGTAAACGTATGAACATTCCAGTATTTCATGATGACCAACATGGTACGTCAATCATTGTTGCAGCGGCGATGCTCAACGCGTTATTGATTACTGGCAAAAAAATCGAAGAAATCAAAGTGGTTTGTTCAGGTGCTGGTGCCGCAGCAATTTCTTGTTTGGATATCATTTGCGCACTTGGCGTAAATAAAAACAATATCTTTGTTTCAGATTCACGCGGTATCATCACTACCGTTCGTGAAAATCTTGATGAAACCAAACAGCGCTATGCACGTGAGACGACTGCAACCACGATCGAAGAAGTCATGGACGATGTCGATATGTTCTTGGGCTTATCTATGCCTGGTACGTTATCTGAAGACATGGTTCGCCGTATGGCAAAAGACCCTATCGTTTTTGCACTGGCCAACCCAACGCCTGAAATCATGCCAGAGTTGGCACATGCTGTACGCCCAGATGTTATCATGGCAACAGGTCGCTCAGACTATCCAAACCAAGTAAACAATGCATTATGCTTCCCTTATATCTTCCGTGGCGCATTAGATGTTGGTGCAACAACCGTTAATGAAGAAATGAAAGTGGCTTGTGTAAAAGCGATCGCTGCCATGGCACACGTCGAAGCAACACCAACTGCCAGTGTTAGAAACATCGATAAAATGCAAAGCTTCGGTCGTGATTACCTGATTCCAGGACCTCTAGAGCCAAACCTAATCATCGAGATTGCTTCTGCCGTTGCTCAAGCGGCGATGGATTCAGGTGTTGCCACTCTACCTATCGCTGACATGCAAGCCTATCGTCAGCGTCTGTCTGAGTTTGTCTATAACTCTGCGTTCGTCATGAAGCCTATCTTTGCTCGTGCCAAGTCTGCACCAAAACGTATTGTTTACTGTGAAGGTGAAGACAATAATATCTTGCTTGCTGTACAAGTGGTTGTTGATGAGCAGCTAGCGAAGCCTATCTTGGTTGGTCGTCCTTCAGTCATTGCCGCCAATATTGAGAAACTGGGCTTGCGTCTAAAAGATGGCGAGAACATTACTATCGTCAATATCGATGATGATTCTCGCTATAAAGACTACTGGCAAGGCTACTACGAACAGAATAAGCGTCGCGGTGTTAGTATTGAGCTTGCACGCCGTGATGTTCGTCGTAAGACCACATTGATTGGCTCGTTGTTGGTCAATAATGGTGCGGCAGATGCTATGGTATGTGGTACGTTTGGCCATTATCAGTTGCACTTGAGATATGTTGAAAGTGTCATTGGTAAAAAAGAAGGCATGAACGACTTCTATGCTATGAATGCGGTACTCATGCAAGATCGTAATATCTTCATCGCAGACACTTATATCCACGAAGACCCAACCGCTGAGCAATTAGCTGAAATGACTCTCTTGGCAGCTGAACAATTGCGTCGCTTCGGTATTACTCCACGTGTCGCGCTAGTTTCTCATTCTAACTTTGGTGCTTCAGATCGTACCAGTGCTGCCAAAATGCGTCAGGTCTATCAACTACTAACCGATATGAATGTAGATTTTGAGTTTGATGGTGAGATGCAAGGTGACGCCGCGCTAAATGAGCATATTCGTCTGAACCATATGCCATCAAGTCCATTAAAAGGTGCTGCAAACCTGCTTATCTTGCCAACGCTTGACGCATCAAATATTGCCTTTAACCTACTCAAAACAGCCACTGGTAGTGCCTCTATCGGACCTATTTTGTTAGGCTCTAATAAGCCAGTACATATTCTAACGCCATCAGCAACTGCACGTGGTATCGTTAATATGACTGCGCTGGCCGTTACTGAAGCTCAAGATTTAGAAAGTGAAAATCAGTAATACTCCATAGGCAGTATACACGTATGATGAAGACGGTCACTATTGCTTATTTATAGAAACCGTCTGCTATACTAAAAACCAGTCAATGCTCTTAAAAGGCATGGACTGGTTTTTTTATCAGTAAAAATTGAGTACCCAAGCTTACTCAATAAAAGAGGATATTATGCAAATTTACCTAGTGGGTGGTGCGGTACGTGATCGACTATTAGGTCGCCCTATCAAAGATAAAGACTTTGTCGTCGTTGGTGCAACGGTCAGCGAAATGCTTGATGCAGGATTTCTGCAAGTGGGCGCAGACTTTCCAGTGTTTTTACATCCAAGTAGCCATGAAGAATACGCACTGGCACGTACGGAACGCAAGCAAGGCTCTGGCTATAAAGGATTTAGCGTTCATGCCAGCCCCGATGTGAGCTTAAAAGAGGACCTGCAACGTCGCGACTTGACCATCAATGCCATGGCAATAGAGGTTACCAGTCTGAATGATGACACCCCTATAGATGGTGAAGTTATCGACTACTATGGTGGATTGGCTGATATAAAAAATAAAACTTTGCGCCATGTATCCAGTGCTTTTAGCGAAGACCCACTACGAGTACTTAGAACAGCTCGTTTCTATAGCCGTTATTATGACTTAGGGTTTACCATCGCCGATGAAACCTTGAGCTTAATGCGTGAGTTAGCTGCCTCTGGAGAGCTTAGCCATTTAAGTAGCGAACGTATTTGGCAAGAATCGAGCCGCGCAACCATGCAGCTATCGCCTCAGGTCTATTGGCAACAACTATACGAAATCGGTGCGCTAACAGAGTATTTTACGCCGTTGCATCAAGCTTGGGCCAATATTCAGATAAGAGAAACTGTACAAACTGCGCTGTATTTCGCAGGTCAAATGCAGCTCAACTTATCACAACGTTGGGCCTTATTAATGACTAGCCTCAACTCATCTCTATTTATTTTAGTGCGCACAGATGCACATGCTAATAAAACAGCTAATATAAAAGGCATTAACGATATAGGCAGTATCGCCAAGGTACCAAAAATACAAACTCAGTTTGCCAGTTTATTCGTGCAGCAAGCCGAAAACCTTAGCAAAATAAACACTCTGACTGCTATTGAAAAAATTGATCTCTTACAAAATTGCGGCGCGCATAAAGAGCCTAATAAACTCTCACAACTACTCGTGTGTAATCAGGTATTACAACTGGCAATACAACACCGTCAAATGATGATAGCACTAAATAGCTTTCACGACATTGGCATGACAGATATAGCACCAGACCTCAAAGGCCCAGCTATTGGTGAGGCACTAAGGCAAGCTAGAGCTGAGCACTTACAAGCGCAACACCAAGGTTAAAAAGCATACAATGACTATGAACCAAGCACCCCATGCCATGCCATTAGCCAATCATCACTCTCCAGTTATGTTGGTAACGGGCAGTGCTAAGCGTATTGGTGCAGCCATCGTGAGAGCCGCACATCATCAGGGCTACCGAGTCATCATTCACTGTCATCATAGCGAGCAACAAGCAAAAGAATTAGCCACCGAGTTAAATTATATTCGTGCCAATAGTGCAGCCGTTGTTGTTGCTGACTTGACCGTCGTCAACGATAGCGCTGCGTTACATGTGTTCGTTAAAGATATTATAGAGACCTTTGGCCAATTAGACACATTAGTACATAATGCCTCGCGGTTTTACCCTAGCCCCCTCGGCAGTATCGATCACGCACAGTGGGATGAATTGTTATTAACCAATGCTAAGGCACCTTTGTTTTTAAGCCAAGCATTATTACCTTATCTCAAAAAGCAAAGAGGCTGTATTATCAGTTTATTAGATATCCACGCCCATGATAGACCGTTTAGCCATTATACTGTCTATAATATGGCAAAATCTGCTCACCGTATGATGGTACAGTCGCTGGCATTAGAAATGGCACCAGACATACGAGTCAATGGTGTCGCGCCTGGGGTTAATGTCTTACCTGCTGCTAATAGCGACCAAGCATTAGATATTAGCCAACAGCGAGATATTATCAACTCAATCCCTATGCAGCGCATCGGCCGACCTGACGAAATTGCCCATAGTGTGCTGTATCTTGCGCAGGCACATTATGTCACTGGAGAGATTATCACTGTGGATGGTGGTCGCAGCCTAACCTTGGCTGGTGGTCATATCTCATAAAAATAGCGCTTAATAAAAAATATCTTGATTACTGCTTATTTTTTACTTGAAAAATTCAAAAAATCAGGTATCATTATCCGTCTAACGTTAGGGCCCATAGCTCAGTTGGTTAGAGCAGAGGACTCATAATCCTTTGGTCGTAGGTTCAAGTCCTACTGGGCCCACCAAATTCAAACCCTTACAGTCATTGACTTGTAAGGGTTTTTTATTGTCTAAAATTCATGTGAACGCATTGATGTAATTAATTTTTTGATACTATCTTGATACTTTGACCCTTGTAGTAATTAAAGTATGATGACTACTAACACTATGGTTATGTACTGCTGCATGGGTGATATATGAAAGTTAAACTTACCAAAAAACTTATCGATTCAGTAGACTATACCGCTAAAGGTACTGAAATCTATATGGACGATGTACTAACTGGTTTTGCGCTACGGGTGGGCAAGCAGTCAAAGCGCTATACACTGCATAAGCGCATCAATGGAAAGCTGTATAGAGACGAAGTAGAAGAAACGCATTTAATTACACTAACCGAAGCACGTGAAAAAGCCAGCATAATGATGGCAAATATAAAAAAAGGTATGCATGTTTACGATGGTCTTCATGAGAACTTGGAAGACCCGAAAGATAAGACCAATAATGTACCAACACTTAAAGAGGCTTATAAGTACTTTAAATCAACAAAGACTGGGTTAGCTAAAGGCACTATTACCACTTATGATCGTCAAATATTACATAAGCTAAAAGACTGGTTAAATATTTCTCTAAATGATATTACTAAGTCAATGATAAGTGATAAGCATAAAGAGATAAGTAAGCATAGTGAAGCTCAGGCTAACGCAACTATGAGAGCTCTAAGATCAGTTTGGAATTATTGTCGTGATAGCTTTTTAGATGATGACGAAGATTTTTTAATCAAAGAGCAACCTGTACGCATACTCAACGCCAAGAAAGATTGGAATAAAGTTAAGCCACGTACCAAACATATTGAAGAAGAATATTTAGGCATGTACCTCAAAACACTTTTAAATTATGTTGACAGAAGCTCACACATGCAAGCGCCTCACAGCAATAATGCACGAGATATCATGCTACTTTTTATGTTCACTGGTGTGCGTTTGAATGAAGCGCAGTCCTTAAAGTGGTCTGACATCGACCTTAAGGCTGGCAGGATAGTATTCAAAGATACGAAAAACGGTTCTGATTATCATATGCCTACTAGTAATGTTCTACAGGCTCTACTTGAGGAAAGGTGGAGGATGAGTTCTGGCAAGCAATGGGTGTTTCCAAGTGACTTGCAAGCCAGCGACGATCATATAAAAGATTTAAGTGGCAGTTATAAGGCCATAGGTAAGCAAGCGAATCTATATATTACGCCTCATGATTTGCGTCGTACTTTTGGAACGGTAGCTAATAGCTTAAATATCAGCTATCCAGTCCTTAAACGCTTGCTCAATCATCGTGAAGCTAAATCAAGCGATGATGTTACTCTACAGTATATTCAAGTGTCACAGCGGCAATTAAGAGACGCCTTAAACTCAATAGTGTCTTTCTATTGTCAGCATGCTGGCATGACACAAGCTGAAATAATCATTAAATATTACTAATCTAACAAGATCTAAAGAAGAGCACTATAAAAACATCATCAACTGATTTAGTGAGAACGAGCCGTGTTGGATTGGATGGTGACCAGTTATTATCTAGGCAAAAATTTTAGCGCCTTAATCTTTTACAGATAATAGTATAAACCTAGAAGCAGACCCCCCTATGGCAGGATAGTTGTCACCCCTAAATAATAATTCCAAAGGGGACAATG
>NZ_RRYV01000403.1 GCF_014861395.1 Psychrobacter sp. FME13 | reverse complement strand
TTAATATCGTCAAAGGTAACGTCGTTACGAACATCTTTGTAAGATGAGCTACTGTAACCTCTGTCATTGATCGTGTCCTGTCCATACCCTGCTTGGAAGATGTAGGTGTCTTTTTCAAAGTCTCCACCATTCAGAGTGTCGTTACCTGTACCACCAATCAATGTGTCGTAACCACTACCACCATTCAGAGTGTCGTTACCAGCACCACCAATGAGAATGTCGTTGCTGCTCCAACCTGTTAATTCGTTGTCTTCATCAGTGCCAGTTACTGTATAAACTCTAGACAATACAGCTTCTGAACTAATTACTTCATCTTTGAAGATAAAGTTATAAGCTCGATCGTAGCTGCCAGTGAAGT
>NZ_RRYV01000402.1 GCF_014861395.1 Psychrobacter sp. FME13 | reverse complement strand
TAGGCTTAGATGTGTATAGCTCATGGTTGCAATCTCACTTTGGTCGGTGGATAAAAACTTTGATGCTAGCGCATCTAGGTCTTTTTTTCACCTTGCATTTGGTATTGCACTTCATGTGTTAATCTAAGATGGATTTAAAAGTTTGCTTCTCATTTTTAATAAGAAAAATCTAAATCCTGTTTTTTAGCCACCTATCGGCTAATATTACCATTTATCTGGCAATGCTGAATTTCGTCTTGTCATAATGTATCTATTAAACCCCACTCTCAACTTCGAAAGTGATTGAAAAAAGAAGAGCACCTCACTAATCTATTGTTTTCGACCAAGAATACAATGGAGTTGTGAGATGCCCATAGACG
>NZ_RRYV01000401.1 GCF_014861395.1 Psychrobacter sp. FME13 | reverse complement strand
AGATTACAAGCCGCTTAATTTAGCTTGATGGTGACAACTACCTTGAAAAACTCCGCTACAGTGCATTACACTTCAATTCACGAATCGGAATCAATTTACAAAGGGTTGATAATGTAAGTGGTCAAAATAGAATATCAACGTTAAAATTCTATTTATCATAGGATAAATTTTCAATTGAATAAAACTTTATCACCGCTACGTCTCCAACATGCTCAGTCCTCACGATGATGGCACCACCCCACCCCTACGCGCATTACAACTGTCCTCAGGAGCGGCGCATGGCTGGCAGTTTGCTCCGCGCATCGGTCAGTCTGTGCTGCTTTGTAGTGGTCAACTAATTTAGGACACCTGATAAGAGGTTTTTGTTAAAATAGC
>NZ_RRYV01000400.1 GCF_014861395.1 Psychrobacter sp. FME13 | reverse complement strand
TTTCATCTTACCGCGCTTGGTGGTTTCTCCCCTCTCAACCAAATCAGCGATACTCTGAAAGTCCAATTCGATACCACGCGCTTTCAACTGCTCACGCAACTGATTAGGAAGCATTATCTGGCTGTGAACCACATCGGTTTTTTTGGTGTAATCGTAAGACCTAGCGTCGGGGTTTATTTTATTGTTGTCGGTCAGTTTTATACCGGCACGATATGAGATCGCCGCCGCTAAATTATGCCCTTTTCCACGACTGAGCGATTTGGTTTCGGCTCTGAATATTGCCATTTTTGCACCTCGGTTTTGGGGGGTTTGGGGTTTCCCCAACGCGGTTTGAGACAATGAAATAATACCACACGAAGTACGGTTTATGTCATTTCT
>NZ_RRYV01000399.1 GCF_014861395.1 Psychrobacter sp. FME13 | reverse complement strand
GCTCAATACTTTACCGATACTGACTGAGGCTATAATAGCTATGTCTCTAACGCCGCAACCTCTAACCGTCATTAGCCGTATGATGTCTTCTATTTTAGAATGACAGCCGTGATAGGTTAAGGCATGGTCACCAATAAATTGTCGTTTGCAGTCCTTGCATTGGTAGTTCTGCTTGCCATAGCTTTTTATGCCGTTTTTCTTTAAACTGGGACTGTGACAGTCGGGGCAGCTGATATCTATTTGTGTCTTCATAACCTCAAATATATCATCTTGCTTTGGCTGTCACCCTCCTTTTATCTCCTCAGCATACTTTCTGATACACCACCAAAATTTTGGTGGTGTTCTAAAAAGTATGCTGGCATCAGACGTAGCCATAATTGATGTAAAAG
>NZ_RRYV01000398.1 GCF_014861395.1 Psychrobacter sp. FME13 | reverse complement strand
TTCATGAGCGCCCTTGTATTGTTGAAGAACGCTCACGTATTGGAGATTGGGAAGCCGATACCGTTATCGGTCAGCATCACAAGCAAGCGATTGTCACGCTCGTTGAACGTAAAACGGGGCTATTGAAGATGAAGCGTGTGGGTCATAAAACAGCACAGCAAGTATCAGAGGCAATGATAGAACTCTTAGCGCCAGTGAGGTTGCAGGTTAAGACCATTACCTCTGACAATGGTAAAGAGTTTGCTCAGCATAAGAAGGTGAAACAAAAGCTCTTTAGCCCTTTCTTCTTTGCCGATGCTTATGCGTCATGGCAGCGAGGAACCAACGAAAATACCAACGGCCTTATCAGAGAGTACTTGCCTAAGGGTTGTGACTTTAGACAAGTCTCTGAT
>NZ_RRYV01000397.1 GCF_014861395.1 Psychrobacter sp. FME13 | reverse complement strand
TAAAACAGGCATTCATCATGCCCTAAAGCGCCTAGGCATCAGTCAAAAAAAAGACTTTAGAACATCCAAAAGCCTGTCCGATCAAAAGAGCGGCGTATCAGAATAAGCTTGAGCACTTTAAGCAGCAAGGCTACCCCATTGTATATATGGACGAAAGCGGCTTTGAGTCTGAAACCATTCGCTCTCATGGTTATGCACCGATTGGTAAGCCTTGTATCGATAGCTACAACTGGCAAGGTAAAAAGCGAACCAACGTTATTGGTGCTCTGTATGAAAAGATGCTGTTTGCGCTTGATTACTTTGAGACAAACATCAACAGCAGCATATTCTACAACTGGTGCAAACAAACCCTAATCCCAAGTCTTAAAACCAAATGCGTGATTGTGATGGATAACGCCA
>NZ_RRYV01000396.1 GCF_014861395.1 Psychrobacter sp. FME13 | reverse complement strand
ATCTCTGCGAGCAGTTACGCTCGCCTAGACTGATTGTTGCGTAAGTCCTAATTATATTACAGCGTACAGTGGCTAGCTGGGTTTATCGCCTTGGTGACGATATGGGGCTGGATTCCCCTTGATAATTGGTGGGTGCGCTGTGTTGAGTTTCCACGCATTCAGATAATGGTGCTTGGTGTCATTGCTTGGATGGGTATGTTGGTCTTTTGGTCCGAGTGGCAGCTAGGTCAGTGGCTATTATTTATGGTATTAAGTATGGCCTTAGCATTTCAGCTGCGAATGATATTACCCTATACCAGATTATGGAAAAAGGAAGTCCAACAAGCAAAAGAGACGCCAGTAGGAGAGGCGCATCAGTTAAAAATGAACCGCCCCGACTATATCGGAGAGTGGATTGCTTGAGTCAGGCAGCTTTGTC
>NZ_RRYV01000395.1 GCF_014861395.1 Psychrobacter sp. FME13 | reverse complement strand
GCTGCCGGTATGGTTTTCCTTTACGTCTGAGACACTGCCACAATGTGCCGCCTTGCCTCTTATCACGCCAAATATAGCGATAAATGCTCATATGACTGATACCAGCATGAACGCCAGATATTTGCTCAGGACTCCAGTTCTCTTTAAGCTTGTCTGTCACCCATGCCCAGAGGTCAGTCACAATAGTTGTGGCGTTGTTAGCCCGTCTGTCACAAGCCTTGTTATTAGCATGCTTTGCTCGGTAACCTCGTAGGCTTTTATTGCGTCTAAGCTCTCTTGATATGGTACTGGGACTTCTGTTTAACGCCCTCGCTATAAAATTAATACTATGTTTTGCCCCTTTAAGGGCATAAATCTGGTATCGTTCACCTAGGCTTAGATGTGTATAGCTCATGGTTGCAATCTCACTTTGGTCGGTGGATAAA
>NZ_RRYV01000003.1 GCF_014861395.1 Psychrobacter sp. FME13 | reverse complement strand
ATTTGCTTTTAGAATCCCCCACTTGAGCTTTGCGAAAGTGGTGGGAGTATGTCAACCAATGATTGAAACCTCCGTTTTTATGGCTACTCAAGCTTTAGCGCCAGCATATAGTGGAGTTCAAATAATTTCGATACAAGGAAATCGAGTGCAAGCTATACATTAGTATGGTCAGCGAGGATGACGATGTAGCGGATTTATATGGATTTGACTATAAAAAGACAAACATTGCAAAAGTAGCATAAAAATAAAAGCATAAAGGCAAAAATATGAAAGTGTTGGGTTTAGAGACCTCTTGTGATGAGACTGGTCTAGCGATTTTTGATAGCGAGCAGATGGCTAATGACAATCAAGGTTTGGTTGGGCAAGTGCTGTATTCACAAATAGAGCTGCATGCCCTCTATGGCGGCGTGGTACCTGAGCTTGCCAGTCGCGATCATATTCGCAAACTAGTGCCTTTGCTCAATGAGCTGTTAGAGCAGTGCGATATGAAAAAAAGCGAGATCGATGCGATTGCTTATACCAAAGGCCCAGGTCTCATTGGTGCGTTGATGACGGGCGCATTATTTGGACGCAGTTTGGCTTATGGTTTGGATATCCCAGCGATCGGCATTCATCATATGGAAGGGCATCTACTGGCACCGCTGATGGGTGCACACCCTCCTGCGTTTCCTTTTGTGTCGTTACTGGTCTCTGGTGGACATACGTTACTGATCGCTGCACGTGGGGTCGGGCAGTATGAGATATTAGGTGAATCGATAGATGATGCTGCCGGTGAGTGCTTTGATAAAGCGGCTAAGATGCTAGGCTTGCCTTATCCTGGTGGCCCCAATATCGCTAAATTGGCTGAGACAGGTAACCCTGATGCGTACCATCTGCCCAGACCGATGTTACATCGTGGTTTAGACTTTTCTTTTAGTGGTATGAAAACAGCCGTGCATAATCTCATCAAAGACACGCCACTATCAGGAGGGTCAGGTAATAGCTCTGATAGCGATCCACAAGTGCGAGCGGATATTGCTGCCAGTTTTCAACATGCAGTGGTCGATACATTGGTGAAAAAGTGCGTCAAAGCACTCAAGCAAGTTGATATGAGCCGACTGGTGATAGCAGGTGGTGTCAGCGCTAATACGCATTTGCGCACGACTTTAGAAGCTGAACTGGCAAAGATAAACGCGACGGTGCATTATGCACCACCTGCCTTGTGTACGGATAATGGGGCGATGATTGCTTATGCAGGTTATGAGCGCTTGCAGGCTGGGCAGTCTGATGAACTAGCCGTGAGCTGTGTGCCACGTTGGCCGATGACTGAGCTGCCTGCGGTATAAAAAGTATTTTATTCAACAAACTCTAACGTCTATTAGAAGTAAGGATGGTCTATGCAGTGGCTTGCCGTTGGTTTAGGAGCAGCATTTGGCGCGTGCTTGCGGACATGGTTGGCTCGCTTTAACCCGCTGCACAGCTGGATACCACTGGGTACATTGGGTGCTAATATCTTGGGCGGTCTGCTAATAGGGTTGGCCTTAGTTTGGTTCGAGCGGATGGGCAGCGGTCTGTCTCCTAATATTCGACTGTTTGTGATCACTGGGTTTTTGGGCGGGTTGACGACTTTTAGTACCTTTAGCGCGGAAGTGTTTACTTTTATCAGCGAAGGCAGGTTATTAGCAGGTCTTGCATTGATAGGTCTGCACGTTGGCCTGACATTAGTGGCAACCGCGCTGGGATTTTACTTCTTTAAGTTGGTTTTGTAGCCGTTGGTAGATAGTCATCGTTTAATGGTCTGTTATAAGTGGTTCCATGATAGCAGTCTATTTTAAGTGGTCTGTTAATAGGTTTGAAGGGCAAAATAACTGGTTACCTTGGGGTATACCCAGAATCACCCATTTTTAGCTTTTCGAATTCTTGCCATCTGATAGGCATTGACATACTCGCCGTTACGATAAGCATAATCCACCATTTCACCTTCTATCACAAAGCCCAAGCTTTTATATAAACCAATGCCTCCGATGTTATCGGTGTAAGCAGTAATCTCAATACGTTTTATATCCAGCCAATTATCGGCCAAATCCAGCGCTGTAGTTATAAGAGCTCGACCCACACCCTTACCCTGTGACGCGGACTTTACGCTGACCCCAAAGCTTGCTACATGGCGTCGACGTTTTGATATCATGGTATCAAGCCCTAGACAACCTACTACTTCACCCTCAACTTCAGCCACCAGAAAATACGTATTTTCAGATATATCCGCCAATCGTTTATGCCATAGGGTCTTGGACGGCATAGGCAACTGCAAAGTATTTGCATATAAGGCCTCATCTGCATGAATGGCTTGCAACGCTTCTGCATCTTCTGGCTCGGCATGACGTATTTCAATTTTCATTATACTTATCCTTAAATACGAATTGTTGTGTAACTTGCACGTTGAACCGCACCGGGATTATCAGAGACTCAACTCTCTGAGATATAGCATATAGTTCGAAGCCTGTATAGCGCACCGATCATAGATAGAATATGTATGGTAAGTACACCATGAAGTACACTGTGGTTATCTTAGCAAGTTAAAACCCTGATACCATTAGCCTACAGCCTAAGGTTCAATTCCTCACTAGGGAACCATTATTTACCATAACATTTGTTACGATATGAAAAAGTGACTAATATTTTATAACTATAAGAAAGTAATCAGTAATGAACCTACAACGGCTTCACTATCCCTTCTAGTAAATTCGCAAACCCTTGCATATACGCCGTATCTTGGCTAGATGTGCGCGTTGCTGCATACAACTGACAATGTACACCTACACCCAACTTCCGCGAGACGACCCAACCTTTTTTCTCATATTCCGCGACGACCCAATCAGGCAATGCAGCAACTCCGCGTTCACTAGCGACCAGCTGAATCAGCATCGCTGTCAGCTCTGTCGTACGAACGCTCTCAAAGCTTACCTGCGCTGGCGTCATAAAGTTGGCGATAATATCGAGACGTTTGGCCTCGACGGGATAGGCAATCAAAGTCTCATCAGTCAAATCACTTGGATCGATAAAATCTTGCGCTGCCAAATCATGCATGGGTGACAGTACTAAACGACTCTCGTATTCAAATAGTGGCTGATAACAGAGTCCTTCTATCGGTAAGTTGCTGGTGGTAATCAGCAGGTCAATATCACCTTCCATCAATAAATGATGGGGCTCAGGCTCAAAGCCCGTCGCAAAGTCCAGCTCCACATCAGACCATTCGCGGCGATACTGATTGAGTATCGGCATTAGCCAATCAAAGCAGCTGTGACATTCAGAGGCTAGGCGTAACCTGCCTGCTTGCCCGTGTGCTAGGCGTTTAAGATTGGATTTGGTACGGGTCACTTGCGGCAGGATGTTATCTGCTAATGCCAGTACGGCTTTACCAGCTGGCGTAAAGGTGAGCGGTCGCGTACGACGATTGACCAAGTTGATATCGTAGTAACTCTCTAGCTCTTTTAATTGGTGTGATACCGCAGACGCTGTGACGTGCAGCTCATCGGCAGCGGCAGCAAGTGAGCCATGCGCTCGTAGCGCGGTCAAGGTGTTGAGATGGCGTAGTTCTAGCATAAGACGACCTAACCACTAAAGTGAGATAAATTCATTATAGTACATATGTTGCTGACTTTCATTCATAGTATATAATTAATGATTCAGCAACAGCTAGCGCTTGCGCAACAGTACTTGTGAGATAATAACCAATATTAAAGAAGCGACTAATAATAATGTACCAATGGCATTGACCTCAGGCTTTAACCCAACTCTTACCATAGAATAAATCCGTAACGGTAAAATCTCATAACTGGGTCCTGTCACAAAGGTTGAAACCACTACATCATCTAGTGACAAGGTAAAGGCCAGCAACCAACCTGCCATAACCGCAGGTAAAATGACTGGAATTAGTACAGTGCGCACCATCGTTGATTCATTGGCACCTAAATCACGTGCCGCTTCCATCAAGCGCTCATCTAAGCTACTCAGCCGTGCAAACACAGTGATGACCACGAAGGGCAAGCAAAAGGTAATGTGTGCCAATAGCAGTGAGACAAAGCCCAATTGCAGTCCGATTAATAAGAACAATGCTAATAACGAGATAGCGAGCACAATCTCAGGCGACATCATCAACACAAATAGCAGACCATTTAGTAGGCCTTTACCGCGAAAATTATAACGATGTAAGGCTAGGGCAGTGAGTGTACCTATCAACGTTGAGACAGTTGCAGCGACTAAACCTAAGACAATAGAGTGCCAAAACGCATCGAGCATCGCTTGGTTATTAAAGAGCGATTCATACCACTTTAAGCTAAACCCGCCCCAGTTGTAGCCAATCTTTGACTGGTTAAATGACATCACTACTAAGACGATGATAGGTAGATATAGCAAGGTATAAATCAAGCTAAGGTAGCCTTTAGCAGCGATACTGCCAAGCTTCAATGTGCGTGAATGAGACATTAGGCCACCTCATTAAAGTCGGTTTTACCAATACGGCGACTGCTGGCGCGGTAGGCGAGTAATAACAACGCCATTGCCAGTGTCAGTATTACACTGGCGGCGGCCCCAAATGGCCAGTCACGGGCATCTAAAAATTGGTTTTTGATGATATTACCGACCAATAAGTTACGTGAGCCACCCAAAATATCTGCTACATAAAACATACCCATCGCAGGTAATAACACTAAGAGCACCCCAGAGATAATCCCAGGTGTCGTCAATGGTAGCACCACGTGCCAAAACGTCTGGGTCTTGGATGCACCCAAATCCTGAGAGGCCAACAGCATGTCATTACGTAAATCAGTAAACACCGCATATAAAGGCAATACCATAAATGGAAATAACAAATACGTCAGACCAGCAATCACCGCACCTTGCGTATATAAAATATCGATAGGTGTATCGATAACGCCTATAGCAAGTAGTGATTTATTAATCAAACCGTTATTAGCAAACAGTAATTTGAGTGCATAGGTACGTACTAAAGAGTTGGTCCAAAATGGCAGTATCAATAGCATCATCAATAGTGGTTGCCAGCGTACTTTGGCTTTAGATATCAGCCAAGCAAAAGGGTAACCGAGTAGTAAGCAGATGACGGTTGTGATACCTGCCATCCATAGTGAGTGCACAAAGACCTCAAAATATAAGGGGTCGATCATACGCACATAACTATCGATGCTGACCGGCAAGCTAATAAAAGCACTGCTATCACGGGTCAAAAAACTGACAGCAATGACTAAGATGTTTGGCAATAGCGCAAATATCAGTAGCCAACCCCAAATCAACCATAGCGTTGCGGTACGAAAAGGACTTTTACTGCCCAAGCTACGAGGTGCCATCAGCTACCATCCTTTTGTACAGTCGTGTCTGACATATTTTCGGAGACTTCTGGCAATACCCATTCCCAGCCATCTACCCATGAGACTTTGACACCTTCGTTTAGTTTGTAATCAAAGCTCGGGTCGTCTTCATCAAAGAACTCAGAGGCCTTAATAATATGACCGTTTGCCAGTTCGATAATTGAGTCTAACGTACTGCCTTTATAGTTGCTTTCAATAACGCGGCCAAACAGGCCAATGTTTTCATCATCTTTTGGATCATAAATCCGTAAGTCTTCAGGACGAAGCAGTAAATTTACGATGTCGCCTACCTGCACATCATTGGCAAAATTAGGACGGCGTAGATTCCGTAGTGCTGTAGGTCCATCTTGTGCTTGCGCCTCGCAAACCTCTACTTCGATACGTCCGTTGGTGACTTTGCCATCACGATCTGGCTGATTGGGATACACACCTTTTACTTCAGCTTTGAACAAGTTGGTCTCACCGATGAATTTGGCGGTGAACAAGTTGGCAGGCGTCTCATAAATCTCAATGGGTGTGCCGATTTGCTGAAATGAGCCATCTTTCATCACCGCGATACGGTCCGACATCGATAGTGCTTCTTCTTGGTCATGAGTGACAAATACAAAAGTAATGCCCAGCTCACGCTGTAATCGTTTTAGCTCAGATTGCATTTGCAAACGCAGCTTGTGATCGAGCGCGGATAATGGCTCATCAAGTAATAATAATTTGGGACGATTGATCACGGCACGCGCAATCGCTACACGCTGCTGCTGACCACCTGATAAATCTTGTGGTTTACGATTGGCTAAATGCTCTAGCTGTACCATGGCGAGCATCTCGCTCACTCGTGTTTTAGTCTCATCTTTAGATACTTTTTTGAGTTTGAGTCCGTACGCCACATTTTGTGCGACACTCATATGAGGAAACAATGCATATTGCTGAAATACAGTATTGACTGGACGTTTATCTGCTGGCAACCCTGCCATCTGTAGACCATCCAAATATATAGCGCCCTCATTTGGCTGCTCAAAACCTGCAATCAAACGTAGTAATGTCGTCTTGCCACAACCGGATGGGCCTAGCAGGGTCAGAAACTCTCCATGCTTGATATCTAGGTTGATATCTTTTAATACTTCCGTTTGATCAAAGGTTTTTTTTAGACCAGTCAGTTGCAACAGCACCTTGTCATCATTGGGTGATACAGGAGTTTTGTGCGTATTGGGAGGAGGGATGGTCATGGTTTTTTCCTAGGCATCTAACATGATGATATGGCGATTTATTTAGGATGCTGCTATCAAGGTGATTGAATGTGGATATGATCAGTAGAGATAAACTTAGTTTTATTGACACGTATTATAACAAACCCTCGATATAAATTAGTGCAAGTTCGTTATAAGGATGCAAGCGATGACAAGTGGTATGCAATCGCTTGTATTAGGACGTGTCATTAATTAGATTGTGAGGCTTGAAATGAGACAGGTTTTAGATAAACAAGGAAAAAATTGCCGTTAATATTTATCATTTTGCTCTTTACCGTTTCTCTATACTATATGAGGAAAAAGTTATGATGCAAAAGTATGGAGGTTCTGCAGAGACATTAAACCTAAACTTTTTATCAATTTTTAATTCTGATTGCTATACAATCACGTTGTGGCTGACAAATATGGTCAGCATGCTGGTTATTAATCATTGCTAGTAAATACTGAGCCAATTTTTGTTTGTATAAATCGATTTAAAACAGCCTGTCACTTTCATAATATTGATAATAAAGGATATTTTATGCCTAACGATACACGCCCAAAAACGGGTCAAGAAGCCCTTGAGATTTTAAGAGAAGGCAACGCACGCTATGTGGATAGTCTTACCAGTATTGAGTCAGGTATGCAGCGTCGACCAGAGTTGGTGAAAGATCAAGATCCTTTGGCGATTATTTTGGGTTGTTCGGATGCACGCGTACCTGTTGAGATTGTATTTGATCAGGGCTTAGGTGATTTGTTTGTCATTCGAGTCGCAGGAAACGTGGTAGCGCCTTCACAGATTGGATCCATTGAGTTTGCTGCTGAAAAATTTGGTACAAAACTGGTCGTGGTACTTGGACATTCACATTGCGGTGCGGTCACGGCCTGTGTAGAGACGCTTATCAATCCCGAGCAAAACTACTCTCCTAACTTGCAATCTATCGTCGATCGTATTCGCCCAAGTGTCTATAATTTACATGAGCTAGCAACAGCGAACGGTCAGGATGTCGATGCTGATGAATTGCTAGACCGCTCTATCCGTGCCAACGTACGCATGTCAGTTAGTCAGCTTAAGCATGGTTCGCGTGCGCTAGAAGATTTGACTAATAGCGGTCAATTGCTAGTCGTTGGTGCCGAGTATGACTTAGAGACAGGAAAAGTAAGGTTTTTAGAAAGTTAATTAAACCCCGCCCTAGCACAGACTCTTACAAAACCCTCTCAATCCTTTCATGATTTTTTATTATGATAAGAGGGTCAAGCGCGTAAAAAAAATTTTGCGCGCTTATTTCTCAATTCAATATATTGTTAATATTAGGATATTTATATCTATGTCAAATACTGAATCAGCTACCGATAATCATAATGATTTTGTCATTGATCAGCCAGAGAGCAGTGTAATCACTACTGGTGTGCAGCCAATTTCAGCTCAGACGACAGGCTTTACTTTTAACCATACGATGCTACGGGTAAAAGACCCTGCCAAGTCATTAGCCTTTTACACAGGCGTTATTGGTATGACGTTGCTTGCGGTCAAAAAGTTCCCTGATATGGGTTTTGATTTATACTTTTTAGCCAAATTGACAGAAAGCGAGCGTGAGAATTTGCCAGCTGGCAATGATTTAGAAATTTTTGCATTCCGTCAACGTGGCATCTTAGAGTTGACCCATAATTACGGGACCGAAACCCAAGCTGACTTTAGTTATCATGATGGCAACCAAGAGCCACAAGGCTTTGGTCATATCTGTTTTAGCGTCCCTAATTTAGAGGAAGCCGTTGCTTGGTTTGATAAAAACAATGTCGAATACAAAAAACGCCCAGAAGATGGCAGTATGAAAAACATTGCCTTTATCAAAGATGTCGATGGTTACTGGATTGAGATTGTCCAAGCTGACTTGATGGGTTAGGTTTGAATGCGTGGTATAAGGAGTTATTGCTTATGCCAAGCAGTTATAGTTATTAATGGATTGAGTAAGTTAGCGAGCCCCCTGATCAAAGGAGTGATACCTAAATGCCCACCTCTGAGGAAGTAACCACTGATGTTCTGACTTATCAAAGTATTATTGATTCAGCAAATGAAATATTCGTTAGCTTTCTTGAGCGTATTCCATATTTTGTTGCTTCTATCATCGTGGTTCTTGTGTTTTGGTTTTTATCGATTGCCTTTAAAAAGGTTGTTTATAAAATTTTAGGCCGTCGTAGACGTCATCAAAATCTAGTTAAAGTCTTTCAGCGAGTGGGTGGGGCGCTCATTATCTTTATTGGCATTATGATAGCCATGGTCATTACAGTACCAGACTTTACGCCTGCCAAGTTGATCGGTGCACTTGGTATCGGTTCAGTTGCTATTGGTTTTGCCTTTAAAGATATTTTTCAAAACTTGCTGTCTGGTATCTTGCTACTTATTTCAGAGCCGTTTCGTATCGGCGATCAGATAGTGTCTGGTGAATATGAGGGCACCGTCGAAGATATTAAGATCCGTGCAACGACCATCAAAACTTATGATGGTCGGCAAGTGGTGATTCCCAATTCTGATTTATATACCTCAGCGTTGACAGTCAATACGGCATATAAGCAGCGCCGATTACAACTGGCCGTGGGTATTGGTTATGAAGACGACATCGAAGCAGCAAAAGCTGAAATTTTGCAAGCATTAGACAGATCAGATAGTGTCTCAAAGAAAGCTCAGCCGAGTGTGATTGCGACGGGTTTTGGAGATTCTTCGATTGATTTGATGGTGCGTTGGTTTATTGAAGATGGCACACAGGCCAATAAAGTCGCCTCGACTCATCAGGTTTTTGTGGAGATCAAGAGCGCATTTGATGCGGCTGGTATAAATATTCCATTCCCAATTCGGACGATAGATTTGAGTGATTCATCTGTCGTGACGATTGTGAATAAACTGAATGAGCAAAAAACGATCGATACAAGCAAGCCAATTGATACGAGCAAGTCAGTAGCAGAGTAATCATGTCTTAATATGGACATAGCTTAATTTTGATAATAAAAAAACCGCCCTATCAAAAATGTGGCGGTTTTTTTATGCTTGTCTACTAGGGCGTGTCTTCATTTCAAAAATGGTGATAAAAATGAGATAAATTGCCGTCAAACAAGGAAAATAGCGCAGATAATATCGGGATATTAACCAGCTATTTGACGATGTTTGTCAAGATTCAGCCATTTTTAGCCCATTGAGATGACTATCGAGTAACTTGAAGACACGCCCTAGCTATCAGTATAAAGATTTATTCGTCTTTTGCTCTAAAATCAGTATGACATGATTTACAGCTTGCACCAACTTCACCAAAGGCAGGCTTGATGTCATCCATACTAGTCGCTGTCTGTGCAGCAGCGCTTAGATTAGCAGTGACGGCTTCGAAGTTTTCGGCTTCTGCACGGAACCCTTCCGCATTAGACCAAACTGCCTCAGTTGCATTACCCATGTTTTCTGGGTCTTCGAAATGACTCCAGGGCGTACTAGCATCTTCTGCTAAGAATGCGGCTTGTTCTTTAACGACATCTGCATCAAAGGTATCAGGTGCTTTAGCCATATCGCCCATGACACCCATGGCATCACCCCAGTTTTTCATGCTGTCTTGACGGGCTTGTAGATCAGGGTTAGAGTCAGTATCTGCTGAAGGGCTACATGCCGTTAAGCCTAGGGCAGCTGCCATTAATGTGATACCAAAAATAGACTTTAATGACTTATTAGAATGAACCTGTGTCATATAGATTACTCCTTTAAAATATTGCTAATAGTATGCGTGTATGCAAACGCTGGCTTTGAACAAGGTGTAGGTATAAGCTTTACTTATAACCATTTAGAATCGTATTCGACTCTAAATGATTTTTTCAGAATATGACTTCTATTGTAACCACAATTTACGTAGTTATAGTTAAAATAGTTGTTACATCATCGTAATTTTTGAAATGACAACTATTTATTAGGACAATAATAAAGATAATCTAAAATATATAGTTGAATGAACGCAATCCCTTAATGTAACTGACAGTTTTTTAAGAGTGAGTATATAAATAAGGTCAGCTACTATAGCTGACCTTATTTTAATATTTTAGACAATAGTCTGGAAGACATCTCTAGTCCTTATTATATTCGTACAAACTATAGAGTCAACCAATTACGTGGTTTCAGATAAAAATCGGTCAGCTCAAATTCGGGCGTCCCTTCAGCAGGTTCGAAGCGGTAGTGCCAGCTAGCCAATGGTGGCATGCTAACCAAGATAGACTCAATACGACCATTACTTTGTAGTCCAAATAACGTGCCGCGATCATAGACAAGGTTATACTCAACATAGCGACCACGGCGATACAGCTGAAATTTACGCTGTTCATCGGTGTAAGGTGTGTCTTTGCGCTGCTCAAAAATAGGTAAAATGCCATCCAAATAACCGTTACCTACAGCTTTCATAAAATCAAAGCAGGTTTCAAAATCCCAGCCACGACTTTCAGTATTGACATCGTCATAGAACAAGCCGCCGATACCGCGCTGCTCATCACGATGACGTAGATGAAAATATTCATCACACCATTGTTTAAAATCAGGGTAGATGTGATCGCCAAAAGGCGCACATAGGTCGTGGCAAACCTGATGCCAATGAACACAGTCAGCCAGTACCGGATAAAACGGAGTCAAATCAAAACCACCACCAAACCACCAAATAGGGTTCTCACCTTTCGCTTCGGCGACGAACAAACGCACATTGGCATGGCTAGTAGGGACGTTGGGGTTTTTGGGGTGTACCACCAATGAGACGCCCATGGCTTGAGCTTTGCGACCAGCGATATCAGGGTGACGTGCCGTTGCTGACGCTGGTAGGTTGTGAACATGAATATGACTAAACATCACGCCCGCTTTTTCAATCACCTCGCCATCTGCTAGGACACATGAGCGTCCACCGCCGCCTTCAGGACGTTCCCAGTCATCAGCGACAAACGTGGCATGCTCGTTGCCATTTGTGCCACCATCACGCTCTTGTGCTTCTAACGCTTGACAGATTCGCGCCTGTAAATCGACTAAGAATTCACGTACTCGTGCGATGTCATTATCGGTCGGTGTCGTCGTTGACTCTGAGAGATCGTGCTTATTATCTATATTTGAAATACTCATAAAATATCTATTTATTTAGGTGTATTGCAGTATTGAGGTCTTTATCTAGCAAGTGTCCCATACGGTCGCGTTTGGTCGCTAGATATTCAGCGTTCATATCATTTACTCCAACCAGTAATGGTACACGTTCAATGACATCAATACCGTGTTCAGTGAGATAAGCAATCTTATTTGGATTGTTGGTGATAAGACGAACGGTATCAACACCGACATGAGCAAGCATCGGTCCACACATGTCATAAATGCGGGCATCTGCGGGCAAGCCTAACATTAGATTGGCATCTAAGGTATCATGCCCTTGGTCTTGGAGGGCATAAGCACGAATTTTATTGGTCAGGCCAATACCGCGACCTTCTTGACGCAGGTATAATATAGCACCGCAGCCTGCCTCTTGTATGGCTTGCATTGCTGTATTTAGCTGTGGCCCGCAATCGCATTTCAGTGAGCTAAAGGCGTCACCAGTTAGGCACTCAGAATGAATACGAATCAATGGCGTCTGTTGTTCAAGCAGATGAGGTTTTTGATTTGCCATCTTACCATTCGGGTTTGCTGTATTGTTCAATTCTGTGTTTTGAGCAACCACAGGAAGTCCAACGGTCAGCATCACATGCTCTTGACCGTCTTCGTTTTCAAATATATGAATATCAAACTCGCCATGACGAGTTGGTAGCTTGGCACTAGTAATAAATTGATATGACATTAATGTCCTGCATAAGCCGATAATTGTGGCAGTGAGGTCTGTAATAGCAGTATAACCTGTTCGTAACGCACGCGTGCTGATTGTCTTTATTATAAATAACACACAAAGTTCACAGACGATGCACGATGATTAAAGCGACCATTAAAAAAAAATGCTATTATGCCATACTATTTTGACGGATACAGTGACAAGTCTTTACCCTTACATTACTATGTCGTCACGAACATTCGGTATTGATGCAAAATAATAAGGCATAATATCCACCCTTGGTATAAAAACGCTGTCTATTATGACGGCGTGTTTGCTTTTAGACGCCACGTAGCTATATGCGCGTAGGCGTAGCATGAATAATTATATGGTCAGTCACATCAATAATGATGTAGATATTATTGACGTCGCTTAGCTATAGTTATCTTTATATTCTAAAGCACGTCTAGTCAGCAGATTGGTAGGTATCGTACGGTTTATGCAGCAGTCACCCCACCCCCCACAGTCTCAGTCCGTATCTGAATCAGCCACCACGTCTGCTGCCCAGTTGTCGACTTTGCAGCAGACTTATGCTGTCATTCCGCGTGTGCGCCCGCATACGCCGTTATTAGATGGTATTAATGTACCCTCTGATTTAAAATCTTTTACCGCAGCTCAGCTTATTACCTTAGCTGATGAATTACGGCTTTTTTTGCTGTACTCAGCTGGTCAGAGTGGCGGGCATTTTGGTGCCAATTTGGGCGTGGTTGAATTGACCATTGCGCTACATTATTTATTAGATGCTCCAGAAGATCAGATCGTTTGGGACGTTGGTCACCAAGCGTATGCTCATAAGGTATTGACTGGTCGTCGTGAGCAGCTAGGAAGCATTCGCTCTAAAAATGGTTTGACTGCCTTTCCTGAGCGTATGGAGTCCGTGTACGATACCTTTGGTGTTGGTCATTCATCTACTTCTATCTCAGCGGGTTTAGGAATGAGCCTAGCGCTGCGTTATCAAGGTCGATCGCAAACAGTTGCTTGTATTATTGGCGATGGTGCGATGACAGGTGGTATGGCATTTGAAGCCATGAATGATGCGGTACAGCAAGATGCTGATCTACTGGTCATCCTTAATGATAATGATATGTCTATATCCTGTTCTATCGGCGGATTTTCACGGCATTTAGCCATGCTTTGGGAGTCCGGCTATCAGGTTGATATCTCTGATAGCGGTGAACCTGTCTTATGTCATCGTCCCGATATGCAAGGGTTTGATCGTCGAAAGCGTCACAAAGAGATGCGCGATGTTCCGCAAGTAGAAGATAATTTATTTAAAGCCATTGGTTTTACCTACTTTGGTCCGTTTGATGGTCACAATATTCCTGAGCTGCTACGGGTACTATCATTGGCTAAGCAGCTAAAAGGTCCTGTTTTAGTTCATGTTTATACCACGAAAGGTAAAGGTTTTGCGCCTGCTGAGTTAGATCCGGTCGGCTATCATGCTATCAGTAAGCTACCTGTTGAAGAGAGCGAAGCGAAAGCTAAAACGGCTAAAGCGGTAGAAAATAAGCCTGCATTAAAGTATTCGCAAGTGTTTGGACAGTTTTTATGTGATAAAGCAGCCGAAGACAAGAATCTGCTTGCCATCACGCCTGCGATGGAAGAAGGTTCGGGGATGATTGAGTTTGCTCGTCATTATCCAGAGCGTTTTTTTGATGTGGCCATCGCTGAGCAACATGCTGTCACGCTAGCCGCTGGTATGGCAACGCAATGTGTTAAGCCAATTGTCGCGATTTACTCTACGTTTTTGCAGCGAGGTTATGATCAGCTGATTCATGATGTTGCGTTGCAAAATCTTGATGTGATGTTTGCGATTGATAGAGCAGGTTTGGTCGGTGAAGATGGGGCCACCCATGCTGGCGTGTTTGATTTTAGCTTTTTACGTTGTGTGCCAAATATGGTGATTGCGGCACCAAAAGATGAAAACGAATGTTATCATCTACTCAATACCTGCTATGAATATCAAGGATGTACGGCAGTACGGTATCCACGCGGTGTTGGAACAGGTGCTATTATCGAACAGCCTTTACAAACTTACAAAATCGGTCAAGCGACAGTTGAGTCTGTATCAGGTAGCGATAATGCGCCCAAGCAAGTAGCATTGCTAGCGTTTGGTACGATGGTGGCAACGGCTCAGCAAGCAGCAGAAGCTATTACCACTGATGAGATGGCATTAAATTGCCAGGTGCATTTGGTCAATATGCGTTGGGTAAAGCCGCTAGATACTGAACTGTTAGATTTGTTACTAGCCCGAGGCATTACCCATATCGTAACTTTAGAAGAGCATGTACTGATGGGCGGCGCAGGTAGTGCGGTAAACGAATATTTGCTCAACGAGTCGATTGCTTTTAAGCATTATTCCCCTGTGATTTGTAATATTGGCATTCCTGATCGCTTTATTGCGCATGGTTCACAAGCCGAACAAATGACCGATTGTGGGTTGGATACTGATGGTGTGGTTAAGCAGCTTCAGCAGCTATTATCATAAGTAGTATTCTGATTTTTGATATACTACCAGTTTTAAAGATTGCAGTTTTTAAGATTGACAGTATTGAGCTCGCAACGCTCTTGAGACAGAGTGGCGATTTTAGTTAATAAGACACTCATACATAGAAATGACGCCTACTTAGCCGTGGGTGCTGACTTTTTTACAACTTGCGCAGTTTGTAATGACCACCAAAACATAGGTTGGTTTGGCGAATGTAATGGTTTTTTCGTTTTTCTCGAACAATTTTAGTATAATGCGGTTGTCGTTTATCAGTTTTTATTGATAAAAGACACGTTTTTTAAATCGCATAGATGTGGTGTGATGCGGCTAGTCTAATTGGCATGTTGTGGGCACAAAGTTAGTCTGATTTTTATATTCATTCATCAAGCAAATAGGTTATTTATGGAACCCATGGTCGTCATCGCAGCGCGTACTGCTGAAAAAGTTGGTAAAGAGATTTTATATGCGCATCAAAACCGCCACAAAATCGAGTTGGATATCGAGTCGAAAGGGCTCGACGGATTGGTCACGCGTATTGATCGTTTCAGTGAAGAGCTGACGATTGAGACGCTAAAAGCCAGCTATCCAAATCATTCATTTTTGGGTGAAGAGTTTGGTATGCAAGAAGGTATCGGTGAAGATGCTGACTGGTGCTGGATCATTGATCCGCTAGATGGCACCAAAAACTTTGTTCATGGCGTGCCACAGTTCTGTGTATCTATTGCGGTACAGCATAAAGGTGTTACTCAGCATGGTGTGGTCTATGATCCTGTTCGTGATGAGATGTTCTCTGCTAGCCGTGGTAAAGGTGCTCGTTTGAATCAGCGCCGTATCAATGTCAGCGAACGCAAAACCATTGATGGTGGTTTATTTACTACGGGTCATCCGCTAGAGCGTAAACGCAATGGCGAGGTTGTGTCTTATGCTAAAGAGCACTTCGAAAGCTTACAAAAAGTCTCTGAAGCGGGCGGTCAAATTCGTCGTTTAGGGTCAGCAGCACTAGATCTATGCTATGTAGCAGCTGGTCGTTTTGATGGTTATTTTGAAATGTCTATTAAGCCGTGGGATATCGCTGCTGGCGAGCTTATCGTCACTGAAGCACGTGGTGTGGTGGTCGATCATACAGGTGCGCACAACTCGATGACATCAGGTTCGATATTTGCATGTAATGTCAAATTATTGAAACCGCTCATGCAAGTGGTTGTGCCACTATGGGGCGATGCGGTATAGATAGGTCTTAGTATAGATAGACATTAGTGTTGAGAGGGCTGTATTTCATAGCCTGTACATAAAAAGCTGGTTCCGTTAAGGAGCCAGCTTTTTTATTGTTTTATTATCTTTAACGGTAATACCTTGAAATTCGAGTTTTTTGCTTGTTATTTCTAATAGCGTTAATTCTTTTTCTATCAGCTCGAGCATGTCTTGTACATGCGGCAATGCTTTACTACAAGCGGCAATACCAAACTCGATCTTATCCAAATAGCTGGCTAAGGTGATATTCATGGCTTGTCCATCGAATACAATAGAAGCAGGATACAAAGATTGTAAGCGCGCACCATTCCAATATAGAGGCTTCTTGGAACCAGCCACGTTTGAAATAATAAGGTTAAAAGCTTGTTTTTTTGGAAATAGGCCAGTGGCTAAATTAATACCTTCCCAAGCATAGGCGATGACACTATAGTTGATGACTTGTGCTTGATTCATTCGGCGGAATCGACGTTTGCTATTATTCATACTACGATGAATCAGCTCTATCCTACGTAATGGATCATTGACGTGCGTGCCCAAATTGGCCAAAACAAATGACACCTGATTGCCTGATATGCTGTTATCCGTACGCAGTGACATCGGTACAAAAGCAATGAGAGGCTTACTTGGTAAGGCATCCATCGATATCAAGTATCGACGCAGTGCTCCAGCACAAACGGCTAAGACCACATCGTTTTTACTGATTTGTAGTCTTTGGGCAATATCATTAAAGCGCTGTATATCATAAGACTGTGCAGCTATCCGCCGTGAGGCTGAAATACGCTTATTCAAGATACTCATTGGTGCATCAAAGGTACCGACATAACCCTCATCGCCAGAATTTTTGAAGTTATCTAGCAGTTCTGTAAATACAGGTTTAATAGTAGATACTTGCTCTTTAACGATACGCCTAATGGATCTTCTTGAAGGTAATATCGTGTTTGCGTGATTACGATGACGTGCCATTAAAGACCAAATTGGTAGTGTCACTGGCTCAAGCGGCGATTGTGAGAGAGATTTTTGTACGAGGCGCATGGCTGCTACGCCATCGACCAAGGAGTGATGAATTTTAAAGTATAAAGCAAAGCGTTCAGGATCGCCCTCATTCTCTGGGTTGATACCTTCAATTACATGGCATTCCCATAAAGGCATGGCGCGATCAAGCAAACGTCCATGCTCTCTTGACACATACATCAGCAGTTCACGTATTCGTGCAGGTTTTGGCAGCGCGACATGATGAAGATGATGCTCGACATCAAAGTTTTTGTCTTTGTTCCAAAATACCAAATGCTCCAAAACCTGATCAAAAGGAAAGGTCGGTGGTACAGAGGAATCCTGCATCTGCTTCACTAATTGATAGACAAAATCACTATCTGCTGCATCTGGGACTTCAAATACAAATAAGCCACCAACATGCATGGGTTGTTTACGCGACTCAAGAAACAAAAATAATTGATCGACTGCTGTGAGAAGTCGCATAATAAATCCTTTTATGACGATACGTTAAATGAGAAGCTATCATGAGCGCCTATTAAGCAATCATATAGTCTGTATTAGGACTATATGACATTGAAGCTATATGGTATTGAAACTATATGACTGCTCAATAAGTTTTAGGCAGTTATTAAAATAACCTCTCAATATAAGCGGGTCTACCGTCAAATTTTCTTATTGTTATGTGGCTGACTTTTTATTATATTCAACAAATGCTAAGTGTGATGCAATCTCACTAAGTCAAAATTTTACTGAAAAAAGTAGCCAGTTTGTGGCGAGCTAGCAGTTGCCATTTTACGTACCGGCATGCGACCTGCTAAAAATGCTTCGCGACCTGCCCACATAGCATGTTTCATGGCATGCGCCATCATGACTGGATTTTTAGCATTGGCAATCGCAGAGTTCATGAGTACGCCATCACAGCCAAGTTCCATCGCCAGTGCAGCATCTGAGGCTGTGCCAACGCCAGCATCTACCAGTACGGGAACCTTAGCATTTTCAATGATTAAACTGAGCGTGTGACGATTGAGCAGACCAAGACCTGAACCAATCAAGCTACCAAGTGGCATGATGGCGACACAGCCCATGCTCTCTAGTTCCTGTGCAACGATAGGATCATCTGAGGTATAGACCATCACTTCAAAACCATCATCAATCAATACTTTGGCAGCTTTCAACGTTTCCATTACGTTTGGATATAAGGTTTTTTCATCACCCAAAACTTCAAGCTTAACCAAATTATGCCCACCTAATAGCTCGCGTGCCAGCTTACAAGTACGAACAGCAGTCTCAGCATCAAAACAGCCAGCCGTGTTGGGCAAGATGGTGTATTTATCGGGTGAGATAACGTCCAATAAGTTAGGTTCGTTACTATTTTGTCCAATATTGACTCGGCGGATAGCAACCGTGACAATCTCAGCTTCTGACGCGGCAATAGCAGCACCAGTTTCGGTCATGTCTTTATACTTTCCTGTACCAACCAGCAGTCGAGAAGAAAATGTACGAGTGCCTACAGTAAAAGTATCTTGTGAAAGTGGAGTAAGGTTAGTAGTAGGAGAAACGGCTTGTTGTGACATAAGGATAATCCTAATAGCGGGCGAACAAAGGTAACAAACAAAGAGCAAGATTAACTGTAAAGGTCATTCAACGCAGGTCGTTATTCGGTAATAGACAGTTGCTTTTGATGATAATGGTGACGATGAGATAAGAAAGCGTCTAGCATTAAAGGCAAGCCTTGTTACGTGCGCGAAATGAGAAACTATTATAACAAACTCATGCGTGCTTACTGACAATCTTTACCCAGTTTAACCATTTATAGCCGGCAAACTACCAAACCACTACTGTACTACCTTCCTTAGAGGTACTACAGTATAATCCGCAGTCAGTAGTTCTGTATTTATTTTAGAGTTTTTTGACTATAGCTAATGGTATAAAGGTGCGTTGAATACGCCCTAAGTGATCTGCTACCGTACTTACCTGTAGTGATATGAACTACCGCTCATTTGTTTATAGCTGGTTTGTTTTTTCGGGCTCTGTGGTGGTTTCAGTGTCAGTATTAACTTCTGTGACTTTGTTATTTTCTTTACCTTTACGGCGTGCTTCTAGTTCAGACTTAGGTATCCAAGCCCATGTCATCTCAACCACGATTGGGTCACGTTCACTATCAGACTCACGGTCATCAATCACGCAAGGAATAACCATTTCACCTTTTGGGGTGTTCAAGATATCTAAACGCTGTTCATCAGATAAGCTTGCGACTGCAGCAATTTGGCCTTTTTTGATAGGACGATAAAAATTAACCGAGTAAGATTTAATCAATAGGATACGGTCAGAGGGTAAATTTAAACCCAAGATAAAACCTGTGGCTGTTTCGGCCAGCAAGGTAATTGCAACGGCATGGATAGAGCCGATATGATTTTGTACAGCCTTGGTATTGTTTAAGCTAACCACCACCTGATTGGGGTCGACCGTTTCATAATAGACCCCCGTCGTGCCAACATACGGCACTACTTTACCAAAGGCTTTGGATAAAATGCTCGATCGGGCGCTGGCGGGTAAGTACTTCGTCACGGATAACAGTTTGGTGAATTGGTTATTAATAGGTTTGAGCGTGCTGGTTTGTTTTTCGGCTGGCGATTTTGTATTGTCAGTCATTTTGACTGGTAATTTACTGGTCAGCTTAGTAGGGAGTTTTTTTAATAATCCTGACATACAAAATTCCTTAACTTATATGGATTGAATGAGGTGTGAGTCTTAGGCCATATCCGATATCTGGCTATCGTAGCAGAAAAATACTGAGTATTATAAAAGCTGCTATAACCACTATGTTACATTAACTATTGTCGCTCGACTATTATTAGAATGAACTGCTGCGCTTAAAAACCAACAGTAACTTCATCATGTCTTAGATGCTAGAAACAACCTCGTTACAAGCTATATTGTTAACAGTAATGTTGTTAGATGCTTTATGATGAGCAACGTTATAGTAATAGCATTTTCGAGCGTTTTTTATTCTTTTAAGTACTTCTCATCTGCTGGATAAAGCTATGCCTGATACATCAATTCATAAGCCGACCAATATTATTTATACAGGGGTTGCTGGTACAGGTAAAACCTATCGACTGTTACAAATTGCCAAGCAATATACCGACTATCTGCCTAGAGCGAATGATGAAGATTTGCTGAAACAGTTGTTGCAAGCACTCAGTTGGCGTGATGTTGTCTGTCTGATATTTTTAGACTTACAATCTAACCATCAAGACTTGGTCAAAGTGCCTGAAATTGTCAGTCATGAATTTTTTGTCGCAAAAGCCTCGCAAAATGCTCGTGAGAGTAATCTTAGCAGCACTGCATGGTTAGAGTTGCGCAGGCATAGCCCTGCTGACTCTAAGACAGTGAGTTTCGAGAATCGTGCCAGCCAAGCTTACTTTGATAAAGATAATAGTGGAGCATGGTATTTGTTACCAGAAAGCATGGCGTTATTAACGGGTTTATCGCAGCAGTTAGAAGAATTTCAGCAGGCAAAGCGTGACAATAACACCAGCCAAAACCAAGTTTTTAGTCAGCAGCGGTTTAGTATGGTGAGTTTTCATCAGGCTTATGGTTATGAAGAATTTGTCGAAGGTATTCGTCCTGTGATGGCAGCCAGCAGTCAATCAAATAACCTCAATAACGGTGCGTCTCAGATGAGCTATGCGATTCAAGATGGCGCATTTTTAACGTTATGTCAGCGTGCAGCAAATAATCCGAAACAGCGCTATGCCATGCTGATCGATGAAATAAATCGTGCTAACGTCTCACGAGTCTTTGGTGAGCTACTTAGCTTGATTGAGTCGGATAAACGTACAGGTATGGCAAATGCCATGACGATCAATCTAGCATATTCCGGTCGGACCTTTAGTGTACCTGCTAATGTCGATATTTATGCGACCATGAACACTCAAGACTATTCTTTAGCACCGCTAGATATGGCACTGCGTCGTCGTTTTCGCTTTGTTGATTGTCCACCGCAGCCCGAATTATTACCAATGATCAGTTTTAATACAAAAGAGGTAGAAGCACCAAAAACATTCGCAAGTGATGACTCAGAAATTATAGATTTAGCGAGATTATTAACTGGTCTAAACAGGCGTATTATTGAGACGTTAGGAGTCGATTCGCAATTGGGTCATGCTTTTTTGTTTTCCGTCACTAGTCTTGAACAGTTACAAAGTGCATTGGTTGAGCAGATTATTCCACAACTAGTTCAAGCCACTGGAGGGCAAGTATCGGCGTTACAGTATATTTTTAAGGATGCGCAGCAGCCATTGAGTGCTCAATTTATTCAAGACAGCCAAGCACTGGTAGCAAATGATGAAAACCATCAGATAGGTATGAAAAATAATCTAACAGCACAGGGTCAGGTACTCTCAGGGCACAATTCATGGCTTGGACAATCAATGAATACAGGTGGTTATAAGATTAATGATGATCTCGTCACCAAGACAGGTGAGTTTACAAAACCTATTACCTATCAGCGACTATATTGATTGGGTTATTAAAAATTGATAAATAGTAATGAGTGCAGTCAGAGCAGTGCAAGCAATTGTGTCAATGACATTGGCTCAGTTGACACTAACGTTATTACTGTGTTTGAGCATCAACGGCTAACGACGGCGGATTTTTTGCAGGTAACGGATTTTCATTGGTTGATGACGCAAGAGTTTTCAGTGTTCAGTATCAAACGTAAACAAGGGCAGTGGCAGCTAAAAGTTGGACATTATATTGGTGTTATTCTTCTGCCTAGCGGCATGATATTGGAAATATTACCCAAGCTGAGCCAGTCTACTCAAAACAGTAATCTCATACAAACTCGTCAATGGGTACAAGCGATGTTATCAGACTTGATTGATAGCAGTGACCGCATCGCCAATAAACTACCTAGGACAAAGAACTTAGGTCAGGTTAGTAATCAGCATAGCGTACTACCGATAGCCACATTGCCACTATCAGATTGGCTTAGTATGCAGTTTTTGCAACGATTGATACCGCATCAACCAACCAAGCATTATCAGTCGCAAACCCATAATCAAGCATCGTTACAAGGGCGGTTGCTTGTCAAAGAACAGCTACGCCAAAACAGCATGCATCCGCATAAGTTCATCTGTGAAAGTAGTATCCTGAGTCAAGACATGCAAAGTAATCGGCTGATTAAGAGTGCACTGGCGTTATTAAGTCCTTTAGTCAGCACCTCAACGGTACCTAAATCTGTGCAGGCGTGGCATTCAATATCTGTGCTGAGTCAGGCTGAACTGCAGCGGCTAGATACCATATACCATCAAGCTCAGCAGCAGTTAGCCGTTCTGCCGCTTCAAATAAACAAGCTACAAGCTCTGCAACAACTGGTGAATTTGGCTTATTGGTTATTACAACAGTCAAATAGCACTGCGGGTTATATTATTGACCCAAACAAAGCATTTAAACAAAATTTATCGCGACCACGTTTATGCCTGTTGATTGATATGAATCAAGCTTTTGAACAATGGGCAAGTCAGCGTATCGCCTCAATGTTCAGACAGGTGAGTTCGAACTATAAGCCGCTATATCAAGCACAAAGTATCTGGCTCAGTGATTTAGAAGGACAGGCGTGCTTGTCTATACGTCCTGATTTGCTCATATATAAGCCATCGATAAATACAGATATTTATCAAGATCGGAGTGATACAGCAAACACCTCTACGATTAGTGTTTCAGGTAGCTATAGTCATGTCATCGATATCAAGTGGAAAGCTTTATCTCATGCAGCTGATATCAGTGCCAGCGATGCTTATCAGTTGACCAGTTATGCGCAGGCATATCAAGCAAGACAGGTTTGGTTAGTCTACCCTGTACAAGGTGACGATAGGCAGGTTATCGCGCTCAGTCAACGGTCGCTTCATGGTCAAGACGTTGATGTGCATAGGGATATTACTCAGTTATGGCTCGTTCCTTTTAATGTTCTCACTGGTAAGGTAAATAAGGGCTTGATTCCAGATTGGAACGGAGTATAATCAGCCTTCGATAAGACTTAAATCTTATCGAAAGGGTAGGGTGCTGTATAAGCGCTGTGTCACGAAAAATAAGTACTTTTGAAATAATTTAGCTTTTTTTTAAATTAATCAAAAATAGGTGTTGACACAATCATCTTTTCCCCTTAATATGTGCACCTCGATAGCGAGCAGCGTTAACAAGTTAGCGGTATTACCAATAACAAGTCAATAAGCAAACCTATCGTGATAATAGAAAATTTCGGAGTGTGGCGCAGTTTGGTAGCGCATCTGGTTTGGGACCAGAGGGTCGTAGGTTCGAATCCTATCACTCCGACCATCTATTTTTAAGAGCCTTACAGGCTTTTTTTTATGTATAATGGTTTAGTTTCTGCTATATTTAAAACTAAATTTAATGTATAAAAGCCCTCTAAGAGCGCCTGTAGCTCAGCTGGATAGAGCATCTCCCTTCTAAGGAGGTGGTCGCAGGTTCGAATCCTGCCAGGCGCACCATCTAGCCTGCAAATCTTACCTTCTCAGGTAATAGTTATGGCGGTTGTAGCTCAGTTGGTAGAGCCCCGGGTTGTGATCTCGGTTGTCGTGGGTTCGAGTCCCATCAGTCGCCCCAATTTTTTCTGTGCTATTTTTATCCTTCCTTGTTAGTTCTAAGTTTTTTCTTCAAAAATATTTTAATATAAACTATGCTATCTGCCTCTTTTGGCATTTTTTTGCGTCTGTCTGATTTTTTCTGTTGTATCTTATTATAGGTTGTTTTTAATAAGCCGCATTTCTCTGTGCTTGTTTCATTATTCTTTATTTGCTTTGATATAGACCAATAGCGATACGTTTTTAAGTCAGGTGTCATGAGAAACTTTTAAAGCCATATAGTGTATGGAATATATTGACCTTATCTTATCGAGGAAATAATTGATGGACGCATTGAGCGTATTGCTACAAAATGTGCATTTGTTTGAAACCAAATACTATCGGTTAAATGGTGCTGGTAATTGGTCTTATTCAATTACTAGGAAAGATACGATTTTATTTTATTTGGTCATGTCTGGTAGCTTTTGTATTGATGTCGGTAACGGTCTACGACAGGCCCATGCTGGTGATATGATTATGATTCCTAATGCACATAGACATGTTAGCTATGCGTTAAATCATCATGGCGATGCTGCTGAACCATTAGATGACTCATTGCTCAATTGTAAAAAACATACGCTGGATATTGATGGTAATGGTGACCCCAACTCCTCTTTGATATTAATTGAATGTAAGTATGATAAAGAGATGATACGTCCTTTATTATCTGTGTTGCCATCGATTTTACCCGAAATTAACGACGCATCTGATGGTAGGTTTGAAGTGATTGACGTAGAGATTAAGCTGCTGACCCTAGAGGCTGAGCGTGATCGCATGGGGAAGACCGCTGTTATCAATCATTGGGCAAGCATTATGATGATTGAGTGTTTGCGTGTGTATATTGAAAGCTTACCTGAGGCGACGGAAAACTGGCTAAAAGCTATGAAAGATCCTTTTTTGACCAAAGCGTTGGTGGCTATGCATGAATCCCCCAATCAAAGTTGGACGATACATAAGCTCGCTGGGGTAGCTGGGATGTCACGATCAAGCTTTGCACAGCGTTTTAGAGATACGGTTGGCATACCGCCATTGACTTATCTTATGGATTATCGCCTACGTTTAGCTGCCCGTTATTTGCGTTTGCAGCAAAACAGTATTGGCCGTATTAGTGAGTTAGTTGGTTATGCATCAGATTCTACTTTTAGTCAGGCCTTTAAGCGTGTATATGGGGTGTCCCCCAAAGTATATCGTCAACAGTATCAAAAAAGAATAATGGTTTAGGGCGTGTCCTCAATTCAATCGATAGCCATCTAAATGGGTTAAAAATGGCTAAATCTTGCCAAACGGTGTCAAATAGCTGACTAATATCTCGATATTATCTGCGCTATTTTCCTTGTTTGACTACAATTTATCTCATTTTTATTACCATTTTTAAAATGAGGACACACCCTAGTTTACGTTAAATATACTTAGCCATAGTAGGGCTGTGTGCTCAATCTAAACTATAAATGGACCAGACGTGGTTAAACTATTGCAAGCTGCATCAAGTAGCTTGCTAATGACTTGATATTATTCGTACTACCTATCTCATTTTATTACCATTTTCAAAACGAGGACACGCCCTAGTATTTCGACGATGTACGGCTGACAATGCGCTTGTATTCAGTTACTATGGGCTAATGAGTTATCTGGGTATGAGCGTTTGTGTTTAGCGTAAGATATTTCACTACATGGTGTTCATATCGCACGGCCTAGATGATGTTTATTTATACTGCTGATGGTATGTTATGACTGAACCGACTGCAAAGCCAGATGCACAAGCCGAGAACCAACAAGGCTCTGTTGCATGCGCAAAAAAACAAGGCAATACAAACCACATCAAAGGCAAGGGTGAAGACGACCAATGCCTTGCAGATAGTGTGCAAGCAGATAGTGTGGCTGAGCCTCTTGATAAAGCTGCATTGTTAGCATTGTTTACGTTACCACACTCAGAAGACGTGACGGTAATATCTAACAGCTCAGCTGCTGTGGCTGCTGATAGCAATGTTGCCATGCAAAAACCTGCTGATAGTCAGACCAATATCGCAGAGCAGCGTGTGGCACTGTATCACTCTCAATATGATCGTACTCGGTTGCTATACATGGCTTCAGCGGGCACCCGTCCTACGTATTTGGTGCAAACGCTAAAACCACAGTTCGTAGAACGTCAGCAATATTTGCTTGCTCAGCAGCTCGATAAACGTGGTTTGATGGATACGGATGGACTAGAACGTCTTTGGCAGCAGTTGCATGTCGTCGATGATATCATTGCTGATGTTGTTCGTCACATGCCAGCCCAAAAACCAGCAGGTTGGCAGCTCACTACTCAAGATGGTCGCAACCCATTGTGTTTTGCGACTATTGGTAAGCTAAAACATGCCAAACCTATCCTTGATCAAGGTAGTCTCAATAACTACGTGCTCAGCCACTTTGGCGTGAGTAGTTTTACCTATGATCGTGGTTACTATATTGGTCATGTTGTTGGCTATTTATTCAGTTGTTATTTTTGTGCGCATTTATCTATTAGCTATAGTGTTATGGCACTTGGTCAACAAGTTGTGGCAGATTATGACTATGCCAGTCTTGAAACACCGCATATGGTTAGGCTGTTACAAGGGCTAGATGGTTATTGTAAAAAACGCATTTATCAACTGGCGGTTATTTGTGCCCGCTTGAGTGTTTTTTCTAGCGATAAGCGAATCGAAAGAATGTTGATTGCAGAGGTAAATGATTTCGATAAAAAACTGCAACAACAGAATTTAGACGTTTTATTGTTGAAAGGTCTGATGCCAGACAGTAGTGACTCTACACCACTTTTTTGAGTGGTGGATTTTTAGGTATGGTGTGGCGGTATTTTTCATTGATTGATGAGTGTGTACCAAACCCTAAAGTCTGCAATTTATCAAAGTAAATGCGATGGATGGTTATCACCTGGTTGCTTGGTAATAGGGCTTGAAAGGTGTCTATTTAATGGTAATTTTCTTATTTACCATCCTTCTCATTTTAAGTCATACAATCTAACTCATGACATACCATAGCTTTCTTAATATTTGCTTACTGTTGTATATTGTTGACTGAGTCACATTTTTACTATGGTAAAACCATTCGTCAAGCTATAGTGAGAGTTATTGAATAGTCAGCAACAGACCCTAGTGGTAGTCAGCACCAAATTGAATTAACTGTCTATAAATCTATACAAGTATCCTTGGGGTGTATGACGTTTTAAATGACTCATTGCTCAATACTATAGTCACTCCACTATAAAAGTATTACAGAAAAAGCATGACAGCGTCTCGCTTGCGGTATCACGTATACATCTTCAGTTGCTTTGTACTATTTTTAAATTGAATCGACTATGACATCAATCAATAAGATAATTATTGGTTGATATTTTTTATTAGTAGGCAAAGAATACCATTCGATATAGTTTTTACGTTATAAGGCTCTGTATAGATGAGTGACAGGCTAGCCACCTTTAGCCTATGCAACGTGTACTGTACAGATTAAAGATACATATCAGTCTTGAAAAGCAGCAGTTAAAGGTAATCATTTATGTCAATCCAAACGTCAACATCAACATCGGCAACAATATCAAAACATGCTGCCAAAAAAATCTATGTGCTTGCATTTACTGTTATGAGTATGTCGTCCATGATATCTGTGAGTGCGCAGGCAGCAGGGTTAGGTGAGCTATTTAGTAATAACACGGCGAAAAAATCGAAATTTTTACCAGTTGATCAAGCTTTTCAAGTGAGTAGTAGTACTAAGGCAATGTCTAAAGGTACACGCTTATCTATTGCTGTTGATATCACGCCAGGGCATTACGTCTATAAAAATAAGCTTACTATGAGCTTTCCTAAAGGGGTGAGTGCAACGCCTTTTACTTTTAGTCAGTCACCTGTTTCAATTGATGATCCGACCTTTGGTAAGGTGCCAGTATTTACGCAAAAAAATATGGTCGCCACTACCATGCTGACAACAAACAATGGTAAAGGTGCTAAGAATGTACCGGTTGTGATTGGGTGGCAAGGTTGTGCTAAAGCAGGGCTGTGCTATCCACCAGAAAAGATAAAAACCACTGTTAATATTGCGGTTCAGTAGTTAGTGGATCGATTCATACATCAGTGTCTGTTTGATATTCAAATATGGTGTTCTAAAAAGCTGGTGCTAACATCACTCCAAACGTTATGGCAAGCCTAGCTAAAGTCAAAGTCTCGAGATTATCATTGGCTTGCACCTAGTTTGGTGTAGTTTTAGCAATCAGTAGCCCTAATATTTGAAGGTTCATCAGACCCTAGTCATAAATAGAATATTGGTAATAAATAGGTAGCCACCCATGTCGATTAAGGCAACAGAAAAACCCTCATCACTAACGCTAAATCGTCCTACTAAAAAATCTTATCTACTGGCATTGACAATTGCTAGCAGCTCATTGTTCACAGGATTTCTACCTACTAGTCTAGTAGCGACGGGGTTGACAACTGTATCTATGACCACGCAAGCGGCTGGATTGGGTGACTTGTTTGGTAATAAAAAAAGTAGCGATCCGTCAAAGTTTTTGCCAGTAGATGAGGCCTTTCAGGTTATTACGGATACTAACGCTACTGATAATGGTACACGCTTAGCCATTAATTTTGATATCACGCCTGGGCATTATGTTTATCAAAACCAAATCAAGCTGACGTTGCCGACTGGCGTGACAGCGGCACCTTTTACTTTTAGTCAGACGCCTGTATTAATTGATGATCCAACCTTTGGTCAAGTGCCAGTATTTGATCAGATAAATATGGTTGCGACGACCACGTTGACGAGTAACAACGGCAATAGTATAGATAATGCTGCGGTGGTCATTGGTTGGCAGGGCTGTGCAAAAGCAGGACTCTGCTATCCGCCTGAAAAAATTAATACTACGATCAATATCGCAGCGACATCACAGCAATCAGCAGTAAGTAGTACTAGTGACTCTGCTACAGTCCAAAACTCTTCAACTGATGGTTCTGAGACAAATAACAATGCTATGACTGATGAAAATCAGCAAGCGACGGGTACAGATGTTTTTGAAGCAGGGCAAGCAGATGATGAGATTGTTGATTATGCGTTGTTAGGTGAGGATGATTCAGAAGACTTACTTACCACCAATACTATCTCTGGTGCGGATACAGATGGAGAAGCAGTAGGGAGCACCGCGCCAAACAGTAGTATTGCTGCTGATAGCGTGATCGATAGCGATCCTTTTGGTTTAGGCTCTCATCCTTGGATAGCGTTAGTTTTATTGTTTTTAGCAGGACTTGGTTTAGCGTTGACGCCTTGTGTATTACCGATGCTACCTATCGTTGCTAACATCGTGGCTCGTGAACAGAACCCAACAGTGAAACGTGGGGTGATTTTAACCACCAGTTATGCCATTGGTGTAGCGACTGCTTATGGTATTTTGGGTGCTGTTATTGCTGTGTTTGGCGAATCATTAGGTATTATTGGTTGGTTACAAAACCCCATTATTCTGATTAGCTTTGCGATTATTTTTGTTTTACTGGCGCTTTATATGCTTGGGTTATTTAGTATTCACTTACCACGAGCCCTTAGTAGTAAGATGCAAGGCTTGAGTCAAGCGGGCGATAGTAAACTTGGTAGTACAAGCGGTAGTTTAATCGCTGGCTTCTTATCTGCGTTGGTTGTGTCACCGTGTGTCTCTGCGCCACTATTTGGTGCGTTGCTTGCGGTGTCTACGATTGGCAGTCCATTGCTTGGCTTTGCTGCTTTATTTATGCTTGGTTTTGGTTTGTCAGCGCCGCTTATTCTAATCGGTGCGACTCAAGGCAAAATAATGCCAAAAGCTGGCGATTGGATGAATTGGGTCAAGCAAGGTTTTGCTTTATTGCTCTTTGCTGTGGCGCTATTATTAATTGAGCGTGTCTTTATATCACCAATAATGCTAATGGTTTGGGCATTATGGTTTATGGTTGTTGCTACATGGGCGTGGGGCTGGTTAGGTAAAGGTCGAATGCTGACGCAAGCGTTCGGCTTGCTCGCGGGTATTTGGGCGGCTTGTTTGGTTGTCGGTGCAGCATTAGGCAACGATGACAGTTTACATCCGCTCGCCTCATTGAGTGCAGCGCCGATGATGCAGGCGACCTCTGGTCAGACAACGGCTAATGATGCAACTGATCAGACGGTCACTACCTTGGCTGAGTTAGATGCTATTATCGCGGCCAACCCAAAAATTATTGTCGATGTCACTGCTGAGTGGTGCATAGAGTGCCGTATTATGGATAAAAATTTGTTTCATAATCGTCCAACACAAATGCAAGATTGGCAGTTGGTCAAACTTGATATCACTGAGACGACTGCTGACTCGAAAGCTATCTTAGCGCGTTATAAATTATTTGGCCCACCGGCATTGCTTTATTATCAGGATGGTCAATTGACCAATCAACAAGTGGGTGAAATCGGTCGTTCAGAGTTTGAGCAGACATTGACGATGCTGAACAACTGATACTTAATTTTTGATAATGCGAGTAAATCTATTATCTAGGGCATGTCCTCAATTCAAACGAGTGTCCTCTAAATGGGCTAAAAATAGCTAAATTTTGCCAAACATCGTCAAATAGTTGGTCTATATCTTGATGTTACCTGCACTATTTTCCTCATTTGACGGCGATTTATCTTATTTTTATCACCATTTTTAAAATGAGGACACACCCTAGGCTTAAAAATCTGACAAAGCCAACGTACTATGGTGACAGTACGTTGGCTTTTTTATTATCTCAAGATATATCTATTATTTTAGTATTAAGCTTTTGGTTTAAAATGGTTTATTTACAGTGATATTTGTATTGTGCAGCGATAACGCTAGTATAGTGCTTATATTTTCATTACAATAAAGCAACAATGCTAAAAAAACATTACCAATGGTAATTGCTGACTTTTATGTTCGAATGTCATTGGTTTTAGTTTGGTTCTTATCTTATTTTAGCAATGATGCTAATGATCAAGTTTATTACTTTATATACTTGCTGACGCTATGAACTATCAGTGAGCTAAAGGATGTTTATGTTTTCCCATATTATTGCACAGCGACCGTCTAAGTCTTTTATTAAAGCGAGAAAAAATATCTTCCTTCAAACAAAAAAACATCATTTAACCATGGCTGTTGGCATAGCATTGACCTGCTTTACGGCACAAGTACAGGCTGCTAATGAAGAGCAGGCTTACAGTGAGTTACCATCAGTACCAGAGACCGCATTGGAATCGGTAGAATATCAAGATTATGAGATACCACAAGATGTTGGCGGGCAGTCGGTAGATGTTGATAAAGCGGATCAGACTAGCAAAGTAGTCAGTAAAGAGTTTATTGCTGCGCAGGCGAAGTTGTTTTTTGAGTGTAGCCAAGTACAGAATAGTGCTGCACGTTTGGCTTGTTTTGACAAAGTTGCTGAGCAAGGTAAGACGCCAAGTTACACAACAACTAAACAGCCGCTAGATCTAGCAAAAACCTTTAAAAGCACGATCTCAGGTAATCCACAAGTAGTGTTGGCCGAGTCTGAGAGCGCTATGAGTGGGACAACGGTTGAAGATGCCGAGACAGTTCTAGTGAGTAACCAGCGATATGCGTCAAGTAAGTTAGATGCAAACAGTAGCGTAGATGTAAGCAGCAGCCTAGAGGCAAACGGCGAAGCTCAAAGTGAGGCACAGATTTTAGAAAATGTCGGAGTCACTCAAACAGATATTGAAAAATACTCGCCACTTAGTCTTGCTTACGATTTAGATCAAAATAGTGAGCGTGGTACATGGACCATTAGACCACATAATCCCAACTACCTTTTGCCCGTGTTTTATACCGTTGATCCTAACTTGAGTCCAAGCACACCATCACAAGATACAGAAGTTTTCACCCCTAATGATAGACGTGAAACCGAGTTGAAATTTCAGCTATCTTTAAAAACCAAAGTAGCTGAAGATTTGTTCGATAGTAATGCTGATTTATGGTTTGGTTATACGCAAGAATCACATTGGCAGGTCTATAACGAAGACAACTCAAGACCATTCCGTGCGACGGATTATCAGCCTGAAATATTCTTGACGCAACCTGTGGCTGCTAACTTACCATTTGGTGGACGTTTACGCATGTTAGGTGCAGGCGCAGTGCATCAGTCAAATGGACAGGATGATCCGTTGTCACGCTCATGGAATCGTATTTACTTAATGGCTGGTGCTGAATGGGGCAATTTTTCGATTATACCCCGCTTATGGGCTCGAGTAGATGATGATAGCGGTCAAGATGACAACCCTGACATCGAAGACTATATGGGCTATGGTGATCTCAAGTTCTTGTATGATATGCCAAAACAACAGAGTATCAGCGGTACATTGCGTTATAACCCAGATAGTAATAAAGGCGCTGCACAAATTGACTATGTCTATCCACTAAGCAAAAACGTCAATGGTTATGTACAGTTGTTCCACGGCTATGGTGAATCTCTTATCGATTACAATGATGAGGCTACCGCTATTGGTATTGGAATCATACTTAATGATTGGAAAGGATTCTGATAGCAGTATGAGTATCAACGGTCACTTATGCGGCGATTAGCACCTTATCAAACTGGCTTATGGCTGGCAGAGTATGTTGATATACACTGCCAGTTATGTCGTATTTATCGCAGCACACCACAGTCTCAGCTATCATCAGGCAAACCATCATTAAATACCACTGGCTCATCAAGCGACCACTCCCTCTCTAGTAGGCTATATCATCAGTTTCATCACCATTTAAATAAAGGATTGCTATGTGCGTACTGCCATCATAGTGTCGCATGGTTGCCGGAGCCTTTTGATGTTGATATTGCTGTTGGTAGTTCACTAACTATCCAAGCCGCTACTTATTATGACTATCCAATGCGTGAAGCTATCAGGGCCTTTAAACATCATGAAGATATGACCAAGTTACCCTTGCTACTGCATGCAATACGCCAGTTGCCACGGCCACATGGCTGTCATCATGACAATAGCGTGATTGTCGCCATGCCAACGACCAATCAGCGCCTGATCAAGCGCGGCTTCGATCCTGTCGGTATTTTATCAGCGCAACTGTCCAAGCATTGGCGGATACCCTTATGGCACGGAGTTCAGCGTATTGATGATACCGTCAGTCAACAAGGGCTTACACGCGCAGAGCGTTTGAGTAACTTAGACAATGCCTTTGCATTAACCAAAACCCCACTCGTCAGACGCTTACTGCTATTTGATGATGTTGCGACCACAGGTGCTAGTTTGCAAGCATTAGGGCGTACTCTATCAAGAGCATTCACAGACACTACTCTGAATAGTCCACTGCATGATAGGTACCATCTTTCTGCTTATGCTGTGGCACATGGCAATCAATCCTAGGATTTATTTTTAATCCAGTTAGTAGTCATTTCAAGGGCTAAATTTTGCTCAATATCCTAACTTAGCTGCATAGCTTTTCTGATTTGGTGATAGATATCACTATTTTTAAGATAAAAATAGATGCGAATAGCTGCTTTTCGCAACTTGAAATATGCTAATATGTTTCCTTAACGCTATATTGTTAAAATTGTATATATGAATTTGTTAGTTGTTCAGAAATTATGTGTTTAACATTGAATGAAACCAACCAACAAAATGACGAGTCTTAGATAGCTTGTACTATTGACGTAGCTGTGTTTATTTCTTTATCGGGCAGCAGTTAATAATTATGGAATAAAAATTGCAGGGTTTACTGCATAATTATACGTTCACAGATGTAAAGAAGTGCAGAAAAAACGATATAAAAATATGGGTTATTGGTTAACTTTCTCTAGCTCAATATCGTTATCAGATAGACAATTACCGTTATAAATAGGGATTTGATGTGACCGCATCTACGAACAATCTATTGCCCAAACTACGAATGAATAGCTCAGGATTTACCCTGATTGAGCTGATGGTAACGATTGCTGTGCTCGCTATTATTGTCAGTATCGCCGCGCCTAGCATTAGTACGCAGTTGGCGCAAAACCAAATAAAGTCAACATCTACTATTATCCAAACCTCCATATCAAGAGCGAAAACAGAAAGTGCTATTAAGCGTAGTAATATTGTGTGGAGTTACGATGACACCGATCATCAGATTACCTTAGTGAGTCAAGGCGCGACAGTTGCTAGTTATGATTTAAATAGTAATAGTACACTGACATTTACGCCTACCACAGTGACTACTTTTGAGACAAATAAAGAAGGCAATATCAGGACGATAGCGGGTGGAGCTATAAACCTAGCAATTGACATAGGAGATACTCGAGCAGCAGCTACTACTCAGAGAGTGCGAGTAAACACAAAGAGAGCTTTTGAATGTGCAGGGACAAATTGCTAATGAAAAATAAACAGCAAGGCTTTGGATTGATAGAGGTAATGGTATCACTACTAATACTGGCAATTGCTGTATTAGGGTTTGCCGCTATGCAAGGTCAAGCAATCAAAGCAACTGATGAATCCTTGGAGCGAACACAGTCTCTTGTCATGATGCGAAATATGGGTGAAAAAATCAGACTTAACCCAACAGCTATCACTTCTTATCAGACGGCGATCAACTCACCTTCAACTACAGTACCAACTGTCAGTTGCGGTTTATACGGTAGTGCTACGACTACTTGTACACCCGCCCAGTTAGCAACAGCAGAGTCTTATATCTTTACACAAGACATGAGCAATCATGGTTTTACAGTTAATCTACATCCTTGTCCCAGTACAGGTGGACAAAATGCTAATAATATTATGTATTCATGGTGTCTTATAAGTGCATGGGGGGAGACCCGTCCTACAATTGGAACAAACGCTGACAAAAACTACTGTCTGACCTCTCAAGTGACTAATGATGATGATTCAATCACCAAAGGTGGTATTTATCATCCAAAAGCCACATGCATGTTTATGGAGATAACTTGATGAAAAAAACAGGCTATCCTGTAAGCATAAATCAAAGTGGCTTTACATTAGTAGAGTTGATGGTGGCTTTGATCTTAGGGCTTGTAGTCTCTGCAGCAGCATTACAGATATTTTATACCAGCAGCGTCAATAATAACCGCCAGCAAGCAGGCTCTCAGATTCAAGACAACGCGGTATTTGGTATTGATGATTTTAGTAAACACTTACGGCGAGCAAATTACGGCGCAAATTCAAATACAGTCAGTGGTTTTTATCTCAATCATTTAACGCCTCAAGGTGGAATAGTGCTGACTAGGCCGACAGGTACTGGTACGAGCCCGTGGTCTAAATCTAACCTCAATGGATTAAAAAATGGCTCTGATCCTTTGCCGACGAGTATACTTTCGACCAATGAATATACAGATAGTGAGAGTAATCTGGACGGCATTGATAATAGTGATCAGCTTACTATTCAATACCAAGCTTATCAGGATGACATGTTTAGCTGTGATGGTGAAGAGATTGATAAAGGCGATTATGTCATAGAGCGTTATTTTGTTCGTACAGACACCAGTATAACTCCAAATAAAAATGGCTTGGCTTGTGCATCACTGATATACACTTATGATGAAACCCTCGCTAATACTACAGGGATAGATGTATCAGCAGATATAGCAGGTTTAACTGGAAATGGCATGATCGTTATTCCTAATGTAGATTACTTTAGAGTACTGCTAGGTACAACTGCTCAGAATGATTTTGCTACAGATCCTACAAATTTAGCACTGATCTACCAGCCGATACCTAATGATCCGACGTCATTGGCAGGACAACGTATTGTAAGTGTGCAAGTCGGGCTGCTTGTCCATTCTGATACCGCGACAGCCACTCAGCAAGCCAATAGTAGCCTACGCTTCAATGTCTTAGATAGACGCGACCAGCAACTCAATACTGCGGCTGCTAATGACCGTCAGTACTTAAGAAATGTATATGAAACGACGACGTTGATTCGTAACGCAAGAGGTAAGCCATGATATCTACTTCTAAAAAAAACATGATCAGAGGTTCAGAGTCAGGCGCAGTACTGATTGTGGTCTTATTAGTGCTTATCTTAATCACTCTGCTTGGCACTATAGCCATTCAAAGAGGTAGTACGGACCTAAGGCTCGCAACGGCATCACAGGTTGGAAAATTAACCTTTCAGTCGACTGACGCGGCGTTTAACAAGCTTGAAAAAGAAGACAGATCATTGGGTCAGGGTAATAGTGTGGACAATGTACGAGGCTATGTCACCCGACCTGGCAAACAATATGTAGGCCGTGAGGTTGTATTTTGTGTCAGGCCCAAAACCAGTAGGTTTTTTAATCAAACTAAGCTGACAGAGAAGACTTCTGATGGCACAGGTTATATCTCTGGCAAAAATGATGGTTTTTGTGATGTGGGAGATTCAGCAGACTATGTTGGTGAAAGCCGAACAGTGACACAAATGACGTTTGCAAAGAGCGATGTCACAGAGGCGCTCCCTTATAGCTTGGAAGGCGATAAAACTTTTACAGACGATCAGATTTCTCAAACTGGTCAGACGCCTTTTGAGTGTTCTAACTTTGAAGTATACGCAACTTCACTGGTTCCAGCCTTTTCTGATGAAAGTACGGCAAAGATAAATGCCTGTCTAAAAAATGTCAATACAGATGCGCTAAAAGAAACCTGTGAAGCAGATACTTCAAAAACAAAAGTAGAATGCAGTATTGACGCTTGCCTAGAAAGCCTAAATGTGCCATTTAATACACAAATGCAAGCCTATAAGTCAAAACCTATTAGCGTACGCTGCTTAAGCTGATTTCTATATTGAGGTAATTATTTTGAAAAAAAACATAACGAATCGAGTCTCTTTATGGCAGCTTAAGTCTTTGACCGCTGCTGTGCTCGCAGGTCTGGCTGGAAGTGTGACTCATGCTAGTCTCGAAAACCATGGTGACCTTGAGATATATAAAGGCCCACAAGAGGCGCTACCCGTTATTACCTTAATGCTAGATGTCTCCGGTAGTATGGATAAGATAGACGCACCTAGTGGCTGTCAGTACAGACCCTACTACTATTATTACACAGAAGATGATTATGGCTATACGACATATTATTGCAAAGTAGGAGATAATAAATATTATCGTCGTATTGATAACCTAAAAATGGGTGTATCTGATCTAGTCAAAGATCCTGATCTTAAAGATATTGTCAAACTTGGTATTGGCACCTACCCCCGTTCTGGTAGTGGAGATAAAAATAACGGTCATATTGATATACCTGCTAAAAAGCTCAATGCAGCACATAAGGCAGATATTGATAATTTTATTGCGACACTTTCTGCGAATGGTGGTACACCTGCTGCTCAAGCCTATGCCGAGGCAGGTGCCTATATGATGGGTACGACAACAAACAGTATTGTCGATACCCCATTCTCTTTATACAAAGATACATTTAAAAACTATAGAAATACAGGATTCGACAACACCTCGGATGGAGACCAGAAATGTACGGCTTGGGAGAGTATAGATAAAAGCTCGCTTAGCCCAGATAATAACTTTATAAAGTGTACGAATTGGCAAAATGTATCGAAATTAAATACTAATACTTTAGATAGAGACGGTCATGAAGTTTATGCAACTCAAAGAGATATTGAGGGCTGGGGCCGGTGGGCATATTATGTATATACCGATTTTTATAGACAAATAATTGCTGCAAATGATCCGCTGATTACGAGCAATAATATCGTTCCTTATCCATTGATAGATACGACTGTTACAAACTACGCATATAGCGGCTTTCCATATTCATCAGAGGATACCAAGACTGATGACGAGAAATACTATGTATCGCCTCTACCACCAAGTGATAAGACTTGTGCCGGTAACGGGATCTATTTCTTGACAGATGGTGTACCTAACCAATCGAGTGCAACCATTGCCACAACGGTGATGGATAATGCGCTGACACCTAGAGGGTCAACTACAGGTTCGTTATCCGTTACTTGCAGTAATGATTATAGAGGTGATAACTCTGGCTGGTCGTGCATGTCCGTTTTTGCCGATAAGCTATTGAATACGGATAATCCAAGTGGTATTGCAATCAAAACAGCGACTGTAGGCTTTGGGTCGGTTTATAATAGCATTCAGAATGCGACGACCAACGTGGACTGTAATGCAGGATCGAGTCCCGATGCTAGAAACTTATGTAATCTAGGGATCAACGGTCAAGGTGGTTTTTATTATGCAGAGAGCGCAGAGGATATCGTCAATAGTGTTAAGTCCTTGACAGGTAAGTTGACAACTGAGATACCACCGATCTCTACGGGTAGTATGGCCGTGCCGCTAGATGATCTTAATGTATCCACCTCACGCAAGTTTGCTTATCTACCAATCCTGGACCCAGACCCGTTATCTCCAAACAAGCTGTGGCGCGGCAACCTTAAAAAGTACAATGTAAAAAACGGTACGTTGGTCGATAAGAGCAATAAGCCAATCTTTACAGGTAAAGATGGTGAGTTTGCCTTAAATACCTCAGACTTGTACAACACTATTATAGATACCAGTCGCCTAGATGCTAGGAGCCCCGATTTGGCTAGGCCTCAGGTAGGTGGTACTTATCAGCATATCTTTGAAAACAATAACAGCCGCAAACTCTTTGTCAATCAAGGTGGTACTCTCAAAAATATCCGTACAGATGCGACAACCGCGGCTGCAAAGCCCGTAGGTTTTGATGCACTAGCTGGCTATACTGATACGCAAAAGCAGCAATTGCTGAACTTCTTAGGCTTCCCCGTAGCCAACTCATTGACGATCAATGATAATACAGCGATTGGCGTGCCATTTGATCGGAATAAAAAACAGTTGGGAGGGGTGCTGCATTCGTTACCCCAACTTATTTCCAAAAAAGCAGCGTTAAAAGCAGATGGCTCTATAGACAATACTAAACGTGAAGACTATGTACTGTATGGCTCTCTTGACGGTGCCTTACATGTCGTGAGAGATACAAGCTCTGGTTCAGATAAAGCGGGTGAAGAAGTATTCACTTTTATACCGAAGCACGTGCTAGAGCAACAAGGCGCAAGCTTTGTTGACCCTGATACGGTGGCGCAAAATCCGATATTTGGTGTGGATGGCCCATGGTCGGTATTCAACAATTATAAGTATTCAGATACAAAAGTTACTGCATTGCAGACGCTTGCCTTTGGCGGCTTGCGTATGGGCGGTTCTATGTACTATGGTTTGAACCTGTCTGATCTTAGCGACCCTGAGTTGATATATTCAGTCGGCTCTACTTATGCAATGGATGGAAGTGCCAATGCTAAGGGCATAAAAAATGACGCCGTCGCTAATGCCACCACCAATACGAGCCAGCAAAAAGCTTATGCAAGAATGGGGTTGAGCTTTGCACAGCCCAGTGTCGGCTACGTGATGAGAGATGGTAAACGCGTTATGGTGAACTTTTTGGCAGGCGGCTATGATCGTTGCTATGAAGATCCAAAGTTCCAACTAGGCTCAGGTATTACAACGAACACAGTCGCAGGATGTAATGGTAAGACTGCCGCTCAAGGCAATGGCATCTATATGGTGCAAGTTGGTGAAGAAAAAGTCGATAGCACATCAGAGACGAATCCTGATGCCAGTAACGAAAGTAGCTTTGATACGACGTCTGGCAACGGCGACTTGCTATGGTGGACAAGCAGCTCTAACAACGGCGCTGGCAATGCCAACTTCACCAAAGTGACAGATATGAACCACAGTGTCGTGACCGAAATCCGAGTATTAGATCGTAACTATGATGGCTTGACTGATCAGCTGGTTTTTGCAGATTTAGGAGGAAGGGTATGGCGTGTCGATATTAATAGCGCTGAAGATGCAGATGACTTTGCAGTAGAGCGAGTGACAAAGTTACTTGATTTGTCTGCTAGTGGCAGCAATGCTGCATCGAGCGGCACTGATGCCCTACCAAGAATTTATGAAAAACCGTTAGTGACGTTTACTCGATTGGGTGAAGGTACCGACATCGTTGGTCTTGTGACGGTAGGTACAGGCGATAGAAGCTCTCCTGTACGCGCTCAGCGAAACGTAGCAGATCGCATCTATACCTTTGTCGATCGTGATATCGCGCGCCCAGATCTGTTTTGCTACGATGTACAAGACACACCAGATGATGAGTGCGATGGGGTTACGACCACTCTCGCCCAGCCATCAGCGATTACCCCTGCCGATTTAGTACCACTGACCAGCAATAACTCTGGCGAGTTTACCAATACCCAGACTATTAAGACACAAATGGACAGCTATACGAAATTAGGCTGGTATCTACCACTGACGATGTGGTCAGAAAAAACGACTTCTGGTACTCAGGCAGTAACGACTAACAATAGAGGTCTTAAGATGTTCAATCAGCCTGATGCTATTGCAGGGCTGTTATTTACGACGGTCTATAACCCCAATGTAGGCGATACGTCAGGTGTTTGTTCTGCTGGCGTGACTGGCCGTACTCAGCGAGAGCAGTTATGCTTGCCTTATGGTGTTTGCTTGAGCAAGGATGTGGACTCAGATGGTGCGCTGACGGGAGACTGGGCAGTGCGCAAGACTCGTTATGTCTCTAATGCTGGTATCGGTATCGTAGACAATATCATCGCAGATGGTAACTTCGATGGAGATACACAAAATAGTGTGGTGGTGCTAGAAAACTACTGTGAGGGTGGTGATTGTAGCGATGGTAAAGTCAATCTTGAAGTCAACCCATTGACAGAAGGGCTAAACTGTCAAGGTACCAGTTGTCAAGTGGTTACCGACTCACGTATAGATCCAATGCAATGGAAGGAGAGGTAAGTGAATCGACCTTCAGAGTCTGGGTTTACTATTATTGAGCTAATGGTAGTAGTCGTGATAATAGGTATCCTGGCTGCTATTGCGGTACCGTCTTATCGGCAGTATGTACGAAAAAACGCTCAAAGCGAAGCCGAGTCGCGTATGCTAGCACTAGGCGTAGAGCTGGAGCGGTGGCGAGCCAAGACTCTGACTTACGGCGGCTTTGTACCCAATAGAGGCTGGTCGGCTACTGCTGATACAGTCTATACACCTAGTGGTAGTACTGCCGCCAATCATCAGTATGCGATAAGAATCATGCATGTGAGCTCAGGTAGCACACCTACCGCAGTGTCGCTATCTACCGCATCTCCTGCAAATAGTTGGGTCATGGTAGCGACGCCGCGCACGGGTAGTCTGGTCGCAGACAATCCTATGCTGGCCTATACCAGTCAAGGGGTACAGTGTGCATCCAAAGCCAGTGACATCATGGTGGCGGCTGGATCAGAGCAGAACTGCGGAGAGGGGAGTGAACCATGGTAAAACGCAGCCGACAAGGCTTTACTCTGATAGAGCTGATGATCGTCGTCGCCATCATCGGTGTACTCGCAGCGATTGCTTATCCTAGTTATCAGTCTTATGTCATAAAGACCAAGCGCGTCGATATGATGACGGAAATGCAGCAGATAGCATCAAGAATAGAAGCCAATAAAATCACATATAGACGCTATGATCGTATCCCGCTCAGTGAGATATTTAGCAATACGGTGAGTGGTGCAGGTACTACCTTTCCTAATAATGGGACAGCGCTTTATACTGTTGAGATTACTGCCGTTGACAGGACGCCGTTTGATGACAGGGACTGGATCCTCACTGCTAATCCTATATCAGGTACTCAAATGGAAGATGATGGTGTGCTTACTCTCAATTTTGAGGGGGAAAAATGCCGAGGCAGTGATACGGATACGGATACGGATCAGGTATGTGGGTTTGGTGATGAGTGGAATGACTAAAAATTAGTCTGGCAACTGACAATTATTGTCAGTTATCGTGAGCCAGAGTAGTCACCATTGACATAAACTGACACTTTTAGGTATGCTTAGCGTAACAATTAGTGTCAGTAGATAACAGTATGGTAAGTATCTGCACGAAAATATCGATAAATAGCGATAAGTATTGGGCACTTAGCACATATACCTACTGTGACTAATGATATTGGCACGCTATATGCATCTAATAGAGCACGAAAGACCAATACACTATATCCAATACCTAACATAACAAAAGATAGCGCGAGCGAATATCCGTTATCTTTATCCCCTCTAAAGGAGTTCTTATGAACGCTCAAAAAGGTTTTACCCTAATCGAACTAATGATCGTGGTTGCTATCATCGGTATTCTAGCGGCGATCGCTATTCCTGGTTATCAAAGCTACACTAAAAAAGCTCGCGATTCTAGTTGCTTATCTGAAATGAAGTCTGCCTCAAGCCTAGTTTTGGCAGAGAAAATTGCTGAAAACCCTAATATTGCTAATATTCCAGGTGTAAGTGATCTACCCCATTGTGGTGATATTTCATATAAAGCTGGTGACACTGCCTTAGAAGAATTAACTGATGCAAATGTAGCTACAGTTACCTCTGCAACAGCAACACCGACTGATGGTACAGGCCAGAAGGTTGTTTGTGACGTCGATGCAACTGCTTCTTGTAAATTAGAAGCGGCTGTAGTAGATAAGAATTAAATATCACACCATTTTCTCAGGATTTTCAGCTGATTAGATGGTGAACCATAGTTGAATCTAAACTCACACTCTTTTAAAAACAAATGGAAGTTCTTCTTATCGATCCCATTATACTTTCTTAGAGTTCGTTTAGACTGGTTCCAAAAGTTCTCAATGCCATTGATGTGATTGTTTTTACCGCAAGCAAGCGTAGGCTGGGCTTTTAGCCCAGCTCAAATCACGCAAGGTTAATATGCTGGGCAAAATGCCCAACCTACAAAGACTCTCGCTTAATATCTAAAAAGCCAAACGCTACGTTTGGTTTTTTTGTGTTTAAAATTATTCAAAATTTTTTGCATCAAATATTTGTAAAGTTACCATGCTGGGCTGAAGCCACAGCCTACACAGATTAAACGATTAAATTCAATAAAAAACCAAGGGTAGCCCAGCCTATAAATCCCAAAGCCTATGATGTGTAAGCCAATATATTAGCTTACACATCATATCGAATGTTGATATTTTTATCATTCTCATCCGCTCCCCAATCAGCGGGATACACGCCTTTTTTAATCAATTTATGCAACGTAGAGTACTGCCAATTTTGAGGATTGGTGACGTAGCCATGCTTAACAGGATTATGATGAATATAATCCATATGTTGCCGATAGTCAGCGTCATCACGGATACGATGTTCCCAAAATCGTCGTTGCCAAATACCACGCTCTCTTTTTGCTTGTCGTGAAGGAGTAATGGCTTCGGTTTTAGTGATTTGCCTAGAGAATTGGCTTTTGATACTCGCCACTATGACAGCGTAATTATCAGAATTTGGTGGCAAAGTAATCATGATATGGACGTGGTCAGGAAGGACGACCATAGCGTCTAATTTGAATTGGTGGTGTTGAATGGTTTTAACGTAGGCATCACGAAACTTATCAATATGAGTCAATAAGAGTGACGACTTTCTATCCAGTAGATTAAAGGTCAAAAAATAACAACCGCCTTGGGTTTTGTCACGAATGTAGTTTCTCATAAGGCAATCAGTGTATAGACGAGGTGATGGGCGTAGGTAGGCTGGCCTTTTTAGCCCAGCTCAAATCATGCAAAGTTACCATGCTAGGCTAAAGCCACAGCCTACGCGATACGAATTGGAGTTAGGTTATAAATAAAAAGGCTGAGCCAAAAGCCCAGCCTACATAGTATCCAAAGTATCAGTTGTTGCCTACTTCTCTAAATACTGAATTTTACCCTCGACGCCGTCCCATTTGGCGGCTTCTGGCATCTGCTCTTTCATCTCTGTGATGTTTGGCCATTTTTGCGCCAGCTCTTCATTTAGCTGAGTGAACATCTCTTGCCCCTTCGGCACCTCGTCTTCTGAGAAGATGGCATTGGCAGGACATTCAGGCTCACATAGTGCGCAGTCGATGCACTCATCAGGGTCGATGGCAAGGAAGTTCGGTCCTTCATAAAAGCAGTCCACAGGACAGACTTCCACACAGTCGGTGTATTTGCAAAGAATGCAGTTATCTGTAACGACAAAGGTCATAGTAATGTCTACCTGTTATTGATTTGGCTTTTGGCTAAATAGAATAGTCGAAAATAAAGCGTATTTTAGCGCCTTTACTACGATTTGACAATTCCCTTTAATGACTAATGATCTTCTTCAAATCATAGAGTAAATCATGGGCTTGCTTTGGCGTTAAGGTATCAGGATCAATCGCACTTAGCTCATCCTGTAAGCTAAACAGCTGATTTTGTTGTGGAATGTTATTCATTATTTGAGTTTGATTGGTACGGCTTACATCCGCTTTCTCTATTTCATGACCATCCATATGATCGCATTTATCATTTACTGACTTAGCTAATTCATTTTTGTCATCAACGGTTCTTACGCTTTCTGTATTCATAGGGTCTAATTTTAAGTTATCGGCTAAGTAGTGCTTGGCATCATCCAGTACTTGGGTAGGAACCCCTGCCATTTTTGCCACATGCAGACCAAAACTAGAGCTTGCGGCACCGTCTTTGATTTGATGCAGTAGTAACAGTTGACCGTCGATTTCACTGGCAGCGACATGGACGTTGCGGATAAGTTTGTCATTGCTTCCACTGCTTTCTTTATAGTTTTCCGCCAATTTTGTCAGCTCAAAATAGTGAGTGGCAAATAATGTCAGGCAGCCAATCTCTAGCAATCGATTAACGCAAGCATGAGCAATGGCCAAACCGTCAGTGGTCGCTGTGCCGCGTCCGACTTCATCCATCAGTACCAGCGATTTATTGGTTGCTTGATTGAGAATATTAGCCGTTTCAATCATTTCCACCATAAAGGTAGATTTACCGCCCGCCAAATCATCAGCTGAGCCAATACGGGTAAAGATACGGTCGATATCACCAATATGTGCACGCGCTGCTGGCACAAAGCTGCCGCAATGAGCGAGTAGAACTATCAGCGCGGTTTGGCGCATATAGGTCGATTTGCCACCCATATTAGGGCCAGTAATCATTAGTAGGCGCTCAGGATTTGCATGACTGCCTAATGCACAATCATTGGCGACAAAATGGCTGCTATGCTTGGCAGGAGTATTGTTGTGAGCATGAACAGGATTTAGCGCGGCTTCGACGACGACATGACGACCTGCTTTGATATCGATATTGGTTTGATTGTTATTATTCAAGCCATTTTTTAAGTGACTGTTTTTTAAGCCACTATCTTCTTTTGAGTCGTTACTCATGACTGGGCGCTGCCAGTTATAAATAGTTGCAAGCTGTGCCCAATTACTGAGCACATCTATTTGGGCGATAGCAGCGCTTAGTTGTTGCAGTTCGGCTAAATGGTTGCTGAGTTCAGTTAAGAGTTCGTGATACAGCTGCTTTTCACGGGTTAATGCTAATGACTGGGCGCTTAGATATTCTGTCTCGACTGTTTTTAGCTCGTCAGTGATAAATCGCTCGCTACTTTTGAGCGTTTGCCGCCGGATAAAATGCGCTGGTGCATTCTTTGCCTGTATTTTAGGCAATTCAAAATAAAAGCCGCTCACTTTATTAAAGCCTACTTTTAGGCTGGGTAATTGACTCTCTAAACGTGCGCGCTCGACCATTTCATCCAATGTCACTTGGATATTGTCATGTAAATGAGTCAGGCGATCAAACTCAGCATCATAGCCAGCGGCTAGCATGCCGCCATCACGAATATGGGCAGGTGGTTCTGCGATAATAGCTCGCTCAATCAGCTCAGCGACGGACTGTATGGCAGGTAACTGCGCAGGCAATTGTTGCATTAGCATCGGTAACAGTCCTGCTTGTTCATGGCGAATACCTGCATTTGTCAGTAGCGTCGTAAGCTGGGCGCTACTAGCAATACCATCAGCAAGTTTACGCAGGTCACGCGGCTTAGCACTCATTAGCCCAATACGGCTACTGATACGTTCCATATCACCGATGGCGTTTAAGGTTTCCCGTATGTTTTGAACGGATACGCTATTTTCTAGGTGTTGAGCAGAATATTCAGTATTGACAGAGAGATCACAGTTCTTTAGTAAACTAGCTATCGCATCTAAGCGCATATTAATGCGCGAATGCTGACGCAGTGGGCGTTTCATTTGCTGCACCAGTAAGCGTCGACCCATCGGCGTTTGACAATGATTGAGCACCGATATTAATGACGTACCATTACTGCTAACGGGTGTAAATAGCTCAAGGTTTTGCTGACTATTGGCATCAATAATTAAATAGTCGTCACTGTACTCAACGATCAGCTGATTGAGCTGTGGCACATGACGCTGCTGAGTTTGCCGCGCATAATGTATGAGCGCTGCACAGCTAGATTGGGCAAGAAGTGTGTCATTGATTCCTAGTCCATCAAGGCGCTGCACGTCAAACTGTTGGCAAAGGGTTGCGCTGGCATGCTCACGGTGGAAGTCATTTGCCGCCACTTCGATAATCGGACAGTCGAGATGTTGACGTAGCCACAGCGTCCAATCTTCGCCGATACGGTCGTTAAGTGCTTCGCTAACGATACATTCACTAGGCGCAAAGCGTGCCAGCACCGTCAGCATTTGCGTTTGCAAATTTTTAACATCATCAGGGCTGTTATTATAGCTGGCACTAAGCGTTTGCGTCGTTAGTGTTCCAGCGGCTAAATCCATTTGGCTAATGGCAGCTTGCACAGGTTGTTTGCTGTTCGATTTAGGTATCTCGATATCAATGGCGACCACAGTTGGCGTATGATTGGGCGCAATTAAAGCATCATCAGTAATTGTCCCTGCGGTCAGCGTTTTAACCACTTCACGGCGCATAATACTGCCAGCAGCAGATTTGCTTTTATCTTTTCTCTGCTTATCGCCCATCGTCGGAGCATTGGAAGGATTATTCGTGTTGTCAGTGCCAGTGGCTGATTCGTCAATTTGCTCACACACAACGACGGTTTGCCCAGCAGCTATCAACCTTGCCATGTAGCTATCGGCCGCATGAAAAGGCACACCTGCCATGGCAATGGTATTGCCCGCTTTATCCGTACCACGGCGAGTCAAGGTGATGTCTAATATTTGTGCCGCGCGCTTGGCATCATCAAAAAACAACTCATAAAAATCACCCATGCGGTACAGCAGTAACGCTTGTGGATAGTTGGCTTTCATGGTTAGATATTGCACCATCATCGGCGTATGATTGGCCAAATTATAAACGCTATCACCAATTATCAAATGATCAGCGGTTAATGGCTCGGATGTCTGTTGTTTTGATAGCGCATATGCTGACGGAGTAGGTTTTGAGGTATTAAAATCTTGAGCGGACGTCTTTACAGTCATTCAGAGTCTCTTGTAGTACTTATAACCAATCCCAAAAGTACGATTAGCGGTATCAAGCTTGTTCAGACTACTAGGCGTAGTACGTGCGCTTGTTTTTTTAGCTATTCTATTTTTTGGGAGTGGTGATAGTATGAAATGGAGTGTTTTTTACGTATTTGTATTCAGCTAGCATGAAACGGCTTGACGTAATATCAGTGAATATAGCGGTGCCATGTCATAAATATAACAAAACCATTTTAACACGTTCAACCGTGTTTTTACGTCGGCAAATATCTGCTCGCTGCCCTTGTATCCATCAGCGTCATAACCATATATAATGACGTCACACTTAATTGGGCGATACTTCATTAGGCGATACTTCATTAGGCAGTACCTCATTTCAGTGGTACGTTAGTCAGATAATGACAAGGCAGCGAGCTAAGCGTTGGCTAATGCGCACTAATTATCGAATATTTCCATAGGTCAAAAAATTATGTTATCAAAGATTATAGGCAGTGTGGTTGGCACTAAAAATGACCGCGAATTAAAGCGTATGCGCAAAGTGGTCAGTAAAATTAATGCACAAGAAGCCGAAATACAAGCACTGTCTGATGAGCAATTAAAACAAAAAACCGCAGAGTTTAAAGCACGGCATCAAAAGGGTGAAAGCTTAGATGCGTTACTGCCAGAAGCGTTTGCCGTCTGCCGTGAAGCATCATTACGCGTCAATAACATGCGTCACTATGATGTGCAGCTGATTGGTGGTATCACTTTGCACGAAGGCAAAATCGCTGAGATGAAAACTGGTGAAGGTAAAACCCTAATGGGTACCTTGGCCATGTATCTCAATGCGATCAGCGGTAAAGGCGTTCATTTGGTTACAGTTAATGATTATTTGGCGGCGCGTGATGCCGAATTGAACCGCCCGTTATTTGGCTTTTTGGGTATGACGGTTGGTGTTATTTATTCGCAGCAGCCACCGCAGGATAAAGTTGAGGCCTATCAAGCGGATATCACTTACGGTACCAATAATGAATACGGCTTTGATTATCTACGCGATAACATGGTGTTTAGTCTTGCTGAGAAAAAACAGCGTCCGCTGAACTTCTGTATTATCGATGAAATTGACTCTATTTTGATCGATGAAGCCCGTACGCCGCTCATTATTTCGGGTCAAGCCGAAGATTCATCACGTATGTACGCGCTGATTAATACCATTATCCCTGTGCTGATTCGCTCAAAAGACGAAGAGGCTAATAAGAATAATGAAGAAGAAGATTTTTGGATTGATGAAAAGAATCGCCAGATTGAAATCAGCGAAAAAGGCTATGAAAAAATTGAGCGTTTCTTAGTCGAAGTCGGTGAGCTTGGCGAAAACGAAAGCTTATATAGTCCAAGCCGTTTGCCGTTATTGGCTCACGTGCAAGCCGCCATTCGTGCGCATCATGTCTTTGTAAAAAATGTGCATTACATCGTTGATGAAGGCGAAGTGGTCATCGTTGATGAAAATACTGGTCGTACCATGCCGGGTCGTCGCTGGTCAGAAGGTCTACATCAAGCAGTAGAAGCCAAAGAAGGCGTCGATATTCAAGCAGAAAACCAAACGCTTGCGACCACCACATTCCAGAATTACTTCCGTCTTTATGACAAATTATCTGGTATGACGGGCACAGCAGATACCGAAGCGGCAGAATTCAAATCAACTTATGATTTAGATGTCATCGTCATTCCAACGCATGAGCCAATTGCTCGTATCGATATGGATGATCAGATTTTCTTGACCAAGCTAGGCAAGTACAAAGGCATTATCCGCGAAATTAAAGAAATTCAAGCCAAAGGTGCGCCAGTACTGGTTGGTACGGCGACGATTGAAGCCAGTGAAGAATTGTCTTATCTACTCGATCAAGAAGGCGTTAAGCACAATGTCTTGAATGCTAAGCAGCATGAGCGTGAGGCAGAAATTATCGCCCAAGCAGGTAGCCCAAAATCAGTCACTATTGCGACCAATATGGCAGGTCGTGGTACCGATATTATCCTTGGTGGTAATTGGCAGTCGTTTATTGAGGACATTGATGCGGTTAGCCCAGAGGAAATGCAGCGCTTAAAAGATCAATGGCAAGTCAAGCATGACAAAGTGGTTGAGGCAGGTGGTCTACATATTATTGGTTCTGAGCGCCATGAATCACGCCGTATTGATAACCAGTTGCGTGGTCGTGCCGGTCGTCAAGGTGACCCTGGTATGTCGCGTTTCTTCCTATCATTAGAAGATGACCTTATGCGTATCTTTGCAGGCGATCGCGTGGTCAATATGATGCGCGCCATGGGTCTTAAAGAAGACGAGGCCATCGAACACAAAATGGTCTCCAAATCGATTGAGAATGCGCAGGGTAAGGTTGAAAGTCGTGATTTTGATGCCCGTAAAAACCTATTGAAATACGATGATGTTGCCAATGAGCAGCGTAAAGTTATCTATGGTCAGCGTGATGACTTGTTGGCAGAGATGGATTTACTCGAGGCTCTCGAAGTGATGCATCGTGAAGTTTATAATGCCATGATCAACCAGTTTATTCCACCGGGCTCTATCGATGACCAATGGAATATCGATGGTTTAGAGGATGAGCTAGAAGATGAGTTCAAAATCTCGATGCCGATTAATGATTGGCTAGACGAGGATCGCCGCTTAGATGAAGAAGGACTGCGTGAAAAAATCATTCAAACAGCCTTAGAGCGCTATCATGGGCGCCGTGAGCAGATGGGTGAAAAAGACGCAGCTCAGCTAGAACGTCATTTTATGCTACAGAGTCTAGACAAGCATTGGAAAGAGCATCTAACGCAGATGGACCAGTTACGTAAAGGTATTCATTTACGTGGTTACGCACAAAAAAACCCAGAGCAAGAATATAAGCGTGAGTCGTTTGAGTTGTTCCAAATGATGCTAGGTGCGATTAAATCTGAAACAGTACAAGATTTATCACGTGTACATATTCCTACCAAAGAAGAGCTAGAAGCATTGGAAGCGCAGCAACGTGAGAATGCTGCTCATATGCAAATGCAGTTCGAGCATAATGACATTGATAACTTAGATAGTGGCGCAAGCAACTCAGCTGCACAGTCGCAACCTGACAACCGTGCTGTAGCCAGTGCAGCAGCAGCGGCTTCGATAGCAGGGAGTACAGCTGGTGAGCCAAACCCATATGCAGGCTCAAACATCAGCCGTAATGCGCCTTGTCCGTGTGGCTCAGGCCTCAAATACAAACACTGTCATGGCAAAATTTAGCTCTAATAAGTAGGTGTGGACGCTAGGTACTGAATCGTTAGTAAAGATATATTAGCAATACTATAGGAAAAGCCCTTATCTAAAGTGGATAGGGGTTTTTTGGTATTTATTAAGACACGCACTAATACTCTCAGATATAGTCGCTGAACTACTAAGTCACTACGGCGTTATCCTTCTTAGATGTACTACTTGTACAATCTACAGTTGGCTGCCTTATACTCATTTTAGAGTTCTTTGACTATATGCTGTATTGATTTCTTACAAATTCAGCGTAGGCGTGTATTTATTGACAGGCTATAGTATTTAACAGATTTATTTGGAGAGTGTTATGAGTTTAGAGTTAGCAAAAGGGTTACGTCGTTCAATGGCGTTGACGGCACTGCTTGCTGGTGTGTTGTCTATCAGCGCCTGTCAGCAACAGCCAGAGACAGAGGGTGATATAGAAGACGGTATTAATACTGAAGAAACAGTACCAATGTCTGCTGAACCTGCTGAGCCGACTGAAGTGATCATTGATACTACAGATACATCGGTCGATGAAGTAGAAGGTGATGCGGCTATCTCGATGGATAGTGCTGCTGAAGATAGCGATGCTGATGAGGACACACCCTAAAACATTCACTATGGTCGAAGCAATAAAAAAAGCAACGTTATCGTTGCTTTTTTTATTACCGACTTTTGGCTCACTTATGCGTATTACTATCCTCATGATCTAAAAACCCTTCTTCTCGTACATCCAATTCTTCATGTTTCAGCGCTACTTGAATGGTATCGGTATGAGTATGCGTGGTTTTACTGATATCTATTTCTTGGACAGTATAGGTTTCCTTCATAATGGTAGCTACTTGGCGAGACAAGACCATTTCGATAGGGTCATCACCGATTTGTATTTGCTTACCATTAATGGTGATAACGGCTTTACTGTCCAATGATGGTTCAACATGACGCAATATATCCTGTTTGTCATAATCACCAGACAATAGGTCCTGACTTTCTGCATCATTGAACTCAGTGCGAATGGTAAGGTATTCTTCTACTAGCTCGATGGGTACATCAACGGTTCTAGTGCGCGCATGCTTAGTGACCGTGACTTTTCCGACATCCAAGCGTTCTTTGTTAATGACTGGACGTTCTTCTAGCAATTCTAAATAACCAGTTTTTTTTTCATCACTGATGCCTTTCTTGTCAGTTTGTTGATCAGGTGGTAAAACTTGATTTTTGTCTGATCTGTCTAGGCGCTTGTCTTTATTGTTATTAGTGGTCATCATCGTTTCCTTATAATTGAGCAATATTTATAGTTATACAGGAATGGAGGGCGAGTATTGAAAAATTTGGTTCATTTAACGTTATTATTTTTTGCGGGCGTTTTATCAGCAATGTTTAACATGGCTTAGATAGTCAAACCCATATAAATCTGCTACATCGTCATCCTCGCTGACCATACTAATATATAGCTTGCACTCGGTTTTTTTGTATCGAAATTATTTGAACTCAACTATATGAATGAGTAAAAGCTGAGCAAAAAAAAGACCAGAGTTATACCCTGATCTTAATTTTCTAAGCGAAAATCTAAATAGAAAAACCTAAATAGCTAAACTTAGCTACTTGTGACTGTTATCTTTATCTAGATTTCATTTAGTTGTAATGACAGTCAAATAATGTGGTGGTGTAGTGTATTACAGATCACGTGCGCGGCGTACGTCTTCTGCAGTGATTCCCTCGCGATCTATGACATTGCCTTCACGGTCGACCACATTTCCGTCACGATCAACGTCTAACTCTTCACGCTGAATGGTTTCAACGATAGTTTCGGTATGACGGTCGGTTGTTTTACCAACATTGACCTCTTCTGACACATAGGTATCTTTACCAACGCGTGCACGTTCCGCTTGTAACTCGACTTCAACTGTTTCATCACCATTTACATCACCGATACGGCGGTCTGTCGGACGGTCGACATTGGTACGTTGAATATTGGCATGCTCTTCTTCTAGCTCGACATCGACATTACGCTCTTCAGTGACCACATGCTTACCGACTTTAACTAAGCCAGCGACGATACGGTCTTTATTGACAGTTAGACGCTCTTCTAGTAACTCTAGGGTATTTGGTGCTTCATAGGCATGATCAGCGATTTCCATGCGCTCTGCAGGAGGAACACTATCAGCGACAAAGGCTTGGCGATCTTTTTGATGTTGATCTTTATAACTATACTGATAGTCATGATCATATACTTCCATAGCTTCTACTTGAGCTTTGGTTAAGCTATCAAAGAATACATCATCACCAACGATACGAGCGAGACCTGCTGGTACTAGTACTTCTTTTGAGCTGAACCAGCCACCTGCATCAACAATGAGATAACGGATACGGCCAGTGGTATCTTCTACCAACGCACCTTCAATTTTACCGACTTTGTCTTCATTGACACCATATGCAGTTTTGCCTGTTGGATCATAATAGTCGTCACCAATAAGGTCATGGTGAGTTGCTTGGATATCTTTTAAACGGATTAGTTGGCTCATTGTTGTCTTCCTTTTTTATGAGTTAATTATTTTATGGGATAATTATTAATAGTTATTTGAATAATAGTACATCTTCAAGAAAAATATTTTTATAATCAATTACTTAATAAGTCATAAGAAAACTCTATATCGACTTGTAATAATCCTAACATCAGGATTTCTGATGAGATATATGAGCAAGGTAGCAAAGTGTGCACTTGAAGTAATTGCGTGTAATAGGCTGTAAATGGCATAACATAGGTGGGGGTATACATTAACGTGTTTTTACAGAGAGTAATGTTTTGAGGGTATTGAGAGTAGATAGACATAAAAAAACCGCAGTGTTTGATACACTGCGGTTTTTTGAATATTAAGAATTCTTTAATGCTCAAGGCAATTCTATATTTAACAAATCCGCCTTAAGCCAGTTCTATGGCAACTGCCACTGCTTCACCGCCACCGATACATAAGGTGGCAACGCCTTTTTTACCGCCAGTGCGTTTTAGAGAGTTGATCAGAGTGACTAAAATACGAGCACCAGAACAGCCTACTGGATGACCCAGTGCACAAGCACCACCTTCTACGTTGACTTTGGCATGGTCAATTTTTAGCTCGTCCATCGCAGCCATGGTAACCATCGCAAAGGCTTCGTTGATTTCCCATAGGTCGACATCGGCCACCGACCAACCAGCACTAGCCAGTACTTTTTCAATCGCACCGATTGGTGCAATGGTAAATTCGCTTGGATGACGAGAGTTGGATGCTGTAGCGATGATACGTGCTTGGTAATCCAAACCTTCAGCTTGCGCTTGCGATTCTTTCATGACGACCACGGCGGCAGCACCATCAGATATCGAGCTGGCGTTTGCCGCAGTGATGGTACCATCTTTGGCAAATGCTGGGCGTAAGGTAGGAATACGATCGGCATTGGCAAGAGGTGGTTGCTCATCAGTATCAATCGTTTGCTCACCTTTACGAGTTTTAAAGGTAACCGCTTCGATTTCATCTGCAAAGTGACCATCTTTGATAGCTGTTAGTGCACGATTGAGAGATTCGATAGCAAACTCATCCATTTGCTCGCGCGTATAGCCTTTTTCATTCGCCATTTCTTGAGCGAAACTACCCATCAGCTTGCCAGTTTCAGCATCTTCTAAACCATCCAAGAACATATGGTCTTTGACCTCTTTATGTCCCATACGATAGCCGCCACGTGAGCCTGGCAGGATATAGGGTGCGTTGGTCATTGATTCCATACCACCTGCAACCGCGACATTGAAGCTACCTGCTTTGATACCGTCATGTGCTTGCATGACTGCTTTTAGGCCTGAGCCACACAGTTTGTTAATAGTGACAGCACCAGTTGCATCAGACAAACCTGCTTTACGCATTGCTTGACGGGCAGGACCTTGACCCAGACCTGCAGTCAAGATACAGCCCATGATAACTTCATCAATGTTATCACTACTAACACCTGAGCGCTCGACCGCAGCTTTAATGGCAGCGGCTCCAAGATCTGTCGCACTCATATCTTTTAAGGCACCTTGGAAGCCGCCCATTGGAGTACGTGCGCCGTTTAAAATTACAATTGCATCATTTGACATTTTTATTATTCCCTTTTACGTATTTTAAATGAGAGTATTTTACGCTGAGTAAAATCAAACATTTATTCATTATCAAACGCAGATAGGTGAGCAGCAGTTTCAGTTACTTAGTTTTATGCTAGCTCATCTAAGCGAATGCGTACTACTTTATCAGTAATGGTTTCTAAGTTTTCAATTTTTTCAATCGCTAAGTTCATCTGACTCTCAACCACAGGTAAGGTCAGAATAATTACTGGGACTTGACCAACTTTATGTGCAGGCTTTTGTAAAATCGCATCGATATTGATACCAGCATCGCTTAGGATGCGAGTGATATCGGCCAATACCCCAGGGTTGTCACTGGCATGTACACGCAGATAGTAACCAGTCGTCATCTGCTCAGCGCGTAATATTGGTGTGTCTGATAATTGCTCAGGGATAAATGCCAGATGCGGTACATGATGCCCGTGGTTGTTTTGATTGTTGCTGTCTTGCTCATCGCCATCTTTGTTACCTAACACGCGAACCAAATCCATGACATCGGCCATGACTGCAGAAGCCGTCGCCCCAGCGCCAGCGCCATCCCCGCAATAGAGCGTTTGTCCAAGTGGATGAGAGTTAACCAAGACTGCATTTTTTACGCCATTGACATTAGCCAATAGCGCATTTTGCGGGATAAGCGTTGGATGTACACGTAACTCGATGCCAGCGGCGGCATTGTCACCCTGACCATCACGGCGTACAGCAAAGCCTAAATGCTTGATACGGTAGCCAAGCTCTTCAGCATAGTTCACATCTTGCAAGGTAATACCAGTGATGCCCTCACAGTAGACCTTATCAAACTGTAATGGGATACCAAATGCAATAGAGGCGAGTAGGGCGAGTTTATGCGCCGCATCGATACCTTCCACATCAAACGTTGGATCTGCTTCAGCATAACCTAGCTCTTGTGCTTCGCTCAGCACATCGGAGAACGGACGACCTTTATCACGCATTTCGGTCATGATGAAGTTGCCAGTTCCGTTGATGATACCTGCAAGCCAATTGACTTTATTGGCCGCTAACGCTTCACGCATTACTTTAATGATGGGAATACCGCCTGCCACTGCTGCTTCATAGGCGACATGGACGTTATTGTCTTCTGCAAATGCAAAAATTTCATTGCCATGTTCAGCCAATAGTGCTTTGTTTGCAGTGACGACATGTTTGCCATTTTTAATAGCGTGCATGATGACATCTTTAGCTAAAGTAGTACCACCGATCACTTCGATAACAATGTCGACATTATCGCTTGCAGCCACTGCCATCAAGTCACTGTTTTGAATAATATTAGGATCAATATTATCACGCTGACGGCGCGTACCAACTTCGGTAATAATAATATCATGGCCGCTACGGCGCTTTAGCTCAGCTAAGTTGTCATTAATAAGATTGATCACGCCAGTGCCGACAGTGCCCAGACCAAGTATCGCTAGTTTGATGGAATTGCTCACAGTATCCTCAAGAGGTTAAATATAATGAATCAAGTGCAAAACTATTACAGGTCAAATTTACTAATAGTAATAAGCGTACTTTGACAGTAGTAGTGCTATCGTGACTTCATTATAGTTGAATAAAAAGTACTCAAATAAAAGTAGTATGCTGCAGATTTTTCATAGCGTTTTATCGTATCATACCGACAAGCAGTTGTGACGTCTACACAATATCGCCACCGTTATGTTTCCATTTTTAAAATGAAAACATGACCTAGTTTACTATTTATAGTAATACCGCTCATCGTTCTTATCTCTAAAACTATCTGCTAGCAAGTATAGATATCAATAATGATTAACGCATACAATGAATCTTAGTTAGCGCCAGCGGCTTCTGCCAATTGTGCGGCAGGTAGATAGCCACCAATTTGTTGTCCTGCTTCAGTAAAGATAGCTGGGGTACCACGCACACCGAGTTTTGCACCCAAGGCCATATGCTCTTGTACAGGGTTTGCACAGCTAGGCGCTTGCACATTGGCGCCTGTTTTTGCTTGATTCATTGCCGCTTTGCGATCTTCACTGCACCAAATCGCTTCCATTTTTGGTATTGACTGTTGGCTACGTGGCCATGCTAAGTAACGCACTTCGACACCGCGCGCATTGATATCGTCTATTTCTGAATGCAGCTTACGGCAGTAACCACAGTCTGCATCAGTAAAGGCATAGATAATTGATTTTGTTTCACCTTTTGCTGGGTAAATAACCATGTCTTTTTTGTCGACTGCCTTTAACGCTTCTTGGGCCGTGCTAGCAACCAGTGCCGCACTAATATCTACAGGAGTTTGTTCACCGACTGCAATGATTTGCCCTTGAATGATGTGCTTACCTACTTTGTCAGTAAAGAAAGGTGGCAGACCTTCAGCCGTTACCCAATAAATACCATCCATATCCGTTGGTACTGCTGAAATGATGTTTTCCTCGATACCAGAAGCATTTAAGTTGGCTTGTAATGCTTCTACCACTGTAGCATCGCTATCCGTTGACGTTTTATCAGCACTGACGTTGCTCTCTGCGTTGCTGACAATACTGGTATTATTGGTGGCATCGGCAGCATTGTTTGAGCAGCCAGCAGCGATGCCAACCAGTAGAGTACTCATCATAAAACGAGAGAAAAGAGTACGAGAAAAGCGACTTTGCGAGGTGGTGCTTTTGATAGAGGGAAGCGACATACGGGTTTCCTATAGGCATCGTGCCTAATCATAAATTTGTTTTGAGAATGGAGCTAATAATAGTATACGTATGATAATGAATGCAAAACTCCTTAAGATTTTGAATATTAAGGAGATATAGAGAAATATTGATAATGTCAAGTAAACGGTAATTCCGACTATATTAACATATTTATAATAAATAATAGCCACGGGCTAGTAAGCTATATCGGTAAATAAAAGGCATGACAATAGTCGTATAGAAACAAGTGAGTCTTAAAAATAGGATACATTTGTACTATTTAATATTTATGCTCGTATCGCTAGGGTATTTAATACGCTTTATAGTATTTAACATTATTCTATAAGATTCTATATAATAATCCTTTGTATAGAACTATTTACCTCAAAAAATGCAGATAAGGACTACACATGGCAGGTGCCAGTTTATTATTATTACTTGATGATATTAGCCTATTGATGGACGATGTATCTGTCATGACTAAGATAGCAGCTAAAAAAACAGCTGGTTTGGTGGGGGATGATTTAGCACTCAATGCTGAACAAGTAACTGGCGTTAGGCCAAGCCGTGAACTGCCTGTTATTTGGGCAGTTGCTAAAGGCTCGTTTGTCAACAAGCTTATATTAGTACCAGCTGCACTGCTTATTAGTTATTTTATACCTTGGTTAATCACGCCTTTATTGATGATTGGTGGCCTATATTTGAGTTATGAAGGTGCTGAGAAGGTCATTCATAAGTTTTGGCCAAGGTTATTGCCGCATGATGAAGCGCATGAAGCACGAAGGGCGGCAAATGCAGATGATAATGTCGATATGGTCGAATTTGAAAAAGAGAAAGTTAAAGGCGCTATTCGTACTGATTTTATTTTATCAGCTGAGATATTAGTCATCTCTTTAGGTGCGGTAACCGCCGCAGGAGCAGATATTTTAGAAAAAGGTATTGTGCTCTCTATTGTTGCATTTGTTGTGACTGTTGGTATTTATGGTTTGGTTGCAGGTATTGTCAAAATTGATGATGCAGGTTTGCACTTGATTGAGAAGCCAGATGCTAGTGCTAGCAGCCGCAAGCTCGGTCAGTTTATGCTATCTGCTGCGCCAAAGCTAATGAAGTTTTTATCTGTTGCTGGCACGATAGCGATGTTCTTAGTGGGGGGAGGTATTCTCTCTCATGGTATTGCGCCTTTAGAGCATTTTTTAGAGGACATTGCGGGTAAAATAGGAATATTAGAGGGTTTAGTTCTTATGCTATTGCAGGGCATTATTGGTTTTGTGGTTGGTGCGATTGTTTTGGCTATCATCACTACTATTAATAACATGCGTGGTGATAACGCTTCTGCGGCTCACTAGTATTGCTATAGATGAAATGCTACTTAATAAAAACCCCGCATATTATAGAATATGCGGGGTTTTTTTATGCTTACAGTAATGTATTGCAATTAGCTGTCTGAATCATCAGCATCCAACTGTTCTGCTTGCGTTGGCTTCTTATGATCTGCTTTAGGCTTACGAGTGCGAGCCTTTGGTACTTTTGGCGTGGTCAGATTAAACATACCAGTCTGTGGTAGCAGTTGCTCAGCTACGTTTTCGATCATGTTTTTGTAACTGGCTATTGTCGTTTTTGACTTTTCCGCCTGAATCTCCTCTTTAGTAGGTTCTTCTACTTTAGATTCAAGTGCTTGTTCGATAGCAGTATCAGCGGTCGCTTCAGCAGCATTTTTGGCATCTACGTTTTCAGTAGCGCTCTCTACATCAGGTTGCTGGCTGTCAACTTCTGATAGTGCTTTATCGGTGGCTAGCAGTTGCTTACTATCAGCACTGATAGCATCAGTTTGATCTTGATTCGATAGGGCCGTTGCCTCAACTTGATGGGCATCTAATACGGCTGGCTGCTGATAGTCAGGATGCTGACCACGTGGATCATTACTGGCACGCTTGCTAACGGTGCGAGGCTCAACGTCTGTCTTCCCTGGGGCTGCTGCAAATTGACTGACAGCTTGGGTCATCATCTCGAAGCGTGATAGATAATCAGCCGTTAAAGGTTGATAGCCGTAGTTACTAAAGTCAAAGCTCTGACTCGCAAGCTCGCTGCCATTATTGGCGCTCACGCTTGCATCACTATCAGCACGTTGTGCTTGCTCCATGTGTAAAGCAACGGTTTCGATAAAGCAGTTAATCACGCCATCTGCTGTCAAGCGAGTCTGTGCTTCTGGCAACGTTGCACGAATAAACTCGCCAACCGTACCGTGAATAGCAGGTACGCTTGCTACTGCTTGTTCGTTGACTTTAGGCTCTGGTGTCACCTGTGATTGCGCCTGTTGACTAAGGACAACACGAGGATCATTACTGGCTTGACCAAACTTCTCAGCAGTCACGTAGCGTGATGCGAACAATGCCTCATGTGTCAGCTCAAGTGCGGATTTGCTCTTGGTACTGTCACCCTCATTGCTAGATTTTACGCTATTATCAGCTTTCTGAGCGCTCGCAGCCTTTTGAGCATTGTCACACTCGTCATTACCCTTAGCAGTTTCCTGATGCTTATCTGCTACTGGCTTCACAGTGTCGTCAGATGCGCTGTCTTTATCACTTTTAGACACGGACGGTTCACCTGTAACGGGTTCCTTGACATCAGTATTAGCATTAGCTTTCATGGTGTTGTGCTGACTATCGTCTTTAGCCGTGCTATCAACCTTAGCTTCACTGATTTCTACAGCGTTGCTAGCAGTCGCTTTTTCAGCCGCAACCTTATCGTCAGTCACTTTTTTATTAGTGTTTCTGTGATTAGTCTGCGCTTGAGCATTAGACGCTTTTGCTACTTTGTCTTTCGCAACCTCATTTGTTGAGCTTTGCTTTTCAGTAGCTTGAGACTTTGTCTGCATCGATTTACTGTCATCTAAAGACAAATGCACAACTTCTGATGGCTTAAGCGCAGCAGGTGCTTCGTTGACCTGTAGCACGACTTCGTTAGGGTTTTGATTACGGCGGGTATTAGCTTGGTTTTTGCTGCCATTATTACCTGAAGCTGATTGCTGTTTGATATTATCAGCTGTTAGCGTTTCACCGCGCTCTAACTTGCCACGTGAGCCGCGTTGGCTATGCGACTTACGTTTATTACGAGTTTGCTCATCTGCTGAGCTGCTGTCTTTATCAGTAGTCTCATTGCGCTCGCTTGCATTACGGTTACTGTGTTGACGGTTGCCGTTTTGAGCGTGGCTATCTTGACGACTATTACGATTTCGATCGTTCGTGCGTTTATTACCCTGTTGACGTTTGTCTTGATTGCTAGACTGTTTGTCATCAGTATCATTTACGGCATTATTCGACGCATTACGTTCTGTGTCGCTGTTTACATTACTGGTGCTCTCATCGGTTTGCTCTTTTCTTTGACGCGGCTTAGATGATCTAGACTTGCGAGGCTTACGTCTTCTTCTGTCTTCGCTATTACCGTCCTCAGTGTTGTTGTCTGAGTTACGACGCGTCTGTTGATTATTGGTGTTGTTATTTGATGATTGATTATCACTTTTCTGATGACGGTCTTGCTGAGTTGCTTGCGCGTTATCTGCAGCATTATTCAAAGCACTGTTATCAATTTGACCAAATGAACCTAAGCTTTGTGCGCCGTTATTCACCAGTGCCTCAATGGCTTCTGCTGCATCATGACTGCTGACGTTAGGCGTTGTCGTGGCTTGAGGCGCTTGAGCAAATAGATTAGATAACCAGGCCACTGCTTGTGGTTGGGCGGCTGTCTCAACTTTAGCTGGTTGTGTTGCTACTGGAGCAGTCGTTGGTGCTGCAACGCTTTGATTTTTATTAGCTTGAGATGCACGTGTAGATGAAACATTGGTCGCACTTTTATTGTTGCGACGATCATTACTGTGCTCAACTGTTGTAGTTGGTTTATTAGTGGCTTTATTTGCTGCTGTTTGGCGTGGCTGGCGAGTAGGCTGTTGCTCAGGGCGTTCTTTTTCAGCCGTTTGCCAATCAACATTGTAGCCAAGGTCGCTATGTTCTTGCTGCTGAGTGTCGGTAATGCGCTCATAGCTTGATGGCGCAAAACCATCACGGTTAAAGTGCAGTTTGAAATTTGGTGACTCTAAATGTGCATGTGGCAAGATAGTAATACGAGTACCACTGTCTTGTTCAAGATAGACTAAACTGTCGCGCTTTTCATTTAATAAGAATGCGGCGATGTCAGTTGGCACTTCAGCTTGTACCTCACCTTGACGTTCTTTTAGCGCGATTTGCTCGATCTGACGCATAATCGATAGTGATAATGAGCGCAAGTCACGAATCATACCATTACCATGGCAGCGTGGGCAGATATAGCCAGTTGACTCTTCTAGTGAAGGACGTAAGCGCTGACGGCTCATTTCCATCAAACCAAACTTAGAAATATCACCAAACTGAACGCGCGCACGGTCATATTTGGTGGCATCAATGAGACGTTTTTCGACTTCTTTTTGATGCTTGTTATCATTCATGTCAATGAAGTCAATAACAATCAAACCACCCATATCACGTAGGCGTAATTGACGCGCAATTTCGTCTGCTGCTTCAAGGTTGGTATGGTAAGCGGTCTCAGCAACGTCTGACCCTTTGGTCGATTTGGCTGAGTTGATATCGATTGAAACCAGTGCTTCTGTTTGATCAATAACGATTGAGCCACCTGATGGCAAACGAACTTCACGTTGATAAGCCGTTTCGATTTGTTTTTCGATATTAAAGCGCGAAAACATCGGCTCATAATCGGTATATTTGCGCAGTTTTTCGGCTTGCTTTGGCATCACTGCATCGATAAACCCTGCCGCTTCGACGTATGCGTTTTCGTTATCAATCCAAATCTCAGCAATGTCATCACGCAGATAGTCACGAACAGCACGTGTGACGACGCCTGCTTCTTGGTGAACCAAGCGCGGTGATGGATATTTTTGGTTTTGTTCTTGGATGGCTTGCCAGATATTGAGCAAGTGGTTCAAATCGTGTTGCAAGTCTTCTTGAGTTTTGCCAATACCTGCAGTACGAATGATGACACTCATGCCTTTGGGTAAATCAAGATTACCCAGCATGCGTTTCATGTCTTCACGTAGCTTGCCTGAGATTTGACGTGAGATACCGCCGCCACGAGGATTGTTTGGCATCAATACCAGATAACGTCCTGCTAATGATACGTAAGTCGATAGGGCAGCGCCTTTATTGCCGCGCTCTTCTTTTTCGACTTGAACGATGAGTTCGTCGCCTTCTTTAATCAGTTTTTTGATATTTTCATCACGTGGGTTGCCGCTTAGATATTCGGTAGAGATTTCGCGAATTGGCAAAAACCCTTGGCGCTGTGAGCCATACTCTACAAAAACCGCTTCGAGTGATGGTTCGACACGAGTTACGTGACCTTTATAGATGTTAGATTTTTTCTGTTCACGCGTACGATTTTCTAAGTCGAAATCATACAGATGATTGCCTTTACATAAGGCGACACGAATCTCTTCGTTTTGAGTTGCGTTGATCAAAATGCGTTTCATATTTATATCCTATGAGTACGCACAACAACGACAAGATGGGCTTTAGAGCATAATGGCAAGTGTGGCTAGTATTTTAAATTAGCATTTGTAGATGTTAGTTAACAGTCGAACGTCACTGAGGTATTTAAGAAAGCACGTAGGCTTTTCAATGGCTTATTTTTACCTAAATTTTTTAGCAGTGCTAATGTAAATATAAATTTTATAGGGTGTAAGGCTATGTGTTTATATCCTATTATTGATAGGTTTGGTCTAAATGTTAATAGCCCAGCTTGTGATTAAAGTTTCAGTATCATTAGGTTTAGTTGGTAGCTATGTCAGCGCACTTTGTAAGAGTGGGCGACGGTCAGTTACTGACTTAACATCTTGATATCGAAAAAATCTGGCTGTTGCAATCAATCTCTCAAAGTCTAACAATAATATCGCTGTTATCAGTACTATGATTAAGTAGTAGTGGTCAGCAGTTATTTCTCTAGGTAAAGCAATTGGTCACTCTGTATTTGTCGTTCTGACTGGTATAACGTCAATAATATCTTGGGTGTTTTAGTTGTAAAGTTAGGTCTCGCGGCTCTCATTATCAGCGGGGCGTACTTGGCAAACAGAATAAATGACCAAACTATTGGTGTGGTGCTGTATTTATATCTTGCTTATCGTTATCTGTTTGACCACTAATACTTGGGCAGCTATCGATATATTTATCGACCCTAATACTAAATCACCCATACTTGCTCAACTATGCTTGTCTAAAGAATCATCAGATAATCAGTCATTAAATAATGAATAATTATCAAAAAAGTCGTTGTCATGCAGGTTGTGAGTCAATTTAGTGTCATTTGCGTTTAAGTGTCATTTGCGTTTAATAGTATTCGAGCTTAATAAAAAGGCGTTCTGCCAATTTTATAAGCGTTGAATTTACGAACACAAAGGTATTTAGTTAGTGTCACTATTTATTTTGTGGCACTGAATAACATCAGTGCAGTTTTTCAATTTATGGGGCAATATCTAGAAGTATCTGTAAATGATCGTCCTAAATACATAATGCGCCCGAAAATTAGATGAAAGGGACAATCTTGGCAGGGCATACAGCCTATACCTTGTTGCTAGCAAGTAGCAAAAATGGTAATGAACTCTCTGAAACAACAATGATTATTGCCGCAGTCTCTGCTTAATCGTCGTTCAACATGTTAAACTATAGCAAATCTTTGTGTAAATACCTAACTAAAAATGCGAACTCAAAAATGACTGAAGATGTACCTATCCACGAAGCACCTGCTATTTTTAATAGCAAAACACGCCCGCAAAGCGCTGATGACGAAATCAGTAACTTTGGCAAGGTGAATTATCTCGAAGTAACTCGCCATCAGCACGATCAACGCTTGGATAACTTTTTGCTGAACCGGTTGAAAGGTTTACCAAAATCGCATATCTACAAAATGATTCGCTCTGATGAGGTTCGGGTTAATAATAAACGCTGTAAAGCGCATGATAGACTACAGCGTGAAGACGTGGTACGTATCGCGCCAGTGGTACTCGCTACCCGCGAAAAGCCCATTATTAGTGAAGAGTTTGCCAAAAGCCTACTAGCACGCGTGGTCTATGAAGATGACGGTTTATTAGTGCTAAATAAACCCTCTGGTATTGCTGTTCATGGTGGTAGTGGTTTGGACTTTGGTGTTATTGAAGCCATGCGTGAAGTCACTGGTAAAAAGTACTTAGAGTTGATACATCGTATTGATAAAGATACGTCGGGTCTATTGATGATTTCTAAAAAGCGTTCAGCGCTAAAGGCATTGCAGCAGCATCTGGTAGACAAAACCATCCAAAAGCATTATTTATGTATCGCAAAAGGGCAGCCTGCACTAGATGAGCAACGTATCGATGCGCCATTACTACGCTATACAGTCGCTAGTGGTGAACGCCGCGTCAAAGTCGATGCGCAAGACCCACAAGCCAAAGAAAGCCAGACAGATATTATCGTTCATAATCGTTTTACGATTGCTGATCAGCCAGTGAGCTTAATCGAAGCCAAACCTCTGACAGGGCGCACTCACCAAATACGTGTGCATTTAGCTCATATTGGCCATGCAATCTTAGGTGATGATAAATATAACGTGCATGACAAGTCAGGTGTTCATCGTCTGTGTCTACATGCGTGGCGCTTAGATATCCCAGGTTATGAAACCATTACCGCACCACTACCAGATGACATGGCAGACTGGCTACCAGAGCAAACCAAACTGCCCGAATAAAATAACAAGCCAAATTTTTTGAGCATTAACTTTAAACGTCACGAACTCTTATTTTTCTAATAAGTCGCCGTGACGTTTTTGTATCCGCATTCATATGCGCTATTTATCATCGCTATTCGCTAAGGCTTATTCATGAGTGAACAATCTGCTGCCAGTACGCTAGCATCGGCTACAACTTCTCCGCTATCAACCAATCATCGTTTATCAGATAAGACACTGGTTATCTTTGATTGGGATGGAACCCTGATGGACTCCATCGGCTTAATCGTTGAATCTATGCATATCGCAGGAGAGGCGCATGGATTCCAAACGACAGATAAAGAAGTAAAAGACATCATTGGTCTTAGTCTAATGAATGGGATTGATATTTTATATCCTGAGGCAGATACATCACAAAAGCTTGCCATTCAACAAAGCTATGCAGATCACTATGTTGCCAACAGCCACAGTACGCCACTTTTCGCTCCTACAAAAAATATGTTACAGACCTTGCAAGCACAAGGTAAAAAGCTGGCGGTTGCTACAGGCAAGAAGCGCAAAGGCTTAGACCGGGTATTAGATGCTTCTAAAAGCCATGATTATTTTGTGATGACGCGCTGTGCTGATGAAGCAGGGTCGAAACCTGATCCGCAAATGCTGATAGATATTTTAGATAATACGCAGCAACAAGTGTCTGATGCGGTTTTTATCGGTGACAGTGTTTATGATATTCAAATGGCAACGCAACTTGGTATGACCAGTATAGCGGTCAATTACGGCACAGCTTCTAGTGCTGAGCTCGCCGCGCAGCAACCTACTTATCAGGTCGACACACCAGCAGCGCTGGCCGAGATTCTATGCGGATAATGTCAGTTTGAGTGTTTTAGTGATTTGAGAGTGCAGCGGCAATATGATTGTCTATGACAACAAAAAAGGGCCTATCTGAACCGACCCCCATAAGTTGGACACAACTTATGGGGTATTTTTATGCGTTACGA
>NZ_RRYV01000039.1 GCF_014861395.1 Psychrobacter sp. FME13 | reverse complement strand
AGGGCGTGTTGAACATTCAAATATTAGGGCTGCTGATCGCTAAAATTGCACCAAACTAGGCGCAAGCCGACGATAATGTCGAGACCTTAACTAGGCTTGTAACGACTTTTGGGGTGATTTTAGCATCAGCCTTTCAGGGCAGTACTTTTTTTTGCCAATACATGGCGAAATTGTTTAACCTAGAATGACTAGGCATCAAAAATTTCACTGCATATTGTCTAAAAAATAGTCACTGCCAGCACCACATTTGAATGTTCAACACGCCCTAGTTATTCAGCAGGAATCGCGACAATCTGTGCAGCCAGCTCTTTGTCAAATGGGCGACATAGTGTGGCAAATTTTTCCTGAATGGCTCTTAGCTGATCAATGCTATCGCCAGCAAAGCGTGCTGTCAGATGGTGACTGGTGTTTGACTGTCTCAGCACACCAAAGCCATGTGCAAAATCCAAACGAACGCCATCGATACAGCTTAGCGTTGTTCCTACTGGCATTAAGTCTCTGGCTTGTTTGAGGGTTAGATGAGGCTCAATCACGGAACAATGACAATCTACTAGCGAATCAGTGTTGATCAAATGATGGTCAGAATCTGCTGATGTCGCCTTTAACAGTTGGCGTAAATAACGACAGAATTGGGAGAGCTGTTCTACGATTGAATACTCCGCCCCCAAAGTCTTTGGCATCGGCAAGTAATGATCCGCAGTACTGACCATCGCAGGTAGGTCGTCCGTAATATCTGTCAGTGATTTTTTACCGCGTCCAACGCCATTCGCTGCTAACCAATGCAGCAGTCGTAGAGCGGCATACATGGCGTCATCATAAACAATAAAACGGCTATCGTTGAATATAAAATGTCCTGACAACTCACCAGCAAAGACAATTTCACCAGCAGAACACTGTAACTGCTCGCGCATAAAACTGCTACCTGTGCGACTGATGACAGGTGTGGCACCAAGCTCAGACAAAAGCGTTGAGAGGTGATGAGAGCATTTTATATCAAAAACGATCTGAGGCTTGAATGATGAATCTACAGAATTTTTTGGAGATAACATGTTAGGATGTTCAGCGAGCGTCAATTGCGCCAGTAAGTACAGTAGATGGTCAGGCGAGACGACTTTGCCGTTATTATCCACGATCATTAGGCGATCACCATCACCATCAAACGCCAGACCTATGTCTGCTTGATGTTGTTGTACGCTGTGCTGTAATAGTTTGAGACGATGAGGTTCGGTAGGATCCGGATTTCCAGAGGGGAAGTTGCCGTCTGGTGTGTCATTGAGCATGACAATATCTTGGCAGAAATGACCAAATAAACGTTGAGCGATGAGACTGGTCGCCCCATGCATACAGTCGATAACCATTCGAAAATCAAGCTTGGTAGAGGGCTGGTTGTTTGACGGTCGTTTGTTTGAAGGTTGTGGTTTAGATTGATGAATTTTCTGAAAAACTTGGTCAATAGCGGCAATATAAGCCGTTGCTATTTGCTCAGCAGGTAAGCATGTATCCTGCGGATGGTTTTTAAGGCCATTCGCTTGCATAGCACGGTTGTATTCTGCATCGATTGATGCCTGCTGGCGATGCAGGAGCTGCTGATAAAACAGCTGAATCTCTGCACTGCTGGGCGAGCGATGATTGACCAACCACTTGATGCCTAAAATCTCTTTTGCAGAATGACTGGCGGTCACAATGATACCGTGCCCCTGATATCGCTCAGCCCAAAAAACCATCATAGGTGTCGTGACCAAACCTAACTGGATAACTTGTAAATTATGATGAGTCAATATAGATGCAATTTTTTGCGCAATCATATCGCTACCGATACGCGCATCGTAACCAATCACGATAATGGTGTCTTTATTGTTTTGGTTTTGAGTTATCAGACTGTTTGTTGAGCTAATATCTTTCAATTCAGTATTATGCGCACAGGCATCATTTGGGAGCTTATGGTCTAACGAAGTAGATAGTGCGCTATAACGATGGGCAAAAGCATGCCCCAATGCTTGTATAAACTCAGTAGTGAAATACTGGCGTGAACCACGAATATCATAAGCACGAAACAAGGATTGCTGCGCAGCAAAAGATGGCATTGCTTACTCTCCTTATTATCGTGGTTAATCTCTTTGAGATAGACAAAAAATAAAATAACAAATCAGTAATAGCTACTGATCATTGACTACTGACGACCTGAATGTCCAAACCCACCGGCACCGCGGACGCTTACATCACTGAATTCTGTTACCACTGAAAACTCAGGACGAGCAACCGGTACGACGATATATTGCGCCATACGCTCTGCTGGATTAAGCACAAAGTCTTCGTTACTGCGATTCCAAATACTAACCATCAGCTCGCCCTGATAATCAGCATCGATTAGCCCGACTAGATTACCCAAAACGATACCATGTTTATGACCCAGACCAGAGCGCGGCAAGATCATACCTGCATAATTAGGGTCTTGGATATAAACGGCGAGCCCAGTACCAATCAAATGTGTGTCACCGGCTTTAATGGTCAATGGCTCATCAATACACGCACGCAAGTCGATACCTGCACTGCCATCAGTGGCACGAGTCGGAAGTGAAAATGCTTCATCTTCGGTGATTTTTGGATTAACGACTTTTACTTGTACAGCTTGCATAATGCACTCACTTAACGATTTCAGGGTTTTAAAATGATAATTTTGGGCAAAGGTGATTTAGGGTCTGTTGAATAGTAATGACATTTTTACAGTTTAGTGTTTGATTATAGTATCAACACACTGGCTAAGCCTAAAAATGACATAAAGCCGACAATGTCCGTCACGGTCGTCAGGATAACAGAAGCAGATAGCGCAGGATCGATATTCATACGTTTTAGCACTAACGGTATACTGATACCTGATACGTTTGCAGCTGTCATATTAATGGCAATAGCCAAGCCAATGACCGCACTAATTTTGATGTCATGAAACCACAGTTGGGCAATAAATGCCATAATTATTGCCCAAATAATACCGTTGATGGCGCCGACCCACAGCTCTTTGTTTAACAGCCATACACGGTTAGAACCACCGATTTGACCCATCGCCATACCGCGTATGACAACTGTCAGTGTCTGAGAACCGGCGATACCACCCATACTAGCGACAACTGGCATAAGTATCGCGAGCGCCACGACTTGCGCCAATACTTCTTCGAATTGTCCAATGACCGCCGCTGCTAATAACGCGGTACACAAGTTGATGCCTAACCAAACGCTACGACTTTTGGCACTGGTCAAAATTGGTGCAAACAGCTCTTCGTCCTGACTGACACCCGCAAGGTTTTTCATGGTGCTATCGACATCATCTTGGATGATTTCCATGATGTCTTCGCCATTTAATTGACCGACTAGCTCGCCATAGCTATTAATCACGGGAGCAAAGCGAATATCTTCTGAACGAAAAATCGCTGCAGCATCTTGGATATCTAGTCGATCATTAATAGTAACAGCCGCATCAATCAAATCGGATACTAAAGTGGATTGGGGGTGTTTAATCAAATCAACCAAACTCAATAGTCCAAGTAACTGTTGGCTTTGATCTACAACCAACAGCTCTTGGCTTTCATCATCGAGTAAGTCATCGTTTTCCCGTAGCCAGTTTTGTACTTCTGCAAGCGTGATGTCTTCTCTTACCTGAATAATATCAGGATCCATATAGCTACCGACTTCCCAGTCGACATAGGTGTCTAGTCTGTTGACCTGAACTCGGATATCTTCGTCTAAGGTCGCCATGACTGAGGTTCGCACACTCTCGGTCACCGTGTCCAAAATCTCAGAGATATCTTGTGCATCGAGGTCTTGGGTAAATAGAGAGATCTCTCTTGAAGAGATTTTTTCCATTAAGGGCTGGCGGGTATCAACATCTAACTCAGCAAGGACTTCACCCTTGATACTCTCTGGAACTTGTGCCCAAATTAGTAGACGGGTTTGAGTCGGAAAAGACTCTAGCAGGTTGGCAATTTCGTATTCTGACTGTTTTTCTAAAAACTCAGTAATGGCTGTATATGCCTTGTCAGCAACCAAATCTTGTAGATACAGCAGCTTATATTCAGCGTTGTGTTCAGCTGAATTATAATCTATTTGTAGTGAAGAAGGTTGATCTTGATCAGGCATAGAAGTAGGCATAAAAATTCCTGATTTTTAAAACTGCAAATAGTAGCAATGACTAAAACATTAATTGTTGGCTTAGTTTTGGTCGTATTGTTTAAGTGTGTTGATGCATATTAGCGATTACCTAATAACGCTCTAATATTCGCCAAATATTCATCAGCCACGGCTTCTGGATCTTTGGTTGCTTTTTTCTTTTTGGCTTTGGCGGGCCAGTCGATATGATCCTCTGGTAGCTCCTCTAAAAATCGCGATTCAGAGGTAACACGCATCTGCCCACCTGCACGGCGCTGCGTTGCTAATGTCAATGTTAGCTCACGCCGAGCACGAGTAATGCCTACGTACATTAAGCGACGTTCTTCCTCTATCGTTTCACTCAAGATAGAGTTGCGGTGTGGGAGCATTTCTTCTTCAAGGCCCATGATATAAACAAAGTCAAATTCCAAACCTTTGGCCGCGTGTAAGGTCATCAAGTTGACTTTATTGGTGTTCTCTTCTTCTTGCTGCTGCTCAAGCATATCTAACAATACTAGCTTACGAATAATAGTATCAATCGTGCGATCTTCATCTTCTTCCGCGCGGTTAATCAAAGATTGAATACTGGTGTAGAGCATATCGATATTGTCGATGCGATTTTTTTCTTGTTGCGGGGTTTTAGAGTCGCTACGCACAAAATCAATATAACCTGTTTCATCGATCATCTGACGGACAATAGGAACTGGGTCAGGATGTTGGTCTAACTCACGTGTATAGTGCTCGATAAAGTCACCGAACTCTTTTATTGTGCCATAAGCCTTCGATGGCAAAACATGAGACAGACCTGCATGGGTACAGGAAGCCAGTAGCGATATGCTGTGCTCCTGTGCAAACAAGCCAAGCTTTTCGAGCGTCGCCGGTCCCATACCACGCTTAGGTGTATTAATAATCCGCAAAAAAGCACTATCGTCTTCAGGGTTCAAAATCAAGCGTAGATAGCCCATGATATCTTTGATTTCACTACGTGCAAAGAAAGATTGGCCACCAGATAACTTATAAGGCACTTGTAACTGTCGCAGCTGTGCTTCTAGCATCCGCGCTTGAAAATTACTACGGTACAGAACGGCATATTGCTCCCACTCATTACCGAAACGCAGCTTATGCGTGACGATCTCTTTTGCCACACGCTCGGATTCGTCATCATCATTACGGCAATTAATAATCCGAATTTTTTCGCCTTGACCTTTATCCGACCATAGTTTCTTTTCAAATAAATGCTCATTGTTGGTAATGACGGCGTTGGCTGAAGTTAAAATACGCGTGGTTGAGCGATAGTTTTGCTCAAGCATGACGATTTTTAGTTTTGGAAAGTCTTCTTTTAGCAATCCCATGTTTTCAGGCTTCGCACCGCGCCACGCATAAATAGATTGGTCATCGTCACCCACCACGGTAAAACGACCTTGTGGACCAACTAGATGTTTGATCATCTCATACTGAGCGGTATTGGTATCTTGATACTCATCGACTAAAAGGTAGCGAATACGGTTTTGCCACTTATCACGTAGCTCTCTGTTCTCACGCAGTATCTTAGTTGGCAAGACAATTAAGTCATCAAAATCGACCGCATTATAAGCCCGTAAATTACGCTCATATAGTGCATATAAGGTAGCAAAGATCATCTCTTCTGGATCGTCTAAGGTTTCCATCGCCTTGTCGGGCTCTATCAGATCATTTTTCCAATCAGAAATCATTTTTATTGCTTTGCCAACCAGTTCGCGACTTTCTGCGCCGCTTAGATTGTCACGCATCATTAGCTCCATCAGTAGACGCTTACTATCGTCACTGTCCATGATGGAAAAATTGCCTTTTAGAGGGGTGTGAATCAGCTCATAGCGCAAAAACTGCAGCCCAAATTGGTGAAAGGTCGACACAGTTAGACCACGCGTTTTTTCGCTGGGTAGCAATTTGCTTACCCGCGCTTTCATCTCACGAGCAGCTTTATTGGTAAAAGTCACTGCTGTGATGCGCTCAGCAGGCATGTCGCACTCTTGGATCAGATAAGCAATCTTACGAGTAATGACCGATGTCTTACCAGAGCCGGCACCAGCCAATACCAGTAATGGACCGGAGACGTAGAGCATGGCCTCGGATTGTTTGGGATTAAGTTGACTCATAACGTGACCTGTAAGACAAAAGCAAAAAAGAAGGTAGTGCTGATAGCGGTATTAAGATGTACGCGAGGCGTATCACTAAAATGGCTGCCCTAATGATGTTTTAATTAAAAATTATTCAATAAAATCAAGTGGGCTATTATAAAGCAAAAGTCAGTGCTTTGGGTGAGGAGTTGAGTGTCGAAAATGGGGTTTAGATGCATCAAATCTTTGCTTTATAAGGCGTCATTACTACTCATGATTGAAAACATGGATTTGTACTCAATATAAGGTAACCTATATATCATAACTGTTGTTGCAAAAAACATATTTTTTTTGCATATAAAATGACCGTTCAATACAGTTAAAAACTAGCTTTTAGACGCTGAAATGCGTATAGTACGTAAATAATTTATGCCAGTTGTCTTGTCATTGTTGACTACGTGTAATGAGCTATTAAATCAATTAAGTAAATAGTCGAATATGATATTGATTTAATAAGTTGATCTTACGTTGTTAAAAGATGCGTTAGGCGACCAGCCTTTTTGTCCGTGCGATATCGGAATCCCTTTATTGGTCTCGTCTGACATCGTCGTCAATAAGCTTGATAATTGGTTGTTACCAGCACAGTACTTAAAATAGTTGCTTACATACAGCGATTCAATGACAGTTACTTGTGTTTTCGTCTGGGTTACGCCTGTCGCTAGATGACCTTGAGAGGTCATTACTTGCGCTGCGCTTAACACTCGATTGGGTGAGGAGCACGTATTATCATGTCTGCTTTTAATTGGTCAGCAATAGCTTTTATCTTAGCCGCCATTGGGCTAGTTGTCTTTATGCTAGTCGTACCACGTTTGCTTGGTGGTCGCTCTCAAGGCTCACAAAAAGAAGAAATATTTGAAGCGGGTGTTGTCGGAGCTGGCAACGCCCGTATTCGTTTGTCTGCCAAATTTTATTTGGTGGCTATCTTCTTTGTTATCTTTGATCTAGAAGCGCTCTATTTGTATGCCTACGCCGTGTCAGTACGTGAGGCGGGGTGGCTTGGTTTTGCTGCTTCTGCTATCTTTATTACTATTCTCATCATCGGTTTAATATACGAGCTAAGTTTGGGTGCGATGAGTTGGGCACCTGCTGATAAGCTGCGCAAAAAAGTACGTCTATACGCAGCACCTGCTGGTTTTAATCTAGCAGACATCACCAAGTTTGACGGTGCTCATGAGTTAATGGTTGATCCCACGGGTAAAGTGCCAGCACAGTCTTCAGGCCAGATTAACGTATCAAACAATATTGAAATCAATCGTCATCATCTAGAAAACATCGATCACATTAATACCACAGGTAATGTTACGTCTGTGGATTTTGCGGCGTCTGCTCAAAAAGACAACGTGAAACGTTAGATATTAAGTTTGTCTTAGTTGGCAACAGCTTATCAAGCGCTAATAGTAGAAGTGTGAAGACGTGTTTGTATTGATGATTGCTTATTAATAATAGAAGTTAAGGCGATAGCGAGGACAAGATGATTGTCACACTACGTCTAATATAAAGGTTGTATGTTATGAAATACACATTAACAAAAGCCAACCCTGATGCAGAGAAGTATCCTGCACAGACCACTCAAACGGTCAATGACCCTATCGAAGATGAAGTCAATAAAAACGTCTTTATGGGTCGTCTCGAAGACCTTGTTCATTCAACAGCAAACTGGGGGCGCAAGCACTCACTCTGGCCATTTAACTTTGGTACTTCTTGCTGTTATGTCGAATATGCCACTACCTTAACCGCTGTTCATGACTTATCACGCTTTGGCGCGGAAGTTATTCGTGCGTCGCCTCGTCAGGCAGATGTGATGATCGTTGCTGGTACGTGCTTTGTCAAAATGGCGCCGGTTATTCAGCGCCTTTATGAGCAAATGCTTGAGCCTAAATGGGTTATCTCAATGGGTGCCTGTGCCAACTCTGGCGGCATGTATGATATCTACTCAGTCGTACAAGGCGTGGATAAAATTATTCCAGTCGATGTCTATGTGCCAGGCTGCCCGCCGCGTCCAGAAGCGCTAATCCAAGGTTTGATGTTGTTACAAGAGTCTATTACTAAAGAGCGTCGTCCGTTAGGTGCTTATGTCAACGAAAAAGGCGTCTATCAGCCACAGATGACACCTGAGCGCGATCGTAAGCAAGCAGATCGTATCGCTGTTAAAAACTTACGTAGCCCAGACAGTATTTAGGCTCGTGCGTTTAGATTGATAGTAATAACCATAGCAACAACGTCAACGTTTTATACGCTCATCACAGTGTAGTTATGATGAATCAGTTATGATTAATGAAGGAATACATCATTCATGGTCACGGTAGTCGAAAACACAGATCCTAAGATCAAACCTGTTCCAGCAGTTATCAAAGAGCTAGAGCATAAGTATGCCGGTAAATTTGTCGTGCAGCACACTGTTGATGAGATTCCAACAGTGTGGGTTGCACGTGCTGACTTACTCGATATTCTCTTATTCTTGCGCAAGCTGCCAAAACCCTATGTCATGTTATTTGACCTATCAGCCATAGATGAGCGTCTGCGTCAGCATCGCGCGGGGTTACCTGATAGTGACTTTACAGTGTTCTATCACTTAATGTCACTTGAGCGTAATAGTGATGTGCGTGTCAAGGTTGCATTGAGCGAAGACGATGTCAATGTGCCTAGCGCCACCCAGATTTGGCCAAATGCCAACTGGTATGAGCGTGAAGTGTGGGACATGTTTGGTATTGTTTTTACAGGCCATCCGCATCTAACGCGTATCTTATTACCAAAATACTGGGAAGGTCATCCACTGCGTAAAGAGTATCATGCGCGTGCGACTGAATTTACCCCGTATTTCTTGAATACTGCTAAGCAACAATACGAGCAAGAGAACTTGCGTTTTGTCCCAGAAGAGTGGGGTATGAAACGTTCAGGTCGTGATGAAGATTTTATGTTCTTGAACATTGGTCCTAACCACCCCTCAGCTCATGGTGCATTCCGTTTGGTACTACAGCTCGACGGCGAAGAAGTCGTCGATTGTATCCCTGATATTGGCTATCACCATCGCGGTGCAGAAAAAATGGCCGAGCGTCAAACTTGGCACTCATTTATTCCGTATACCGACCGTATTGACTACCTCGGCGGCGTGATGAACGAGCTTCCGTATATCATGTCAGTTGAGAAGCTTGCAGGGATTAAGATTCCACCGCGCGCTGAAACCATCCGTGTGATGATGAGTGAGTTTTTCCGTATTACCAATAACTTGTTGTTTGTCGGTACCTTCATTCAGGATGCAGGTGGTATGACCCCTGTGTTCTATATGTTTACCGATCGCCAAAAAGCCTATGATGTCATCGAAGCGGTGACAGGCTATCGGATGCATCCCGCTTGGTTCCGAATCGGCGGTACCGCTGCCGATTTGCCACGTGGCTGGCAGCGTCTGGTTCGAGAGTTCTTAGATTGGATGCCAAAACGCTTGGACGAGTATGTCAAAGCCGCATTGCAAAACAGTGTGCTCAAAGGCCGTACTCAAGGGGTTGCTCAGTATAATGCTAAGCAAGCGCTTGCTTGGGGTGTGACTGGTGCAGGTCTACGTGCGACAGGCGTCGATTTTGATCTACGTAAAGCACGTCCATACATGGGCTATGAGAATTATGATTTTGAAGTGCCAGTTGGTTACAACGGTGATGCTTATGATCGTTGTATGGTAAAAGTCGAAGAGATGCGTCAGTCGTTACGTATTATTCGCCAGTGTATGGATAATATGCCACAAGGCCCTTATAAAGCGGATCATCCACTAGCTGTACCGCCGCCGAAAGACCGTACCTTAAACGATATTGAAACTCTTATTAATCACTTTATCTCAGTATCTTGGGGTCCTGTGATGCCAGCGGGCGAGTGTACGACGATTGTCGAGGCGACTAAAGGTCTAAATAGTTATTACATCACCTCAGATAAGGCGACGATGAGCTATCGTACCCGTATCCGTACGCCGACATTTGCACATTTACAGCAGATGCCGTCAGTGATTAATGGTTCGCTCGTCTCTGATGCCATCATGTATTTGGCATCAATTGATATTGTGATGGCAGATTGTGATCGCTAACGCTTTGATTTAAGCCTAGTGCTTTGAGTGAAAAATTATAGTTATTAAAAAGACACATATTATCAATATATCATTGCCGAATGGCACACCAAAATGCTGATATGTTGCGGTATAGCGATATTCATAAGTCTGTTAAGGCTATTGCTATTCGGTGATGAAGTGTGATGAGTGAGGACAGATAGAAAACTATGAAAATTGTTTCCGATAAAATGCCAAAAGTAGATGTGGAAAGCATTCTCACTAGCGAGGAAATTGCGTCTATCCATGAGTTTATGCACCATTATCCACAAGCCCGTGCCGCCTCACTAGATGCACTAAAAATCGTGCAGAAGCGTAACGGTTGGGTAGATGATGCGCAGGTGAACGCCATTGCTAATATTTTAAATATTCCAATGTCAGATATGGATGGGGTCGCTACTTTCTTTAACCGTATTTATCGTCAGCCTGTTGGTCGCCACGTTATCCTTATTTGTGATTCAGTGGCTTGTTTTTTGACAGGCTATGAGGCGTTATCGGCTGAAATTAGATCGCAGCTGGGTATTGAATATGGTCAAACAACGGCAGATGGGCGCTTTACATTATTGCCAATTTGCTGCTTAGGTAACTGTGATAAAGGGCCTGCTGTGTTGATTGATGAAGACACGTATGGTCCTGTCCAACCCTCCGAGGTCGCGCAATTATTGGAGCTATACGCATGAGATTAACGCTTTCAGAGCAGATTGCTCAACGTAGCCAAGGCAAGGCACCAAGCCAGCTTAATGAGCAGCGCATTCCAATTTATGGTGATAAAGCCACAGCCACTAGCGAAACCAAACCGTTAACGTGGCGTCTAGCACATCATGATGCGGTGCTAGATCTGGCCACTTACGAATCTCTAAAAGGTTTTGATGGCTTAAAGCAGGCCTTAAGTCAATCGCCTAAAGCCGTCGGCGATATGATTAAAGCTGCTAACGTCAGAGGTCGCGGTGGTGCAGGCTTTAATGCTGGTTTGAAATGGACGTTTATGTCACCGCCAGATGGTTTACCTCGCTATCTTATCTGTAATGCCGATGAGATGGAGCCGGGTACCTTTAAAGACCGTCTATTAATGGAGCGTCTACCGCTTCAGTTGATTGAAGGTATGCTTATTACCGCGCATGCCATTGGTGCAACCGATGGTTATATCTTTATTCGTGGTGAGTACATTTTGGCCGCTGAGCGTTTGGTTGCTGCCATTGATGAGTGCTTGGCTAACAACCTCATGGGCGATAATATTTTAGGCTCAGATTTTAGTTTTAACCTGCATGTGCATACGGGTGCTGGACGCTATATTTGCGGTGAAGAAACGGCACTTATTAACTGTCTAGAAGGCCGACGTGCTAATCCACGTACTAAACCGCCTTTCCCGCAAATTTCTGGTGCGTGGGGCCGCCCAACCGTTGTCAATAACGTTGAGACCTTGAGCAATATGCCCGCCATCTTAAACCATGGCGTAGAGTGGTACCAGTCGCTATCGGATATCAAAGGTACTAGCAAAACACCAGGTACTAAGCTATTTGGCTGTTCAGGATTGGTCAATGATCCTGGTCTGTGGGAATTGCCCTTTGGTTATACCGCACGCGAAATCATTGAAGGTTTGGCGGGCGGTATGATTGATGGTAAAACGCTTAAAGCATGGCTACCAGGTGGCGCATCGACTGACTTTTTAACAGCCGAACATTTAGATGTCATAGTAGATTTTGACACTATTCAAAAAGCTGGTAGTCGTATGGGTACAGGACTGATTATGGTGGTGGATGAAGCACAAGATATGGTGCCACTGGTTCGTAATCTTGAGATTTTCTTTCAGCGTGAATCTTGCGGTTGGTGTACACCATGCCGTGATGGTCTGCCGTGGGGTGTCAAACTGCTTACTGCCATCAATGATGGTGAGGGGCAGACAGGTGATTTGGAAAAATTAGAGGGCCTTACACGTGACTTATGGATTGGTAAAACTTTCTGTGCGCATGCGCCAGGTGCGATGGAGCCACTAATGAGTGCGATTAAATATTTCCGTCCTGAATTTGATCAAAAAATCGCGCAGGCGGTTGGTGTCGATATTATTGATGCTGCAGCCAACCAACAGCCAGTAGTGAAATAAGGAGAGCGGCATGGCAGTCATACATATTGATGGAACCACTGTCGAAGTAGATAGCGCAGATAACTTGTTACAAGCTTGTTTATCGCTCGGCATTGATGTGCCTTATTTTTGTTATCATCCAGCTCTTGGTTCAGTAGGATCGTGCCGTCAGTGTGCGGTCAAGCAGTTTCAAAACAAAGAAGATATGGAAGCGGGTCGCGGTCGTCTCGTGATGTCATGTATGGTCGCCCCTGGCGATGACATGTACATCTCGGTCACTGATGATGAAGCCAAAGCATTCCGTAAATCAATGGTTGAGCTACTCATGACCAACCATCCACATGACTGTCCAACTTGTGAAGAGGGTGGACATTGTCATCTGCAGGATATGACCTATATGTCTGGTCATAATCGTCGTCGCTATCGATTTACCAAACGCACGCATCACAACCAAGAGCTTGGTCCGTTCATCGCACATGAGATGAACCGTTGTATCGCTTGCTATCGCTGTGTACGTTTTTACAAAGACTATGCGGGCGGCGAAGATTTAGGCGTCTATGGCTCAAACAACCGCGTCTATTTTGGTCGCGACCAAGATGGTCAGTTTGAGAGCGAGTTCTCAGGCAACTTAACCGAAGTGTGTCCAACAGGTGTTTTTACTGATAAAACGCATTCTGAGCGTTACAACCGTAAATGGGATATGCAGTATGCACCAAGCGTTTGTCATGGTTGTTCGGCTGGTTGTAACATCTCACCAGGTGAGCGTTATGGTGAATTGCGCCGTATCGAAAACCGCTATAACGGTGAAGTAAACCGCTATTTCTTATGTGACCGTGGTCGCTTTGGCTATGGCTATGTCAACCGTGACGATCGTCCTATCCAAGCGCTTGAACGTATCAATGATAAGCATGTCAAAATAAATATCGATTATGCACTTGATGAAACCATCAAACGTATCAAAGATAAAAAAGTCATTGGTATTGGCTCACCTCGTGCCAGTCTAGAGACCAACTTTGCGCTAAAAAACTTGGTGGGCTTTGATAAGTTTTCAACTGGTTTGAACCATCAGCAGCAAGCACTGGTCAATAAATGCATCGAAGTATTGAGTACGGAAGGCATTTATAATCCTAGCATGACAGATATCGAAAGTTATGATGCGGTATTGGTATTGGGTGAAGATATCACTCAAACCTCATCACGTGTTGCATTGTCAGTACGCCAAGCCGCAAAAAACGAAGGCCTAAAAATGGCGGCAGCATTAAAAACGCAGCCGTGGCTTGCAGAGCCTGTTAAACGTATTGCTCAAGATGCCTTAAGTCCTGTCTATGTCATCGATGTGACTCAGACTAAGCTCGAAGACATCAGTAAAGTCAGCGTAGTCGCAACGCCTGAAGATATCACTAAGCTTGGCTTTAAGGTTGCTGCTGAGATTGCTAGTTTCGCTGATGATTTATTAGAAATAGTAGATCCACAAGCGGCTGAGCAAGATGCTAATATTGATACTAGTACTGATGCCAGTAATGAGACTGATGGGATGCAAGCGTTGGCGCAGCAAATCGCTTATGACTTGATTCAAGCGGACAAGCCGTTGGTCATTTCAGGTAGTAGCTTATCGTCTACCGCATTGATAGAAGCAGCGGCGCAGATTACTCAAGCATTGACGCAAAAACGTTCAGCAATTAAAGCGACTGAACAGCATCAAGTTGAGGCTCATAATGCCAAAGTCCATGCGGCTCAAGCAAAAGCTGCTGACGACCAACCTGAAGAAGACAAAGATTTATCTGCGAAACCGAACAAACCTAAAACGGGCGTGAATACAGAAGCGCAAGATGATGTAGAACGCGCACCTGCCGAACCGCTCGAATTAAAAGAAGTAAACAATAAGTATCATGCACAAGCAGGTATCTATTTAACGGTTACCGATGCTAATAGTATGGGTGTTTGTATGCTTGGCGGGCAATCAGTTGAAGAATTGTTAGCGACTGATTTCGATGTGGTGATAGTCGCTGAAAATCAGCTGACTGATGCCATCGATGCCAATAAATTGACGCAGCTATTATCTGATAAAACTGTCATTGCACTGGATCATCAGCTACTTGATTGGCACAAAGATGTTGATATTGTATTACCTGCGGCAAGCTTTGCTGAAGCAGATGGTACGCTAATCTCTGCTGAAGGCCGTGCGCAGCGTTTCTTCCAAGTTTATGACAATGAATATTATCATCCGATGAGTAGCATCAAAGAAGGCTGGCGCTGGTTACATGCAGTGCATAGTAGCATTGAAGGTCGTGATGTTGATTGGACACAGCTAGATGATGTCATCAAGGCATTAATCGCTACGCATCCTAAGCTTGCTGGTATTAAAGGTGCTGCTCCTGATGCTGATTACCGTATGACTGGTCTTAAAATTGCTCGTCAGCCACGCCGCTATTCAGGTCGTACCGCTATGCGTGCGCCGATATCCGTGCATGAGCCGATGCAGCCAAAAGATTTAGACACCGGTTTGACCTTCTCAATGGAAGGTTATAGCGGTAAGCAAACGCCAAGCTCGATGATTCCTTTTGCCAGTGCGGCAGGTTGGAACTCACCACAAGCATGGAACAAGTACCAAGACAAAGTTGGCGGCCATCTGAAAAATGGTGATCCAGGCGTACGCTTATTTGATCAGCTAGCACGTCTAGAAACACGTCAATATATTGCGCCAGAAGCAATGTCTGTGACGACAACTGATATGCAACAAGGACAAGCCAAGTTGGTGCCTATCCATAATATTTATGCTAGCTCGATGATGGCCTCACGCAGTCCAATCGTCGCAGAGCAACTACCTGTGGCTACATGGCGTATCGGTATGGATGACGCTAAGGACTGGAATATTGCTAATGGCGATTATTTGGCAATTGAGATTGATAAGCAACAAATCACCTTGCCTGTACAGATTGTTGGTTATTTAGCAGAAGGTTGTATCGGTTATCCAGTCGGGCAGGTGAGTATCATTCACCCATCGATGCCAGCGTCTGTACGTAAAGTTGATGCACCAATCACTATGATGGGCAGCATGGCTAATGACAGCACTTTGATAAATAATGGTGCTGGCAATGGCACTAACAATAACGATGCAGCGCAGATAAACGCAGCGCCTACCACCACACAGGAGGTGTAATATGCAAGTTACCCGTATTATCCCTGATGTGCCAAGCTTTTTGGCAGGAAGTCTGAGCTTTGATGCCTGGTCCATCTTATTTCTGGTTGGTCAGTCACTGGTTATCTTCTTAGTCGTGGTATTGGTTGCGGCGATGATGATTATCTATGAGCGCCGTATGTTGGCCTTATGGCAAGATCGTTATGGTCCAAACCGTGTGGGCCCATTTGGTTCACTACAGCTGGTTGCTGATATGCTCAAAATCTTCTTTAAAGAAGATTGGACGCCGAACTTTACCGATAAGTTTATGTTTACGTTGGCACCTGCGGTCGCGATGTTTACTGCATTGGCCTCATTTGCCATCATTCCTATCTCGCCAACGCTTGGCGTGGTTGATTGGGATATTGGTATTCTATTTTTCTTTGCTATGGCTGGTATTGCTGTCTATGCCGTGATGTTCGGTGGTTGGGCATCTGCCAACAAGTTCTCGTTATTGGGTGGTCTGCGTTCAGCGGCACAAACCATCAGTTATGAAGTTTTCTTAGGTTTGTCGTTGATGGGTGTGGTTGCATTGACTGGCTCGTTTAATTTGCGTGCTATTGTCGAAGCGCAAGTGGATGGCTGGTATATCATTCCACAGTTTTTTGGGTTTTTGACCTTTGTAGTAGCTGGTGTGGCCGTTACGCATAGGCATCCATTTGATCAGCCAGAAGCAGAGCAAGAGCTGGCCGAAGGGTATCATGTTGAATATTCTGGTATGAAATTCGGTATGTTCTTTATCGGTGAGTATGTCAATGTCGTGTTGATTTCTGCATTGATGACCTGCTTATTTTTTGGCGGTTGGCTTGCGCCGTTTAATTTAGATATTCCATTTATTCCACCAGCTTTTTGGTTCATGATTAAAACGCTGTTCTTTATGACGCTGTTTGTTTTGGCTCGAGGCTCACTCATGCGTCCGCGCTATGATCAAGTGATGAATTTTGGCTGGAAAGTTTGTCTGCCAGTAACGTTGATTAATCTGTTGATTACTGCTGCAGTCATTTTGATCTTTTCCCCAACGTTGTAGTCATCACTAGCCATCATTGATGAACTAGGGTAAAGCTGATAAGGATAATAATCCCATGTTTACTACCATAAAAAAGACCGTCATTGGTATATTTACCATTGTTCGCAGTATGTGGATGGTCAATAGTCATGCGCTTAGACCACGCGATACCATCCTTTATCCAGAAGAGCCTGTACCAGTCCCGCCACGTTTTCGTGGGCGTATTGTGCTGACGCGTGACCCGGATGGTGATGAGCGTTGCGTTGCTTGCAATTTGTGTGCTGTAGCGTGTCCTGTGGGCTGTATTTCACTACAGAAAGCAGAGCGTGATGACGGCCGCTGGTATCCAGAGTTTTTTCGAATTAACTTTTCACGTTGTATTTTTTGTGGATTGTGTGAGGAGGCTTGTCCAACGACAGCCATTCAATTGACGCCTGACTTTGAGTTAGGCGAATATAAGCGCCAAGATTTGGTTTATGAAAAAGAGCACTTGCTCATTTCAGGATCAGGTAAATATCCGGATTATAACTATTATCGTGTGACGGGTATGGCGGTAGCGGACAAACCAAAAGGCGCAGCACAAAATGAAGCTGCACCGATTGATCTAAGGAGCTTGCTGCCATGATGAATATCTTGAACCATCCTGAACTGGCAGGATTTTATTCGCTCGCTGCAGTGGCTATATTTGCCAGCCTACGCGTGGTAACCCAAGCCAATCCAGTGCATGCTATTTTATCGATGATTGTGTCATTACTGGCGATTGCTGGTATCTTTTTTGTGCTAGGAGCCCCATTTGCAGGAGCCCTAGAGATCGTTGTTTATGCCGGTGCCATTATGGTGCTATTCGTCTTTGTTATCATGATGCTCAATTTAGGTATGAGTAATGATGAGCGTGAAGAACGTTGGCTAGATGCGGGCACTTGGGCGATACCGACAGGACTGACGCTCATTATTGCGGTTGTGCTTTATGCGATGATTGGTCTCAATCATGATGAAACAGCGATGATTGGCGTGACATCTATTTCGGCCAAAGAAGTGGGCACTGTGTTATTTACTAAATACGTGATGCTGATAGAAGTGGCAGCATTACTATTGTTAGCGGCGTTAGTTGCTGCTTATCATTTAGGCAAAGAGTCTATAGATGATGAAGTTGAAAGCAACGCTAGTCAGGCATTCAGACCTAGTGTCGGTAGTATTAAGCAATACGAACATACGACACAAACCGATAATGATACGGTAAAAATGGCCGAACCATACGAATATAAAGAAGTAGACCCGCATGACTATGTCAGTATGAATGTGGGCACGCAGGTAGGTGTGAAGAAAGTTGCACGCAAGGAGTCAGACTAATGGTACTAGCAGCGAGCGTGGCACAAGATGTTGCGAATGTGCCGTTTGCCCATGAGGTGGCAGGCTTAGTACAGCCTGTGGCTGAGGCACAAAGTGTACTGGGTATGATACCTATGAGCCACGGATTGATTCTGGCAGGTATCTTATTTGCTATTGGTCTGTGCGGGGTCATGGTACGGCGTAATTTTTTATTTATGCTAATGAGTCTTGAGATCATGATGAATGCGGCAGCTCTAGCATTTGTAGTGGCAGGTAGTCGTTGGGTCGATCCGGATGGACAGATTATGTTTATCTTTATTTTGACATTAGCAGCAGCAGAGGCTGCCATTGGTTTGGCAATATTATTGCGGTTTTATCATCAGCGTGGGCATCTTGATGTCGATAGCGCCAATGAGATGAAAGGATGATGTCATGAGTTTATTACCATTAACCTTTATATTCCCGCTCGTTGGCTTTTTGATCTTAGCCTTTATGCGCGATAAGTTAACGGAGCAGGTGGCAGCGATTGTCGGTGTGGGTAGTATGCTGTTATCAGCACTATGCACACTAGTCGTTAGTTATACTTTTTTGACCACCAATCCAGCAGGAACGGTCGTAGAGATACCGCTTTGGACGTGGTTCCAAGTCGGTGATTTTGCGCCAAGTTTTGGCTTGAGCTTTGATGGCTTAACTCTGACGATGACGGGTGTTATCACTGGCATTGGTTTCCTGATTCACCTGTTTGCCGCTTGGTATATGAAGGGTGAAACTGGATTTGGACGTTTTTTTAGCTATATGAACTTATTCGTTGCCAGTATGTTGTTACTGGTACTAGCCGATAATTTGTTTTTGCTTTATCTCGGTTGGGAAGGCGTGGGTCTTTGTTCATACTTGCTAATTGGTTTTTATTACCAAGATAGGGCCAATGGTCTTGCGGCAATGAAAGCCTTTACGGTTACACGTGTCGGCGATGTATTCTTAGCCTTTGGTCTGTTTTTATTGTTCCGTGAATTTGGCACACTTAATATTCAAGAGATTATTACTCGTGCGCCAGAAGTGTTCGATATCAATAACCCAACGATGATGTTGACAACGATGATGTTGGTTGGCGGCGCGATGGGTAAATCAGCACAGCTACCATTACATACATGGCTTGCCGATGCGATGGCGGGTCCAACACCAGTATCAGCATTGATTCACGCAGCAACGATGGTCACGGCAGGGGTTTATTTAATTGCCCGTCTACATCCGTTGTTTGAGCTGACCCCTGGTCTTTTATTGTATTGGGTCGGCGGTGTAGGGGCCTTGACGTTGGTTGTTGCTGGATTTTGTGCGTTGGCACAGACTGATATCAAACGTATTCTTGCCTACTCAACGATGAGTCAAATTGGCTATATGTTCTTGGCATTGGGCGTTGGTGCATGGCAAGGGGCAATCTTCCATCTGATGACGCATGCTTTCTTTAAAGCCTTATTGTTCTTGTCATCAGGTGCGGTCATTCTTGCGGTACATCATGAACAAGATATTTTTAAGATGGGCGGCTTACGCAAAAAGATACCATTGGTATTTTGGTGCTATATAGTCGGTGGCGGCGCACTTGCAGCGATACCTTGGGTCACCGTTGGTTTTTATTCTAAAGAAGCGATTCTTTGGGAAACTTATGCCACAGGTCATCTCGTATTATTCTACATGGGTGTGTTTGGTGCCTTCTTAACTGCGATTTATACGTTCCGTATGATTTGGATTGTTTTCTTTGGTGAAGAGAAAACACCTGCGCATAAGCTGTCTGGTATGTCGTACTGGTTACCTCTTACAATATTATTGGTGCTATCTACTGCCATTGGTGCATGGATTACACCGCCATTGCAAGGAGTACTACCAGAGAGTGTTGGGCACTTATTAGAAGTTGCCGGTGAAGCACATGCTAAGCACACAGCAGAATATATCGCCATGGGTGCGATGGCTGCAGGTCTAATATTGGCGGCATTCCTATATGTCGCAGATAAAGGTCGAATGCTGACCAGCTTTAAGCGCTCACGTATTGGTGGTGCGTTATATCACTGGTGTTATCATGGCTTAGGTTTTGATGCGTTATACGACATAATTTTTGTAAAACCCTTTTTGTTCATCGGCCGCTTACTTAAAGCCGACCCTATTGATAAAACGTGGCTCATCCTACCTAAGCTGGCATCAGCGGGTAATAAGATGTTGTCTGCGACACAAACAGGGTCACTTCGAGGTTATGCTACAAGCTTTGGCTTGGGTATGGCTGTGCTGTTGGTGCTGGTAATGATGACGGTGGTATAAGATGATTGAGTTACAACAAACGTGGATGCTACCAGCATTAATTGCAATTCCTTTTATTGCAGGATTGCTATGTTGGTTGGTCGAGCGGTTTAATAAACGTCTACCGCGCTGGATTGCCTTGATTGGCATGATGCTGACTTTTGTACTGTCCCTAGTGCTATGGCATTACGGTGACTTTAGCGGGATGAGCAAGCAAGTGATTGGGCCAAGTGCCAATCTGCCGTGGGTCGCAGAATTTAGTGTGCCATGGATACCGAGTTTTGGTATCAGCTTTCATTTAGCATTAGATGGTATGTCTTTGCTGATGGTCGCTTTGACAGCATTTCTGGGTATTGCGGCAGTGGCGTGTTCGTGGAATGAAATTCAGCGTCGAGTTGGTTTTTTTCATCTGAACTTGCTATGGAGTTTGGGCGGTGTCATTGGTGTTTTCTTAGCTATTGATATGTTCTTATTCTTCTTCTTTTGGGAAATGATGCTGGTTCCTATCTACTTCTTGATCGCGATTTGGGGTCATGATGTCGTTGGTAAAACCAAAGAATATGCGGCTACCAAGTTCTTCATTTATACCCAAGCTTCTGGGCTTATCATGCTCATTGGTATTTTGATGTTAGTTATTATTAGTTACGCCCAAAGAGGTGTGGTGAGTTTTAACTATAATGACTTGCTTGGTACGTCACTTGGTGGTTGGGAATATCCAATCATGCTGTGTTTCTTTGTTGGTTTTGCGGTGAAGTTGCCTATTATACCTTTCCATGGCTGGTTGCCTGATGCGCATGCGCAGGCGCCGACAGCAGGTTCGGTAGATTTAGCAGGTATTTTGATTAAGACGGCAGCATATGGCTTGATTCGGTTTGTCTTGCCATTATTTCCAGCAGCATCACAAGAGTTTGCTCCCATCGCCATAACTTTAGGTACGATTGGTATCTTTTATGGTGCATGGCTGGCCTTTATGCAGACCGACATGAAACGTTTATTGGCTTATACCAGTATTTCGCACATGGGTTTTGTGGTCTTGGCTATCTATGCTGGTACCTTACTCAGCTTGCAAGGTTTGATGATTCAGATGCTTGCACATGGCCTGAGCTCAGCGGCGTTGTTCATTATGGCTGGCCAGTTGTATGAGCGCTTGCATACACGTGATTTGACCTTGATGGGTGGTATGTGGGGACAGTTCCGCTATTATGCACCGATATTGATGTTCTTCTGTGCTGCGTTGCTTGGTATCCCTGGTACTGGTAACTTTATTGGCGAATTTATGATTCTATTTGGCTCATTTGCACAATATCCGGTATTTGTGGTACTTGCCACATTCAGTTTGGTATTGGCAGGTTTGTATTCGCTTATTCTCATTCACCGCGCATTATTTGGTAAAAATAATATTGAAGCGGTTTCAATACAAGAAACCAAGTCACATGGTCTACCACCGCGTAAACTAAAAGATTTGGGCAAACGTGAATTGTCATTGTTACTCATATTGGCCGCTGGATTGGTTTGGCTCGGTCTGTACCCACAGCCGTTCCTTGATACGTCAAGTCATGCGATGCAGTGGATCAATAATGCGTATGTATATAGTCAAGTAACACAAGTAGATGCGGCGCACCTGCTTGATGCAATGGAGGCACGTTAAGTCATGAATGATATTACGATGAATGATTTGATGGGATTGTTGCCTTATGCACCAATCATTACCGTAGTGATTACAGTACTGGTGGTTATGATTGCCATCGCAATTAAACGCTCACATATGGTTACTGGCACAGTTACCGTCGTTGGTTTAAACATTGGTTTATTTACTTTGCTTGGTCAAATGACTGGTGTTATCAATAGCGGTACTCTGGCACCAAATGCTGAACAGCTATTTGTGATTGATAATTTTGCTCAGTTTAACATGGTGATCATTTTTATCTGTGCATTGGCTTGCTGTACGTTATCTTATGCATATTTGACCAATTTAAAAGATAATAAAGAAGAGCTTTATTTGCTCATGTTGTTATCGACGATTGGTGCTTTGCTGATGGTCAGTGCTCAGCATCTAGCGTCATTCTTTATGAGCTTAGAGATGCTATCTATACCACTGTACGGTATGCTGTCATATACCTATATGCGTAAAAACTCGCTAGAGTCTGGTCTAAAGTACCTAGTGCTATCTGCGACGGCGTCAGCCACTTTATTGATGGGTATGGCATTTATTTATGCAGAAGTAGGGTCGTTGGCCTTTAAGCCTATTAGCGTGGAATTGAGTAATATTTTTGAATCGCCACTGTTGATACTGGGCGCGGCGATGATGATGTTTGGTATTGCCTTTAAGCTATCCGCCGCACCTTTTCACATGTGGACACCTGATGTTTACGAAGGTGCACCAGCACCTATCGCTACGTTCTTAGCCTCAGTATCTAAAGTAGCTATGATGGCATTAGCGGTTCGATTCTTACTTGATACGGCGTTGCTGGCACTACCATCGGTACAGATGTTATTGATGGTAATTGCGACCTTATCTATCTTAGTGGGTAACTTACTGGCTGTACGTCAGACCAGTCTGAAACGTCTACTGGGTTATTCTTCTATTGCCCATATGGGTTACGTGCTTATCGTAATCGTGAGTATTGGTAGAGCAGCAGACAGCATCTCAAGTATGTATATGGTCGTTTATGCCTTGACTTCTATTGGTGCTTTTGGTGTAGTCACCTTGATGTCGAGCCCTTATCGTGCTACTGGAGAAGCGGATGAACTCACGCATTACCAAGGGCTGTTTTGGCGTCGTCCAATACTGACTGCAGTAATGACGATTATGATGTTGTCATTGGCTGGTATTCCATTGACAGCAGGCTTTATTACTAAGATGTTTGCGATATTGGCAGCAGTACAAGGTACCAACTGGTTCTTGGCGGCAATGATTATCTTAGGTAGTGCGATTGGCTTGTTCTATTACTTGCGCGTCATGCTCACACTCTTCAAACGTCCTAAGCAGTTTATTGAGTTTGATGTCTCTGGACAATGGGCGATGCGTACGGGTGGTATCATGATTATTGCGGTGACGGCAGTGATTATTCTCTTTGGTATCTTGCCAAGTAGTATGATTGAATGGGCAAGTTTGGCACATATTTGGTAGTGTCATTATTAGGGATATGAGATAAGTCAGCACTTGTTCCTTGTTTGCTGTTACGGTTGTGAAACCAAGATGCGCCAGCTTTATGATAAGCTTGGCGCATCTTTTTTTTGTTTGTGTCGTATAAGATTTTTAACAATCAGTTTTTTAAAATCAGAGCCACTACTCAAATTAAAGCGATGGCTCTCTAACCAAACTAAAAATAGCTAAGTTTTGCTAAACAGCGTCAAATAGCTGGTTAATATTTCGATATTATCTATACTGTTTTTCTTGTTTGACGGCAATTTATCTGATTTTTATCTCCGTTTTTGGAGTGAGGAAACACCTTAGACTTTAATAAAAATAAGTAATTAACTACCAACTATAAGTGATTAACTACCATGAGTGACAATATTCAAAAAGTAACCGTGCTCAGTAAAACCACATGGACACCCAATTTGTTTAGCTTTACGGTTAGCCGTCCTGACAGCTTTAAATTTACTGCAGGGCAGTTTGTGCGTTTGGGCGTCAATCCTAGTCATTTGAACTATTATAAGCAGCAAGGTAATTTAGGTGATGATATTGCCGATGAAGAGATTTTTCGTGCTTATTCTATTATTTCTTCACCCTTTGACGAGGTATTAGAGTTCTTCTCTATTGTTATCCCTGATGGTGCGTTTACCTCACAGCTGCAATATCTACAAGTGGGTGATGAGCTATTGCTAAATACCACACCGTTTGGCTTTTTGACGTTAGCACGTTATCAAAAACCACTGCCCAAAGATTTATGGCTACTGGCAACTGGTACAGGATTGGCACCATTTTTATCGATGCTACAAGACTTGAAAACGTGGGAAGATTACGAACATATTGTACTCGCCTATAGCGCTCGCTCGCTAGAAGAGCTTGCTTATATTGAGAAGATTGAAAGCTTGCAACAAGAGTTTGGCTCATTGGTGGAGAATCCTGCTAAATTAACCTTTATTCCTATTGTTACCCGTGAGCCGGTCGAGGGTGCGTTAGCAGAACGTCTGCCAAAGCTATTATTAGAGGGCACACTACAGCAGTGGGCAGGTATTGCACTAGACATCGATAGTACGCATGTCATGCTATGTGGTAATCCTGACATGGTAGAAGATACTAAAGAAGCACTGAAGGCGTTAGGGTTGGTTATGAATCGCCGCGGTGAGGGTAATATTGCGGTAGAGAATTACTGGTAAAGATGTGGCTAGTTTGATTATCTTATAAGCTTGATGCTGTAAAAACGTTGATTCTTAAGAGTAGTCGCATTTAAATAAGCAACTTATAGGATCAACGTTTCTATATAATACCAAACCCAAAATATATAGTATAATCCGCTTATGACTATACCAATACATA
>NZ_RRYV01000394.1 GCF_014861395.1 Psychrobacter sp. FME13 | reverse complement strand
TACATTGTAAATAGTATCAATGAGTTACAATGTGGCTTATCCCGAACTGGGGTTAGGTAATAAAAACATCCTTCGAACTAAAGACTACTGTCAAAACGTTACTTCTCCAGAGATAGAAGACTTATTGAGAGATACACTTGTTAGAATCGTAGAAACAGAATATTCAATCGACTGTAAGTCGATAGCAGATTCGCAGTCCACAAGAGGTATTGTGAGTATATTTCAATCACAAGTTCCCAACTTTTCAAAATATGACTTAGCCAAACATTTTATTAAATGGTGTAAGAGTAATGATGCTTCAAGCCTTACAGAAGATGAGATAAGCAATTGGACTAAGCTCATTGAAAATATCAACAAAGTGCTAAAATAAACCTAGGGCGTGTCCCTAATTCAGTTTGCAATGAATCATAGTACAAGCTAGATACAG
>NZ_RRYV01000393.1 GCF_014861395.1 Psychrobacter sp. FME13 | reverse complement strand
TTAGTGAGGTGCTCTTCTTTTTTCAATCACTTTCGAAGTTGAGAGTGGGGTAATAATATTAAGTGCTAGCTAAAGACACTTAAGTTATATATTATTAAAACTAACAACTTAGCTGTTTTATTGCAGGTAAACGTGTAGACCATTTAAGCAATTCAAAACAATTGCTACCATCATTAAAACAGCAAAAGTTTTTAATCATAGAAAATTCCTATGAATTAAACATTTGCTCTACTATTGGGCGGAATTTTTATGATTAAGAGAATATTTTTAATACTATTAATAGCAATATTAGCGATAGGATTTTTTTACTTCGACCTAAATGAATTACTAACGCTTGAAGGCCTAAAAGGCTCAATGGCACAATTTGACGCCTATATAGTCAGATGACCACAAAAATGTTATAAAATAAATCAACTAAACGATTACCAC
>NZ_RRYV01000392.1 GCF_014861395.1 Psychrobacter sp. FME13 | reverse complement strand
CCTTTGCCGCTCATTGAGCCTATAAATTGATGCTGCTTAATGGTCTTGTGGTAGGCATGGCTGCAATACTGGCTGCCTCTGTCTGAATGAACGATTAGCCCTTTGCTTGGACATTTATTCTTGATGGCCATATTTAGTGCTTTGCAAACTAAATCTGCGGTCATACGCTTGTTAATAGCGTAACCGACAAGCTCTTTGGTGTATAAGTCTTTGACCCCTGCTAAGTACAGCCAACCCTCATTCGTCCAGATATAGGTGATGTCGCTGACCCACGACTCGTTAGGGCGCTTAGCATCAAACTTCTGATCCAGTACGTTTGGATAGACCAGCTTGTTGTGATTGGAGTCGGTGGTGACTTTAAAGCGCTTATGACGACGACATTTAATGCCGTGTTGCTCTTTGATGCTTCTTACCATATACAGGCTAATG
>NZ_RRYV01000391.1 GCF_014861395.1 Psychrobacter sp. FME13 | reverse complement strand
ATACTGCCATATTGACGACTTTTATCAGCAATTCAAACCTGAGTTTGACGCTCATTTAATCGCAACGGGACACCAAAGGTTAAGAGCATGCCAGATAAGTGTAGCAGAGATTATGACCATCTTGGTACTGTTTCATCAATTACGTTATCGACAGTTTAAGGCGTTTTACTACCATCACATGCTTGGCATGATGAAACGGGCGTTTCCAAATCTGCCGAGCTACTCGCGATTTATAGAGCTTGTGCCGCGCAGTATCATGCCACTGTGCAGCTACTTGCAAAGCATGATGGGCGACTGTACGGGTATCAGCTATATTGATTCAACCAAGATAGCAGTTTGTCATAACAAGCGTATCTACCGTCATAAAGTCTTTAAGGGACTTGCAACCCGAGGCAAAAGCAGCATGGGCTGGTTCTATGGCTTTAAGCTGCA
>NZ_RRYV01000390.1 GCF_014861395.1 Psychrobacter sp. FME13 | reverse complement strand
TTTTTTTCTGTGTCTTAGGATCGACTTTGCCAATGAGTTCTTTTGGTACGACTGGGCGTGTACGCTCATCGTTAGAGACTTCACTATCTGATTTTTTGCCTAGCGCTAGCTTGTTATCACTTGATACGTCTAGCTCTCGGGTCAATAGCAGTATGTGGGCGTGAATGTTTCGCGGATCAGGGGCAGCCATATCTTTGCGCTTCGCTGCCGCTTTGATGTTTGCCATATCGTCACCTGCGGTGGGATCATGGACAAAAACCATGCTGAGAACACCTTGTTCTTCGCTCTGCTGCTGAGCAAATTTCTCAAACAGTTCGATATTTTCAGCGCGTGACAGCTCAGGCACACCGCACAATACCCATTCACGCGCAAGACGCGCACTGTGTTTCATCTTACCGCGCTTGGTGGTTTCTCCCCTCTCAACCAAATCAGCGATACTC
>NZ_RRYV01000389.1 GCF_014861395.1 Psychrobacter sp. FME13 | reverse complement strand
ATTGATCACGCCCATCTTGAGCATGGCAGCCACTTGACCATCATCGACGTTTAGCTGTGAATACGCTTGCTCATCTCTATGATCGCTGATCCACTCTGATAGGCCATTATCTGTATTACGATAGCCGCTCTCAACAGCTTGTTCATTGTCGGTGGCAAATAGGCTAGGGCGCGTACTGGACAATAAGCTACCAGTATTGATTAAGTGCTCACCATCACCGATAGACTGCATCAGGGTTTGATCATCAGATCTATGGGTAAAGTGACTGCCGTAGTTGGCCCCTGCTTGGGTCTCTGTCCGATTGATAGGTTGGGCAGGGCTGTCCAGCAGATAGCTCTTGGTCGGGGTCATGTGATTGCGACTGTCGGTATCGCTTTGAGCGTCTGTGATACCAGTCATTGGCGGTAGCACGCGTTTACTATATAAGCTACCCACCCACGG
>NZ_RRYV01000388.1 GCF_014861395.1 Psychrobacter sp. FME13 | reverse complement strand
CGCAGTTTTTCATATTTCCTATTTTTTTTTGGCTTTTTGTCCCTCTGACTAAGAGCGCAGTTTCGAGAAATGACATAAACCGTACTTCGTGTGGTATTATTTCATTGTCTCAAACCGCGTTGGGGAAACCCCAAACCCCCCAAAACCGAGGTGCAAAAATGGCAATATTCAGAGCCGAAACCAAATCGCTCAGTCGTGGAAAAGGGCATAATTTAGCGGCGGCGATCTCATATCGTGCCGGTATAAAACTGACCGACAACAATAAAATAAACCCCGACGCTAGGTCTTACGATTACACCAAAAAAACCGATGTGGTTCACAGCCAGATAATGCTTCCTAATCAGTTGCGTGAGCAGTTGAAAGCGCGTGGTATCGAATTGGACTTTCAGAGTATCGCTGATTTGGTTGAGAGGGGAGAAACCACCAAGCGCGGTAAGATGAAA
>NZ_RRYV01000387.1 GCF_014861395.1 Psychrobacter sp. FME13 | reverse complement strand
CTGATAAAGGGTATATCAGCCCGAGTCTGACATCGTACTACGACGCTCAAGGAGTAGATTTACAAACGCCACTCAGAGCTAATATGAAAGAAGATAGACCCAAACCTGTGGTAAGACGGCTAATGAAAGCCCGCCGTATCGTTGAAACAGTCATTGGTCAGTTATCAGAACGATTTAATATACAAAAGGTACGAGCAAGAGATTTATGGCATTTGTCTCATCGATTGATTCGTAAGATTCTGTCGCATAATCTGTGCTTTGTACTCAATAAAAAACTTGGTAACCCGCCTCTTCAGTTTGATTTGCTTATTTCAAGTTGAGAGTGGGGTAACACTATAAACATTGGAGGTACAGACACCTTTGGCAAAACGTCCTATATTTATAACCACAAGGCGATAAAAACTAGGGCGTGTCATCAATTAAGCCAAACGACACAAGAAACTAAGTGAATGGCACT
>NZ_RRYV01000386.1 GCF_014861395.1 Psychrobacter sp. FME13 | reverse complement strand
ATTACAAGCCGCTTAATTTAGCTTGATGGTGACAACTACCTTGAAAAACTCCGTTGTCTTCGATATCATTTTCAAGTTTATCGCCTAACAACTCAAAGCCGCTACCAGCGTTAATTTGACTTTTTTCACTTAGTAGATTATCTCCTTTAATAGTGAGATCTTTTCCAGATACGATTCGTGATGGATCTGATGTTGCCACCTCATCAGTATAGGTTACTTCATTGAATCTAAACTCGTTATAGTCTTCTCCTATCTTTTCGTTGGTACCTCGTACGTATAAATCTTCACCTTTGCTATCCCAATACACCTCATCTCTTCTATACTTTGTACCAGAAGAGTTTTTTGCATATAGAACCACACCATCATTGCGTTCAACTTCTACAGTGTTTACCAACCAGTCTGCATTTACATTATTAGGACTTACGCAAAACCAGAGATATATTGCCAACCTAAAGCATAGCGTA
>NZ_RRYV01000385.1 GCF_014861395.1 Psychrobacter sp. FME13 | reverse complement strand
CGTCTATGGGCATCTCACAACTCCATTGTATTCTTGGTCGAAAACAATAGATTAGTGAGGTGCTCTTCTTTTTTCAATCACTTTCGAAGTTGAGAGTGGGGTTAGTATTAGGTATGATTTTTGATAAGGATGGTATAAGTCTATACTTTGTTGTATTTATCCTTCTCACCTCAACGCTTTTTGCTCTTTTCTATGTTGTATTAAGACGTCTTAGCCGAGAACTGTTTACCTACACCTATTTCCCCGTTCGTTTTAATCGTAAAGACGGCAAAGTCTACGTCATCGGTGCCAATAAAAAAGTAGAAACCTATGACTGGGGTAGTCTAAAGATACAAATGCAGACCGATGCCAATGCACCTTGGGATATCCGCTGCTGCGATGTGGATGACAAGGGCATTATCCAACGCACTTTTAGTCTGCCTTTTCGTTATCTTTAGGACTTACGCAACAATCAGTCTAGGCGAGCGTAACTGCTCGCAGAGATAGTCA
>NZ_RRYV01000038.1 GCF_014861395.1 Psychrobacter sp. FME13 | reverse complement strand
CATGTAAGAAGTCCTTTTTGCTTAAGTGGTCTTGGTAAACTTACTTTAGCAACTTTGGACTTCTTTTTTTATCTTTTTTTTGAGCCCTTATCCCGAATTGGGGTTAACAATAATTCATCTTTGCTTAGTTTCGAGCATGTAAAAACAAAAAAAGCCCCTCTGACTCACTATTGAGTTAGAGGGGCTTTCGAATACAGATTATGACTAACTAGATATCAAACTCAAGCGCTCTATCACCATTCTCGTCTTTGATACGAGTTGGCAAACCAATCTTATTCAATAGGTTGATAAGTGGTTTGGCGTCCAGTTCTTCGACGTTGACCATCTTGCCTGCATCCCACTCACCCGTAGCAATAAGCATGGCAGCTGCGACAGGTGGCACACCGGCAGTATAAGAAATGCCTTGGCTACCCATCGCCTCATAGGCTTCTTTGTGATCAGAGACATTATAGATAAATACTTCGCTATCTACGCCATCTATCTTGCCTTTGACCTTGTCACCGATACAAGTCTTGCCAGTATATTCTGCTGCTAAAGAGCTAGGGTCTGGTAGTACGGCTTTCACCACTTTTAGCGGGATGACTTCTTGCCCTTCAGCGGTCATAACAGGCTGTTCAGACAATAAACCTAAGCTTTGAAGCACGGTAAAGACATTGATATAGTGCTCACCAAAACCCATCCAAAAGCGAATGTTTGGTACGTCTAAGTTGGCCGATAACGAGTGAATCTCATCATGTCCGCTCAGATAGCTGTTTTGCATACCGACCACTGGCAAGTCATCAGTACGTTTGACTTCAAACATTTTATTAGACTGCCATTTGCTATCTTGCCAAGAGTAAACCGTACCCGTAAATTCACGGAAATTAATCTCAGGATCAAAGTTAGTAGCGAAATATTTGCCATGGCTACCAGCATTGATATCGATAATATCGATGTCTGTGACCGAGCCTGCATCCATCATGTCATAGCCAAGACGCGCATAAGCGTTGACCATACCGGGATCGAATCCTGCACCTAAGATAGCGGTGATTTTATTGTCGGCACAGCGCTGCTTACGCTGCCATTCATAGTTGTTGTACCATGGCGGCGTCTCGCAAATCTTGCGCGGATCTTCATGAATAGCCGTATCAATATAAGCAACTTCTGTTTCGATACAAGCTTCTAGTACACTCATATTCAAAAAAGGTGAGCCAACGTTGATAACGATTTGGATGCCTGTGTCTTTTATCAGCTGTATCAGCGCAGGGATATCCATGGCATCGATTTGGTGCGTATGCAAAGTCGCTGGCTGCTTGAAGCTGCCTTTGTCCTGCACACTTTTAGCGATGGCATCACACTTATCTTTGGTGCGTGAGGCAATATGAATATTACCGAGCACGTCATTATGCATGGCACATTTATGCGCAACTACTTGAGCGACACCGCCTGCTCCAATGATAAGTACGTCTTTTTTGTTGGTTGTAGCTTGTTGGTTTGTGTTCAATGAACAATCCTCCTTTGTGTCCCTGTCGATACCATTGATAGCGGCTATGCAAAACAGAAACGAGTGAATGATATGCGTGAATTAAAAAGGAAGACCGAGGAAAACCCACGCACCCGTCGGGCAAATGCCATTTTTTACTAATGGATATTTGCCCGAGGCGATTATAACAATTTTTTAATCTCTTTTTGGCAAAAATTCATGAATGAACAGCAATCTTATTAACAATGTAAATATGATGCTAAAACTCCATTCTGAATATTAAGACAAGCTGGCCTTATAATCTTGATAATCAAACTCACGCTGCACATCAATCCTACCATCAAGGCGACGAATGACAATAGCGGGCATGTTAACACCGTTAAACCAGTTTTTCTTTACCATGGTATAACCTGCCGCATTACCAAAGCTAATCTGATCGCCTATCTGTAAATTATTTGGCAAATCATACTCACCAAAGATATCTCCTGCCAAACAAGAACGACCATAAACAATGGTGTTTTCTGACATATCCTCTGTTTCATCGAGGTTGACAGGCAAGGCTGAGATAGACGCATCGTTAATGGCTGTAATAGGCGCAGACTCACGATAAATCAGTAAATCTAGCATATGCGCTTCAATAGAAGCATCAACCACGGCCAAGTTTTTTTCGTTATGCATGGTGTCTAGTACGGTCGTGACTAGCGAGCCAGCGCCATGAATGCTCGCTTCACCCGGCTCAAGGTAGACTTGCACGCCATATTGTTCGCTAAATCCTTTTAACCTTTCAGCGAGCTTTTCTAGTGGATAATCAGGCGCGATAAAGTGGATACCGCCGCCTAAGCTTACCCACTCTAATTGCGCCAGAATATCGCCAAATCTGTTTTCAATATCTGCCAGACTTTCGCTAAACGCTTCAAAGCTGTCATTTTCACAGTTGTTATGAATCATAACGCCAGTAATGTCACCAAGTACTGCGGTGATTTTATCTTTATCGTGCTCGCCTAGACGACTAAAAGGACGAGCAGGATCAGCGATAATAAACGACGAGTTACTGGTTTTTGGATTTAAACGCAGGCCGACAGGAATGTCTTGCGCACGTGCCTGCTCGCTAAAAGCATTGAGCTGCGAGATTGAGTTAAAGATGATCTTATCCGCGTATTTTAATACCTCAGGCATCTCATCTGCACTATAGGCCACACTATAAGCATGTGTCTCTTTTTTGTCTTTGCTACTCGCATCATCATTATTGCCAAAAGTCTCATAGCCCAGACGGACTTCATTGAGTGATGACGAAGTCGTACCATGCAGATAAGGCTGCATAATATCGAACACGCCCCATGTGGCAAAGCATTTCAGTGCTAATAATGCCTTTGCACCGGACAGCTCGCATAACCTTGCAATGATTTGCATATTGGCAACGATGGCCGCTTCATCGAGTAAGTAGTACGGCGTTGGCACGTTGATAGACTGGCTGGTAGATTTGGTAAAAGTTGGATTGGTAGACGATGTATTCATGATGGTGCACCCGATAGCATTTGATAACAGTAGCGCATAATATTTTTCGCTATAGTAGACTAAATTCATCATGATTAGAATAGCTTATGGCACTTTCAACTGATTACTCATCATCAATGAGCAAGACTCAAGCATCCCAATTAACTCCAAAAGATATTGATTTGAGCCATCTCAATCCTGATGCGCGCGCTGTCTTAGACTTTTGGTTTGACAAAAGAAACGAGCCTTATTGGTTCAAACAAAACAGCCACTTTGACAAACAAATAAAAAGTAGGTTTAACGATATTTGGCAGGCGGCAAAACTTGGTGAATGCGGACCGTGGCGGACCGTTGAACTGTCTACAGATGATAATAGCGCTATCACAGCATTGGCGGGACGATTAGCAGAAATCATTATTTTAGATCAGTTTTCACGTAACCTGTATCGCGGACAAACGACTGCCTTTGCACAGGATGGTATGGCAGTCGTTCTGGCACAAGAAGCTATTCAACAGCCCTACTTTGATACGCTGCCGATGGAGTGGCGTAAGTTTATGATTATGCCATTTATGCATTCCGAATCAGCAATCATTCACGATCGCTATCTACCGCTATTTCAAAAGCTAGACGATGCGACGACTCTAGACTTTGAACATCGCCATAAAGAAATCATTGATAAGTTTGGACGTTATCCTCATCGTAACAATACGTTAGATCGCGAATCCACCTATGAGGAAGAAGTGTTTTTACAAAAACCAAACTCGTCGTTTTAAAGATTAACGTACGTTAATCGTCATTAATATAAAAGCATTTTTGACATAAGCGCACTTTTAACGTAAAGGCGTTTTGAACACCAAAGCACCTAGGATATTGACGATAAGAATACGCCCTAATTTTCTAGCACTTTGCGAACAGGTGCAAAGCTACGCCTATGCTCAGGTAATACGCCATGTTTTTCAATCGCCTCCATGTGTGCACGCGTCGGATAACCTTTGTGCTTCGCAATCCCGTACTTTGGGAACTGAGCATCGAGTGCATACATTGCTTGATCACGGCTCACTTTTGCCAATATACTGGCAGCAGCAATGGCAGTATGGCGCGCATCGCCCTTCACCCAAGCTTGGCAATCAATATTCGCTTGCCCTACGCCAAACTTACTGAGGTTAGCGTAATTTAGTTCTGGGCAACGATTACCATCGAATAGCACCTCAACTTGCAACGGATTAACAGCAGCTACCTCCACCTCAAAAACCATGGCAAAATGCTGAGCAACCACTTCTATCAATGTTTCGATACATAGGCGCATCCCTAGCATGGTCGCTTGCAATATATTGACCTGATCGATGACCGCAGCAGGGATATTAGCGACGACATAGCCCACTGCATACTGCTGAACCAATGGATACAGGACGTCTCGTTTTTTTTCACTCAACTTTTTAGAGTCTGTCAGTATGGATAGCGGTGTACTCTCAAGCGGGTGATCTTCTATCAATCCTGACCAACTCGCTGGTAATATCGCAGCGGCAACATTGACACTACCCAGCAATGGCCCACGTCCTGCCTCATCAACACCAATCTGTAGTGCTGGCTGTGTTGATTCTGGGCTGGTAGTGCTCGAATATTGAGCAAGCAGCTCAGCGACATTAAGTTGCCCAAATAAATGAATGGGCGCTGCCAATTGGATATATTGACCTTTAACATCAATTGCCTGAATACTCATTTCAATCGGTGTCATAGTGCTTTCAGTACAGTGCTGATTATTCATAGTCATGTGATGTCTTTTTATCAAAATAGTCAATTAATCTCATTTGTATTAGGGCGTGTCCTCATTTTAAAAATGGTGATAAAAATGAGATAAATTGCCGTCAAATGAGGAAAATAGTGCAGATAATATCAAGATATTGACCAACTATTTGACGATGTTTGACAAAATTTAGCTATTTTTAGCCCATTTAGAGGACACTCGTTTGAATTGAGGACACGCCCTAGGATGCGACCCACTTAGAAAATGGTGATAAAAATCTAATCATGCTTAGATCATTTAAAATATAGTAGGTGTTGAGAACATACCCTAATTATTCTCTTGCATAAACCATTGCTCAATCACGCTATTGGCGGGGCTATGGTTACTCTGCTGTTGCAGCGATTGCTTCGTAGCCACGAGGTCGTTTAGTTGCTCAGCATAGGCACGTGGTTGTAATAAGCGCATGACCGTACGACAAATATTATTGCCACTTGCCTGCTCTTGAATCAGCTCAGGAACGATTGCAGTACCCGCCAAGATGTTGGGCAGTGCCACATAAGGCACTTTCACTAAGCGTTTGGCTATCTGATAAGTTAGCTTGTTTAATTGATAAACCACCACCATTGGCCGTTCCAATAGCATTGCTTCTAACGTTGCCGTACCAGATGCTAGCATCACAATATCTGATGCAGCCATCGCCTGCTGACTAAATGTTGGCTGGCTATCGTCGTATACCACGACGATTGCGGCACGAAGCTGCTCTGAGCGTTTGTCTATTACCTCTTGAACAATATATTGATGATTTTGGTCAACCGTTGGAATGATAAAACACAGCTTAGGATCTAGCAGTATGAGCTTTTGAATACCATCTAACATCAATGGCAAAATAGCCGTAATCTCTCCGCGTCTAGAGCCTGGCATCACACAGATCAGCTGGCTAACATCATCAAATCGTTCAACAAAAAACTGTTGTAAGCCATCATTGTGCCAAACCAACTCGCTACGGCGCTGATTGATTGGAACCTCTAACACTGTCTGATCAATGGTGTGCAGTAGCGGATGACCAACACAGATGGCAGGATGATTATGGCGCTCATATACGGATAGCTCAAAGGGAAATAGGCAAAGCACTAGGTTGGTCGCGGCTTTAATATTATGAATACGCGACTCGCGCCACGCCCAAATAGAAGGGCTGACATACTGCACACAAAATATGCCTTGTGGCTTTAATTTTTTAGACACTCTAAGATTAAAATCAGGTGCATCAATACCGACAAACCAATCGATATCAACCAATTTAAATGCGCTCAACAACTCACGCCGCGCTTTTAGCAAATCAGGTAGCTGTGACATGACTTCTACTAAACCCATCACTGCCAAACGTGACAAAGGAAAGATGCTTTGTAGCCCTTGCGCTTGCATCTTGCTACCGCCCACACCTACCCAGACAATATCATCGCGCAAGTTATTCATCTGCTGCATAAAATCTGCACCCAAGCTGTCACCTGAAACTTCGCCTGCAACGATACCGATGACTAGTGGCCCGGCCGTCAACTCAGAAAGCTGAGGATTAGCCCCTGTCTGTGCTGCTAGACCAGTATGTGTATCAGGTGTTGCAAAATCTGTCATGACACGCTCTCAATATTGAAATAGTAAAAATATAGTGGTTTATCAAAATAAGGTAAATGATAAATAAATCGTATTATAAGATATTCTCTGCACTAACATCCTGTCATCCACGAACATGCAAGACACCAGAAATACCATTTATGTTGCCATCATACGTGACGATGGTATAAATAGCTAAATTAGCTGATAAAAGTAGTGTTATAGTGATTTAAAGGCAACGTTTGTATTTTATAATAAATAGAAGTTTGCTATCGATAGATGCCAATTCAAGATGAAAAAGATACAAGTATAACTAAGTTTTGTTTTTATCATTCCAGTTATGAGTCAATAAACTCATCGACTACCCTTGTCAACCGCTTGTTTTGTCCGCATAATGATTGTTCCTATAATTTAGCTAGACGATATAATCATGACGACACCAGCTACCCATAATGCAGATATTGATGACGTGAACATTGAACAATTCATCCCCTTAGTCACTCCAGCTGAGCTAAAAACTGAGCTACCTTTATCAGACAAAGCCTATCAAACGGTTTTAAAAGGTCGAAATACCATCCAAGATATCTTGGATGGTAAAGACAAACGCCTGTTTGTAGTCATCGGTCCTTGTTCTATCCACGATATCAAAGCCGCCCACGAATATGCCGATCGTTTGGCAGTATTGGCAAAAGAAATCGAAGACAGTATCTTTGTGGTTATGCGTGTATATTTTGAAAAGCCGCGTACTACCGTTGGTTGGAAAGGTATGATTAACGACCCTGATATGAATGACAGTTTCGATATCGAAAAAGGCCTACGTATGGCTCGTAAGCTGCTACTGGATTTGAATGAAAAAGGATTGCCTTGTGCGACGGAGGCATTAGACCCAAACACCCCGCAGTACATGCAAGATTTGATTAGCTGGTCAGCGATTGGCGCACGCACAACTGAGAGCCAAACTCACCGCGAAATGAGCTCTGGTCTATCGTGCCCAGTGGGCTTTAAAAACGGTACTGATGGTGGCATGACTGTCGCCGTCAACGCGATGCAAGCCGTAAAAGCAGGTCATAGCTTCTTAGGTCTGTCATCAGACGGCAAAGTATCTATCATCAAATCTAAAGGCAACCCATATGCACACGTGGTATTACGTGGTGGTAATGGTAAACCTAACTATGATGAGACGGCGGTTTCTGAAGCAGAAAACGCACTGGCTAAAGGCAAAACCAGTGGCAAGATTATGATTGACTCAAGTCATGCTAACTCTGGCAAAGACCCGTACCTACAGCCTATGGTTATTAATAACGTCGCTGAACAAATCCAAAATGGCAACAAATCTATTATTGGTATGATGGTTGAGAGCCACTTAAAAGGTGGTAATCAGAAACTAACGACTGATTTAAGTCAGCTCGAGTATGGCAAGTCTATCACTGACGGTTGCTTAGATTGGGATAGCACAGTGACTGCATTATACAATCTACGCGATATGGTAAAAGACGTATTGCCTAACCGTTAATCGTCCTCACAAACCGTTATTGAATACCTAAAAAACCCCGCCCGACATTTTTATGTCGGGCGGGGTTTTTGATGCGTATGCACTGATAAAATACTTCATACCAGTCACAAAAATGACAATTAAATAAGGCTCATGTTGTCAATCGTCATTTTTGTGTTTATGGCAGGTCTTGATATCATTACACCCTACTCACTTGCTGAGCCTAATACGCTGTTTAAGCTTTCTAGTACATGCTTTGATGAAGCTTGTTTTTGCAAATCCATCAATTGCTCATGCGCCATTTGACGAAGTGGTTCAGCCAACGTGTTCCAGCGTGCCAATACTTGTACCAAACGTGAGGCTAAAACGGGGTTAGAATCATCTAGCTTTTTAATCACGCCTGTATAGAGACTCAAGCCTTCTGCTGTCCACAGCGCCGTTGGCTGTGACGTAAAAGCACTGATAACTGAGCGTACTCGATTGGGTGTATTCCAATCAAAATCAGCATGAGCGATCAACGACTCAATGGTATCAGGCGTAACAGTATCAGCAGACGCTTGCACACTGAACCACAAATCGATGACCAAATCATTGGCTTGAAAGCGCTCATAGAAATCTGCTAAGTAGCTCTCAGCATTTTCAACTTGATGATTGACCATGGCTTTTAATGCGCCAAAACGCTCAGTCATACAGCTCGCATTATCGTACTGCTGCTGTGCCCATGCCGCTGCATCTTTGACTTGCGCCGTCAGCGCCATATCTAATACCACGTTTCGCAAGGCACGAGTGCCACGGGCGGCTGCACTGTCTTCATAAGACTGCATAGGCAACTGCTCATAAAGCGTTTGCCATTGATCTTTTAACGTCTCTGCCAATTTCTGATACAAGCCCTCACGCTGTGCTTTGACTACGGCTGGATCATAATTACTGTGGATAGCCGACGCCAGCTCTTGGGCTGATGGAATATCAAGCAAACGCGCTGCAAGCATCGCATCATTAGCAGCTAGCTCAGGTAACGTCTGAGCCAATGCTTGTAGATATACTTCAGGACTGCTTTTCGCACCCTTGCCTTGTAATAAAATACGATTGACCAGCATTTGTGTTACTTGCCAGCGATTAAAACCATTGGTCTCATGCTGAAGTAAAAATGCCAAATCTTTGTCTTGATAATCATAACTAAGCTGTACTGGTGCACTGAAATCACGCAGCAATGACACGACTGGTTCGCTAGTCACATTTTCAAAACTAAAGGTTTGTGTAGCCTGATTTAACAAGAGCATACGCTCCGCAATAATATCACCGGACTCTTGATCAAATAATGCGGTCGCAACCGGAATAGGCAATGGTTTTGGTGCATCAAAACCACTGACATGACGGGTCTGCTGACTGAGTGTAATGGTCAATGTCTGCGCTGCGCTATCGTAGTCTTGATGACCAGAGACGACTGGCGTACCTGGCTGACGATACCAGTCAATAAAGCCTTCAATTTTGCTATCGGTAATACTGAGCGCCGATAAAAAGTCTTCAACCGTCACGGCCTGACCGTCATAGCGGCGGAAGTACTCATCCGTTCCTTTACGAAAATCATCTGGTCCTAGCGTATTGGCAATCATACGCACAATTTCAGCACCCTTCTCATAGACAGTCGTCGTGTAAAAGTTATTAATCTCCACAAAACTCTCAGGGCGTACAGGGTGTGCCAACGGTCCGGCATCTTCTGCAAACTGATGCGCACGCAATGTCGCGACATCATCAATACGCTGTACAGCGCTCGACTGTTGATCTGCTGAAAACGATTGATCGCGATAAACGGTAAAGCCTTCTTTTAGGCACAATTGGAACCAATCACGGCAGGTGATACGATTGCCTGTCCAGTTATGGAAATACTCATGAGCAATAATGGCCTTGACGCTAAAACTCCGTGAATCAGTCGTCGTTTCAGGACTGGACAATACACAGGCTGTATTAAAAATGTTCAAACCTTTATTTTCCATCGCCCCCATATTAAATTGACTAACCGCGACGATCATATAACGATCTAAGTCATACGCGCGGCCATAATTGACCTCGTCCCACTCCATGGCATCTTTTAGCGCTTGCATACCGACATCACACTTATCAATATCAGCAGATTTTGCATATAGCTCAAGCGCCACCTCTCGGCCTTCACTCGTCGTATAAGTGTCCGTCAATACATCCAAGTCAGCGACGACACAAGCAAACAAATAGCTTGGCTTATTGGTTGGATCATGCCAAATGGCGTAATGACGATCTGGCGCATCTGTAACCTCACCTGCTTCCACCAAGTTACCATTGGCCAGTAGTGTTGGGTAACGCTTATCCGCCTCCAGACGCGTGGTAAATATCGCTAACACATCAGGGCGGTCGGGATAAAAAGTAATCTTTCGAAAGCCTTCTGGCTCGCATTGCGTGACAAACATAGTATCGTCACCACTACCCGCCATGTACAACCCTTCAAGTGCAGTATTGGTCTGCGGACAGATGCGTACTTCAATATCTAACGTTACTGCATCAGGGGCGTCCGCTATTATTAGCTTACCGTCTTCTTGTTTATAGTTCTCAGTAGTCAAAGCATTACCATTCATGCTGATAGTCAGTAGCTCTAAATCCTCCCCAAATAACACCAGTTCACCCGCCGTTTGACGAACCATTTTTAGCGTACTACTGACTTTCGCATACTCTGTAAACAACTGAATATCTAAATCAACCGTTTCGACATCGAAGCTGGGCTTTTGATAGTCTTTTAAATTGATTTTGCTCGGTGCAGTTGGTGGTACATCAGGCATCTCAGGATTGATAATTTGAGCAGCGGTTTCAGCAGTAGACATATGAGTTCCTATTATTTTTTATGATATAAATATAAAATTGGTGTTGGTACGGTTACTGACGTTGGTACTGGTATTAGGACTGACTAGACTTATAACTAAATTGACCTAAACTACCAAATTTCAAGTGTATATCTCAATATTATTATGTTCATCAGTTACGATATACCTAGTGAAGCAATAGAGCTAACAGCATAAATCAGTGATTGGATAATAATGATTAAAATGATTTAATAGACTCACCTATGACTCACTTTCTATAAACGGTCTATTATATGACAAAGCACGCTACCAGCCGCTCAGATATTACACTACCATTATTAATCAATTACGTTGATGCTCTGCTACCATCATTAGCCATACAAGAAGAGACTCCCAAAACGACTGATCAGACTTTTGACATTACGGAGTTATTGTGGGTGGTAGAGGACAAAAATGCACAGTCAGCTGTAAAAGCGCAACTCGAAAATTACTTGCATCATCAAAAAAATGACGTCGCAATAGCAAATTCTGATACATTACAAATCGTAACTCTATTAGAGCTTACCAAACAACAAACACCTGAACGTTATGAACTCGCCTGTTTTTGGCTCCCTACTTTATCAGTGGAACGCCTGCAGCATTATATTCCGTTATTGATGCGCTATCGTGATCTTTATGCGGCACATCTACTTATTGCTATCAACGACACCGCCGACCTAAAACCCTATGGCTTTACGCCATTTGATATATTGAGCGAAAAACCTGAAGAAATGACAATCGTTAATCAAACTGAATCAGTCGAATCAAACGTACCATCATCAGCAACGACCACACTTTGGCAATTTAATTTATATGACTATAAACAACTACCAAATTGGCTGAATGCTGACTACTGGGCCAACCCTGAAAACTGGGGGAAGCACCGCTGGTAGCAGGCTTTATATCTATATGTAAATTCTAGAATTATTTACAGTAAAACTAATTACATAAAGTAACATTTAGTATATTATAGATAGCAATTGCCTAAGTTTTATCCTAAGCAGTTCAAAAAAACAAATTTAATTAAAATTTTAGGAGCTCAGTATGTCAATTAATTTTTCTAAGATCGCCGTTCTAGCTGTGTTATCAAGTGCTGTGGCTATTACAGGTTGTGCGACCAAAAGCGCCACCTCTGAAGTTGTAGTGGCTCCACTAGGTATTCCAGGTGGCCAAAGTGGCTACAATGGTGCTATTTCAATGAATAACTCAAACGCTATTATTGCTAGTGCTCAGAACCTACAAGCCGTTGTTTATTTTGACTTCGATAGCAGCAACATCACAGCTCAAGCAGCCAGTGTTCTGAATCAACATGCAAACTTACTGCGCTCAAACCCATCAGCAAGTCTTGTCATCGCAGGTAACACTGATGAGCGCGGTAGCCGTGAATATAACATCGCATTAGGCGAACGCCGTGCCCAAGCAGCACGTAACTACCTTGCTGCTCAAGGCGTTTCTGCAAATAATATCCGTGTCATCAGTTACGGCGAAGAGCGCCCTGCTGCTGCGGGTAATACTGAAGCCGCTTATGCACAAAACCGCCGTGCTGAATTGTCTTACTAAGAGTCGTAAAGTCGATCAGAATCAAGTAAGCTTAACTTGATTTATAAAAGCCCAGCGATATTATATTGCTGGGCTTTTTACGTACTATCAAACCAAATTTCTACTAACCGATATAACTCATAATGCCAACCTTACGCTTGACGCATATTCAATTTACTCAGCTCCAGCCCATGACTTGGTGTGCCACCGCACAGGTGAGAGAAATCTCATACTTTAGACATCAAGATTGGTGGGACAAATCATTGAGGCAGCCAACTGGTAACGCTTCATATATCAATTCTACATATATCAATACTGACACATGGGATAAATGTAGTTGGCAATATCATCTACCATCAGCTAATTTATCAGTAGGTGATATCGCTCGCACCCAACGCCAACGACAGCGTCAAGGCGTACGTCTGTTGTTACAGCAATTACTAGATCATCTAGCGCTTAGCGATACGTTAGATGAGTCCAACTTTCCGTATCGTCTTGCCAAGGCTGGACACTATGTGTGCTTTAGTCATACAGGCAATAAAAGTAACAGCAAGCTCAACGAAAATACAAATCAAACCATCAATGTACCATTAAGTAGTACCGTCGCTGTGGTGATTAGCCCTCATCGTCCTATAGGTGTGGATGTAGAGAACAACAATGTCGCATGGCATGTTGCAAAACGATTTTACTCAGACAGCGAGATTGCAATCTTACAATCATTACCCATGACGCAACGCGACATAATCGCTAAACTGCTATGGCAAATAAAAGAGAGCTTTATTAAGATTTATCAATACACTCTGGCACAGGGTTTGGGCATCGACTACGCCTACCTTATTAATGACTTAATTGTTGCCATGGAAAAACAGCCCTCTTTGACTGTCATAACAGACCATAAATTATCATACCAAATCGCTGTTTTATCGACGCAACAAACGATCGTTGTTTTTTAAGTAGACAATAATCCTGGTGCATTGAACAATGATTTTCACTTTATTTTAAACGCAAAAAAACGACCCTAAAAAGGATCGTTTTTTTGTTTACTCTGCATCTAATGACAGTCTTTAGACTGTGACTAGATTAGAAACGGTAAGTTGCACCAACTTTTACAATTGGCATCCACTCTAGCCAATCTTTATCTTCAAGCTCTTTTTCAGCAGCTTTAGCAACATCATCGCCTGTCACGGTAGTAGTACCACTTACAGTTGTAGCTTTAACGTTACCAGTTGCATTGCTTGAAACAACAGTAGCATCAGTTTTGCCCATATAAGCAGCACCGATTTCGCCGAACACACCCCAATTATTGGTAATGTTAGGACGGAAACCGATAGTTGCGTAAGGTGCTACTTTGTTACGATGCTCCATCGTGCCTGATAATGTTCCAGTCTCGCTAGCATTATAATCAATATTATCAATTCTATAGTTAGGGCCTTCTGCATTAGCAGTTACATCAAAATCGTTGTCAGGTACGATGATACCACCACCAACTGTAAACCAGTTACCAGTAGGACGTAGTTGCACACCTATGTAAGGGTTGCTGAAGTCTGCATCAACATCATAATTTACATCGTCAGCGTCAAAATCACCACCGAATAGGTCAGCAACATCGCCACCGGCCCAACCAGCTTGTAATTCAGTATTTTCGTTTAGTGCCCAACCAACATTAGCACCATAACCTAGCGTACCAACTTCAGCACTAACAGCGGCTGGATTCACTGCTGTATTGAAAAGTGTCTTGGTACCACCAACGACTGCACCAGTAGTGTTGCGAACAGCACCAGCAGTTTTACCGATAACACCTGTATTCGTATTTTGGTTGGTAGCTTCAGCTTGATAAGCAGGCTCTGCTTCATAAGCAACAGCAACTGGCTCTGCTTCATATACGCTTGCATCAGCTTCATCAACAACGACAACTGGCTCAGCAGCTAAAGCAGCAGTTGATGCTAGAACAGCAGCAGAAATAGCAGTTAATTTGATAATTCTCATTAATCCTCTCCTAAAAGTATGGGATAAATCTCCCGTAAAAAAATGACAGTTCAGATTTTGATATCAATCATTTTGTTGAGCAGATTAAAACAATTCTGGCTCGTAAAGTCATCCCTATAGATGCGCTTTTTATTTGCCGTTATGTAAAGATTGCATAGGTCTTGTAATAATTACTACATCAATCCGTAAAACTCTTAGTTTCTGTTACACAACACTCTTACAGCAACTTAATAGCGTAAACATCGATATCGGACAGCTTAATGTTTATGTAAAGGTATTACAAAACATGTCACCATAGTGTGACACTTCACTGTCTAACTCAATAATAGTTATATAGCTTATTACTACGATTTGTTATGCTTTGTGAGTTAGTGTAGCTATTATTACTTCAAACACAATTTGAGATACATAAACAGATGATACGAATATTGCTACATCAGGCTATTAGATAGGTTATCTAACACTTGTTTGAACTTGATATTATGCTAAATTAGAAGTAGTAATAAATATGTCACAAATTTATTTTTTTACTACTACCTACTATCTTGCTGATTAACAAATCGTGGTATTTCCTACTATATTGTTTTTAATATTATTGAGTGTCTTATATGCCTAAAGTATCGTCAATCACCCGTGTTTTAGAAATCATCGAGGCAGTATCCTACGCTTCTAAGCCACTTTCGCCACTTGAGTTATCACAACAGCTAGACATCCCCAAGCCAACCATTCACCGACTGATCCAAAACTTGGTCGATGAAGGGTTTGTGACGGTTGATATAGGTGGTGGTATTATCCCTGGTAAGCGAGTACGCAACTTAAGTGTCGAGCTGTGGCAGCAACGCCAATTTTTTAATGAAAGACAAGTCGTCTTGCATAAACTGGTGGAAGAATTAAAAGAAACTTGCGGTATTGCTATTCCTTATCATATGGACATGCTCTACACCAACCGTGCACAGACGCCTTTACCACTACAGATTTATCTTCCAGTAGGTGCGAAATCCCCTATGTGGTGCACTGCTACTGGTAAGCTGTATTTAAGTCAGTTATCTACCACCAGTCGCAACAAGATACTACAAGGTCTGCCATTAGATAAATTCACCAAAAACACCATTACTGATATTGGTGCGTTAAACGAGGAACTGGATCGTATTGCTGAGACAGGCGTGGGTATCGATAATGAAGAGTTTATCTCTGAAATGGTAGCCGTATCCGTACCTATCTTGGATAAAAAGTCACGCTATCTGGCCTCGCTATATATTCATGCGCCTACCGTACGTCTATCGTTAGATGAGCTGTTAACACATGTGCCACGATTACAAACAGCAGCACAAGACATTCAGTCTCTCGTATATGAACTACAAAGCTAAAGCGGTGATCGTTACCAGTGGTAGTCGTTAAACAATTAAAAAAAGGCCTGCACTAATATCTTAGCGCAGGCCTTCTTATATAGTTGAACCCATCTTTATAATGTGTCAAATACTATGCCTTTGTAGACTAAACCAGTTTGATACCGTTAATCTTACTTTTTGAGATTGGTGCTAAGAGAGTACCGAGCTGTCGTGAAGCGCCATAATACTAGAAAAATCTCTATCGCCATTTTCAACTGTATGTGCTTCATACAACTCTGTGGCCTTGGCTCCCATCGGTGTATTAACATTTGTATTCTGAGCGGTTTGCAAAGCCAGATTAAGGTCTTTTTGCATCAGCTTAGTCATAAAGCCACCTTGATAGCCATTGCTCGATGGTACATTATCCATGACTTTCGGGTAAGGATTATATACTTCTAACGTCCAGTTTCGACCTGAGCTTTGTAGCATAATATCTGAGAGCACCTTGGGATCTAGGCCGTTTTTGACGCCCAAATTAATCGCCTCTGCTGTTCCAGCCATGAGAATACCTAACAGCAGATTATTACAGATTTTTGCGACTTGTCCGGCACCATGCTCGCCAGCGTGAAAGATATTTTTTCCCATGACCGCCAGTATTGGCTCTGCCTTTGCAAATGCATCAGCACTGCCACCCACGATGAAAGTCAAACTGCCTGCGATAGCGCCGCCCGTACCACCAGAGACTGGCGCATCTAAAAAGTCTATACCTGCCTGACTCGCGGCCTCCGCCACTATCCTTGCATCAGCAGCAGCGATGGTACTACTATCAATAACCAATGTGCCCTGCGGTAGTTCTGAAAGTAGACCCTTGCTTTTACTCTCTCCTAAGCCCATGTCACCTAGATAGACAGAATGGACATGCTTGCCAGCGGGCAACATGCTAATGACGACTTGTGCATTGCTTGCAGCCCCTTTAGGACTATCCGCCACCTTAGCACCTGCTTGCTGTAATCGCTGTGTCGCATCTTTAGACAAATCATAGACAGACAACGCATAACCTGCTTTTAACAAGTTCTCCGCCATCGGTGCGCCCATGTTACCAAGCCCAATAAAAGCAATATTTGGCTTTGCACTGCTACTGTCGGCAGCATTTACATCCTGTGTATTCATCTCATCATTCCTTGATGGTTATATAATCAGTATGACGCATGCTTGTGTATCATGTACGTCATGTCATTTAGTGTGGTAGGTTTAGTTAATACCAATCAAATGGGTGATTTGATTGGTTAGCGGACAAACTGGTTGCCTGCTGCTTCACTACCTAGCCAATCGTCAAAAGGGTGTTCGCCTGTCGCATAAGGGTTTGCAAAGTGCTGTTGAATATATGCTTGTCCTTTTGTATCAAGACAATCGGCTAATGAACGCGACCACTGCGGACTTCTATCTTTATCGATGAGTAGCGCACGTACCCCTTCTTTAAAGTCGGGATTGGCCGCACAATGTACAGCCACGTTGGTTTCTAGATATAAAACCTGCTCTAACGATAGCTCAGGCACTTTATGATACAGCGCATAAGTTAAAGCAACGGTAACAGGACAACCATGTCGATAAGTAGCTACTGCTCGCTGCACCCAATTATCAGCTGCAAAATCAACATCTAACTGTGCGAGCGCTTCATCGCTTTGCAATATGGTATCGATATCTCCCAAGCTACCGCTATTCATCAACTGCTGAATAGGTTGCCAGTATTTTGCTAAATTGCTAGGTGGCAGTTCAGTGACTGATTGCGCGGCAAGTGCACGGCTAACGATACCATGAGCGCTGTTGCTATCGCACTTGTCTGTACTACTAGCAGCTAATTGCCAGTCACTCTGTTTTAAACTTTGTATGACAGCATCATAAGCATTACTAGCAACGGCATACTCTGCTAGATTGGCCAACAGCGCATCATTGCCATTACACATCGCTCCTGTTAAGCCCAAAAACAACCCTGTTTTGGCAGGCATATTCTGCAAAAACCAACTGCCGGAAGCATCAGGAAATAGTCCGATAGTCACTTCTGGCATCGCAAAACGTGTACGCTCTGTGACTAGGCGATGGCTACAAGCTGCCATCAGTCCCATACCGCCGCCCATGATGATGCCATCACCCCAAAGTATTATCGGCTTGGCGTAAAAATGCATCTGGCGATAGAGGCTATACTCATGACTAAAAAACTCTGTCGCATAAGGATTTGGTAACGGCGCACTGGTCGACATACTGTCATACAGCTTACGAATATCACCACCCGCACAAAAAGCCTTGTCGCCTGCCCCTTTTAATACCAGAGCGACTATCCGTGCATCACTTGCCCACGCATCTAGCTGCTGTGATAATAATTTGCACATATCAACACTCAGCGCATTGAGAGATTTGGGCGTATTGAGCGTCATGACCCCAATCAAATGACCACAATCTGTCGATTCAGTGCTAAACAATACTGGCGACTTTTGCGCTGTGCTTACTGTGACTGCTTGCTTATTGTCTGCTGTTGATATAACTACTGTCATAAAAGATACCTGCAAAAATTAAAATGAGTAAAACGACTGTTAGGACATCTTACCTACAGACTATTTGTTCTGCCAATGAGGTTTACGCTTCTCTAAGAACGCTTGCACGCCTTCACGCTGATCCTTGGTATCGAATAACTTAACAAATGCTTCGCGCTCATATATGAGATTTTGTGCAGGTGGCGTGTTTCTCGCAGCTTGAATAAGCTGTTTAGAATAGCTGACAGCGACAGGAGATTGCTTCGCAACTTTTTGTGCTAATGCTTGTGCCGCTTTTAATCCCTCTCCTTTGGCAACAACTTCTTCAACGAGGCCAATACGTAACGCCGCTCCTGCATCCACGCGCTCACCGCACAATATCATGCGCTTTGCCCAGCCTTCACCCACTAAAGCCGTTAGATTTTGTGTACCGCCGGCACATGGTAATAAGCCGACGCCCGTTTCAGGTAATGCCATTTGGGCATGCTCTTCTGCAATACGAATATCACAGGCCAGCGCACACTCCAGTCCGCCACCCATCGCATAGCCGTTGATGACAGCAATACTGACACCGCGATACGCTGATAGCGCCTCAAACGCGTCGCCAAAAGCAATTGCCATGCTGACTGCGCGGCCTTTATCACCATCTGAGAAATTATTTAAATCAGCACCCGCTGAAAAGAATTTTTCGCCGGCACCGTGAATGATTAAAGCATACATATCATCATTGGCATTCAAATCAGTTACTAGCTGTTTGAGTGCTGGCAGACTCTCCATCGTCCACGTATGGGCTGGCGGGTTATTTAATGTCACAGTAGCAGTATGGCCATCAATTGCTAACTTAAGGTTGGTATAATCCGTCATAAATAGTCCTTTATTTTATCTGAATTTGGTATGGTTGAATGGTTAGGCGTTAAGCTCTGTCATCAAGTAGATTAAACACATGCCCTAATAGGCTTAACGCAATTGATCCAACGCATCATCTTGTAATAGCTGACGCGAGATAATCACTCGCATAATCTCATTGGTGCCTTCCAAGATTTGATGTACACGCAAATCTCGCACATGACGCTCAAGTGGATACTCATTTAGATAGCCATAACCACCATGTAGCTGTAATGCTTCATTGGCAACATCGAAGCACAAATCAGTAGATAAACGCTTTGCCATTGCGCAGTAGGTAGACGCTTGGACATCATTGTTATCGACTTTGCTCGCTGCTAGATAAAGCATTTGTCGCGCGCTAATGGTCTGGGTCAGCATATCGGCAAGTTTAAACTGTACCGATTGTAAATTAGCAATCTGGCTGCCGAATTGGCTACGCTCTTGCACGTAATTGGTCGCGGTCTCTAGTGCTGACTGTGCTGTACCAACCGCACAGATACCAATGTTGATACGACCACCATCTAAACCCTTCATCGCAATACGAAAGCCTTGACCCTCCTCGCCTATCAAATTCTCTACTGGAACTTTGACATCTTTAAAACTAATCGTGCGTGTCGGCTGTGCTTTCCAGCCCATTTTATGCTCGTTTTTCCCATATTCGATACCAGCACTATTAGCATCTACCACAAAAGCCGAAACTCCCTTTGCGCCTGCGCCGCCTGTACGTGCCATGACGACTAACACATCCGTAGACCCTGCGCCTGAAATGAATGTTTTCTCTCCAGTTAATACATAATGCTCGCCTTGCTTATCTGCTTTGGTACGTAAAGAAGCTGCATCAGATCCTGCATTGGGTTCCGTTAAGCAATAGCTACCCAACCACTCGCCGCTGACCATGTTAGGTAAGTATTTTTTGCATAATTCATCACTACCATATTCGCCAATCATCCATGCGGCCATATTATGAATACTCATATAAGCAGCAACAGCAGTGTCGCCCCACGCAAGCTCTTCAAACACCATGGCAGAGTCTAAGCGCGGTAATCCCAAACCATCATATTCTGGATTGGTATACAATCCTAAAAATCCAAGCTCGCCTGATTTTTTTATGACATCGACTGGGAAATGCGAGGTGCGATCCCATTCTGCTGCATGTGGTTTTAGCTCTTTTTGGGCAAACTGCCGAGCGGTTTGGCGGAAGGCAATTTGGTCGTCGGTCAATGAAAAATCCATGAGGTCATCCTTGTGCGTGCATAGCAAATATGGTGTAGAGAATTTTATAAATCGTCAGTCTAATATTTTTCATATAGTGTTGGCTATACAGTATAGCAGCGACATAACTACAATCATAAGATCATGCTTTGCTAAAATATGCCTTAAGCAGGATTATCGCTATACCGCAAACATATCGAACGAGCGATTAAATTGAAATGGTGGTATTGACGCCGCGGCTCGCTTCATCATCAAACCAACGCGCAGTGACAGTTTTGGTTTGAGTATAGAACTGCACGGCTTGCTTGCCATACGGACCAAGGTCACCAAGCTTACTGGCACGTGAACCTGAGAATGAAAACATCGGTAGTGGCACAGGAATTGGCAAATTAATGCCAACCTGACCGACTTGAACGTCTTGTTGGAATTTGTGTGCGGCAGCACCTGACTGAGTAAATATCGCTGTGCCATTGCCATGTGGATTGGCATTGAGTATCTCAATTGCTTCGTCCAGATCGGCTGCACGCATGACACACAATACTGGCCCAAAAATTTCCTGCTGATAAATTTGCATATCAGTAGTGACATTATCAAAAATAGTTGGGCCGACAAAATTACCTTTTTCAAAGCCCTCAACGGTAATGCCACGACCATCTAGAATCAGACTTGCACCCTCTTCTACTCCAGCACCAATTAAATGCTCGACACGGGCTTTTGCCGCAGGAGAAATCAGCGGGCCTAGATCTTTATCATGTTTGCCTGCTGATACGACCAGCTTTTCCGCTTTGGCTTTAATATCATCAATCCACTCACCTGCAGTACCGACCAATACCACCACTGACAGCGCCATACAACGTTGACCCGCCGCCCCAAATGCTGCACCTGCTAGCTGATTAAGCGTCTGCTCTTTATTGGCATCCGGTAAGATAACACCATGATTTTTTGCGCCCATCATGCACTGAGCACGCTTACCTGATTGACTGGCACGCTCATAGACATGTTTGCCAACAGCAGTAGAACCCACAAAAGAAACAGCTTTTATATCAGGGTGATCACAAATAGCATCGACAGTGGCTTTTCCGCCATGTACGACGTTGAGCACACCTTCAGGTACGCCCGCTTCAATTGCTAATTCAACCAAACGCATGGTGACCATGGGGTCTTGCTCAGACGGCTTAAGGATAAAAGTGTTACCCGTGGCAATGGCCATTGGGAACATCCATAGCGGAATCATCGCTGGGAAGTTAAATGGTGTGATACCTGCACACACACCTAGCGGCTGCCAGATGCTATAGGTATCAACGCCTGATGCGACGTTTTCAACAAAGTCACCAATCTGTAAGTTTGCAATACCTGCTGCATGCTCAACCACTTCTAAACCACGGAATACATCACCGCGGGCATCCGCAATGGTTTTACCTTGTTCAGCGGTCAAAATCTCTGCTAGCTCATCCATATGCTCGCGTATCAATGCTTGATACTTTAAAAATATACGAGCACGTGTGGTTATGGGCGTTTTGCGCCATGTTTGAAAGGCAGTCTGAGCGGCGATGACCGCTTGGTTGATTTCATCATCGGTCGTTTGTGGAACCTTTGCGATGACTTCTTGGGTGGCGGGATCTGTGATATCAATCCATTCGCTGGTATCAGAATCGACGAATTGACCATTAATGAGCTGCTGAACGTGGTGCATAAGATATCCTTATCTTGTTTGCGAAACGACTATTTACGAAACTACTGACATATAACCAATTTTCACCTTGGTAAAGGTTCTAATTTTATTGATGATCATCAATTATATAAATTTAAAATGATTTATTATGTATCGTTATTGACTATAACAATAATTCATTTTTGTGGTCAAGCCCTTTATCAAATTTTTATCTTAGCGTGAGGGATCCTAGTTAAGGCCTCGACATTATCGTCGGCTTGCGCCTGGCTTGGTAAGCTTTTAGCGATCAGCAGTCCTAATATTTGAATATCAAACAGACCCATATTCGCCAGTCAAGATTATGGGGATTTAAAATTAAAAAAGCCCATGATAATTCATGAGCTTTTATACAATATTGAATGTCCTTATGGATCAGTTATCGATAGATTCATATTTCGTATTCATCAATAATCCTTCATAGACTGCTTGATCGCATCAATCGCGGGTGGATTATCGAGTGTCGACATATCGCCTGTTTCCTTGCCTTCTGCTAATGCACGAATGGCACGGCGTAATATTTTTCCAGAGCGAGTCTTTGGTAACGCTTGCGGAAAATAAATAGCCGCGGGCCTAGCAATACCGCCGAGAGATTTAACCACGGCACCGATGACTTGCTGCTCAATACGAAAACGGTTTTCCGTGGTTGCCACTTGCTCATGATCTCTCAGCACACAGAACGCAATCGGCAACTCCCCTTTCAACTGATCTTGAATACCAACAACCGCACACTCTGCCATCTCTGAATGCATGCTGATCGCCTCTTCAATCTCTTGCGTACCAATTCGATGACCAGCGACGTTAATCACATCGTCTGTACGCCCTAAGATATAAAAATACCCATCCTCATCAGTCACGGCATAGTCGGATGTAGAGTACTGTTGACCATCGAACAAACCAAAATAGCTGCTGACAAATCGCTCATCGTTGCGCCATACCGTGGTTAGACAGCCGGGCGGTAGAGGCGCTTTGATTGCAAGTAAGCCTTTTTCGCCCGCAGCACAGAGCTCACCTGTCTCTTCATTGATAACTTGTGCATCGTAGCCATACATTGGATAGCCAGGCGATCCTTGCTTATGCGGCTTATGATTAAACTTTGGCGTATTGCTTAGAATGGGCCAACCAGACTCTGTCTGCCAATAGTGATCTAAAATAGGAACCCCTAAATGCTTAGTAAGCCAATTAGCTGTTGACTCATCGAGTGGCTCACCTGCTAAAAAGAACGACTTAACACTTGAGACATCGTAACGCGTCATCCAAGCTTCATCTTGTTTTTTGAGCATTCGTACACCAGTCGGTGCAGTGAATAGTATATTGACCTTATTGGCCTCGACAATCCGCCACCAAATACCTGGGTTTGGTCGATGTGGCAATCCTTCATACATGACACTGGTCATGCCAGCTAACAATGGCGCATAGATGGTATAAGAATGACCAACGGCCCAGCCAATATCAGATATTGCCCAAAACGTGTCTCCTGCTTTGCCATCATAGATATAATCCATCGAGGTAGTGAGCGCGACTGCATGACCACCCGTATCACGTTGCACACCTTTTGGTGTGCCCGTCGTTCCGGAAGTATACAGAAGATAAGACGGTGCATTAGACTCTAACCATACTGGCTCTACAACAGCATTTGTCTCACAACTGACGCGGCGCTCGGTTGCATAGTCCACATCAATATCTTGTGGAGCAAATGGCAATACACCTCGGTTGACAACCAACACATGCTCAGGCTTTACGTTAGCTTGCTCAGCCCCTTGATTGACGAGGCTTTTATAATTAATAACCTTACCACCGCGCAAACCTGCGTCTACCGTGACAACCATTTTTGCTTCAGCATCATCCATACGGATCGCCAAATTATGTGCAGCAAATCCGCCAAATACCACTGAATGTACGGCACCAATACGAGCACAAGCCAACATCGCATAAGCAGCCTCTAGTATCATTGGCATATAAATAATGACGCGATCACCCTTACCGATACCATGACGTTGCAGCACATCCGCAAAATAATTGACTTCTTTATACAAGTCATTGTAAGTCAAACGGCGCTTAGTATAGTCTGTATAAAACTCGACGTTGTTGCCTAAATCTTTAAATGAATCAACGACTGCGGGAAATGTCTCAATCAATTCTTGGTTAATCTCTGATGACAGCCAAATGAATGCATCTTGCTCTGCGCGCTCTTCGAGGTGACGATCTACGCAGTTATAACAAAGATTGGTCTCACCGCCCACGAACCACTTAGCGAACGGCAAATTACTGTCATCAAGAATTTTATCAGGCTCTTTATGCCAGTAGATACGCTTGGCTTGCTCAGACCAAAAATGTTCACGATTATTAATAGAATCGTGATAAATATCAGCAAAACTCTGAGTGTTATCAGAGGGTCCTTGCGGGTTTTGAATAGAAACGTGATTGCTGCTTTGGTCGGTGCGTTGATTGATGGCTTGCTCGTTCATAATGGCTATCCTTAGCGTAAACGATGGGTAATAAGACACTATCTTTATAATATAAACTCTTATTGCACACTATCATAATGCAATATTGGCTGTCCTTGCCAAAACTAAAAAAACCGATACATTACGTATCGGTTTAAAATGTATCAGAGCTAAAGATAAAGGTCAACTACATAAAACTATACTTCTGTCTGATCAGCATACGTTTTTCGCATGGCTTTTTTATCATGCTTACCGACAGAGGTTTTGGGTAGATCATCCACAAACTTAAACTGGCTAGGCACGCCATATTTAGGAATCATACCCCGCTCTACCGCTTTTTCAGCAATGGCTTTGATATCATCAACACTCGTACTCTGAGCATCAGGTTTTAGAACAATCAAGGCCAATGGACGCTCGCCCCACTGTGCATCACGAACACCAATGACTGACACATCAGCCACGGCTGGATGCAGCGATAAAATAGTCTCAATCTCTAAAGATGATATCCACTCACCACCTGATTTGATCACATCTTTTAGGCGATCGGTAATACCAATATAACCATCAGGGCGTATATAAGCGATATCTTGGGTATGCATGTAGCCATTATCCCATAGCTCCTTACCCGCATCCTCATTCTTTAAGTAGCTTTGGGTCAGCCAAGGTGCCCGCAATACCAGCTCGCCTGTATGTTCTTTGCCTGTATCAACTGATTTGTTGTCTGTACCCCACACTTGGGCATCAACCATGAGCACAGGCTTACCCGTCATACAGCGGCGCGCGATATCTTCGTCATCGGACATCTCAGGCTCATTGAGACTAAATTCAGTCAAGCTAATAAGTGGTGCCGTCTCTGACATACCATAGCCAGTATAGACTTCAATACCTTGAGACATGGCAAGCCTTGCTAGACCTTCTGTCAATCGTGAGCCACCGATGATCATTTTTAAACCATTAAAACTGGCATCACGATCCTGCGCTTCTTTTATTACCATTTGTAAAATCGTTGGCACACAATGAGTGATACTGACTTTTTCATTGATATAGGACTTACGCAAAACCAGAGATATATTGCCAACCTAAAGCATAGCGTAGTACC
>NZ_RRYV01000384.1 GCF_014861395.1 Psychrobacter sp. FME13 | reverse complement strand
TGGTGCCCAATACTTTACCGATACTGACTGAGGCTATAATAGCTATGTCTCTAACACCGCAACCTCTCACCGTCATTAGCCGTATGATGTCTTCTATTTTAGAGTGACAGCCCTTATAAGTTAAGGCATGGTCACCAATGAATTGACGTTTGCAGTCCTTGCATTGGTAGTTCTGCTTGCCATAGCTTTTTATGCCGTTTTTCTTTAAACTGGGACTGTGACAGTCGGGGCAGCTGATATCTATTTGTGTCTTCATAACCTCAAATATATCATCTTGCTTTGGCTGTCACCCTCCTTTATTTCTTCAGCATACTTTCTGACACACCACCAACGGATTTAATTTATAAGTAACATTTTTTATTTTCTTAGATTAACACATGAAGTGCAATACCAAATGCAAGGTGAAAAAAAGACCTAGATGCGCTAGCATCAAAGTTTTTATCCACCGACCAAAGTGAGATTGCAACCATGAGCTATACACATCTAAGCCTA
>NZ_RRYV01000383.1 GCF_014861395.1 Psychrobacter sp. FME13 | reverse complement strand
ATACCGCTTTTATTATTGATGTGTTTGCTCGCGCTATCGTTGGCTGGAAAGTATCTAATCGCATGAATACCGATATGGTGATGGCGGCGTTAAATCAAGCAATAGCAGATAGAAACTATCCCAAAGATGTGATTCATCACAGTGATCGAGGGGTTCAGTACTTATCTATTCGCTATACCGATAAGATGACGGACTCTGGAGTGATTGCTTCTGTTGGTACAACAGGCGACTCTTATGACAACGCATTGGCTGAGACAGTTAACGGGCTTTATAAGTCTGAGGTGATTGAATATCTAAAAGAACAATGGCATGGCGTGAACGATGTTGAATTAGCAACCCTTGAATGGGTGGACTGGTTTAACAAAACACGACTGCATAGCACGATTGGATATGTGTCACCTTTTGAATTTGAAAAGCGGTATTATGATAATTTAACCCTGTCAGGCATTGCTGCCTGACTCAAGTAAATCACTCTCCGATATAGTCGGGGCGGTTCACT
>NZ_RRYV01000382.1 GCF_014861395.1 Psychrobacter sp. FME13 | reverse complement strand
ATTGCACACTGGGGTGGTGCTACACTCAGACAATGGGGCACCGATGAAAGCTCAAACCATGCGCATGAAAGCGTATGAGCTTGGGGTACTCACCTCTTACAGCAGACCGCGTGTCAGTAATGACAACCCGTTTGCAGAGTCTTTATTTAAAACCTGCAAGTATCGCCCTAATTGGCCTATCGATGGCTTTAAGAGCTTAGATGCGGCAAGACGATGGATGCTGAGCTTCACGCGCTGGTACAACAATGAGCATAAGCACAGTCAGCTGAACTTTGTGACGCCCAATCAGCGCCATACGGGTGAGGATAAGGAAATACTGGCGAAGCGTCTGCTCACGATGCAGCGCGCTAAAGATGAAAACCCGATACGTTGGGGAACTCAGGAGGTGAGGAACTGCGAGCCTGTAGGGCCAACAACGCTAAATCCTGTAAAAGAGCAACAACAGCAAAGATTACAAGCCGCTTAATTTAGCTTGATGGTGACAACTACCTTGAAAAACTCCG
>NZ_RRYV01000381.1 GCF_014861395.1 Psychrobacter sp. FME13 | reverse complement strand
TAGGCTTAGATGTGTATAGCTCATGGTTGCAATCTCACTTTGGTCGGTGGATAAAAACTTTGATGCTAGCGCATCTAGGTCTTTTTTTCACCTTGCATTTGGTATTGCACTTCATGTGTTAATCTAAGAAATCAAAAATACTGATCATAATAAGTTACCAAAAGTTTTAAGTGTATTAGCATGTCGGGTGACGGCTTTAGACACTTTTATGGAGGAGGTCAGGAGCAATCATGGGCCTATAAAGCACTGGTAACATAAATTGTGCAAGGCATTGTGCATAAGGGTTTTGAGACATAAGACGATAAGAGGTGACTGAATAATAACTTTTATTTATTTTGAAACTCCGCTATCAAAAAAGCGAAAGAGGACTCCACCCGACATTAGGGTGGAGGTGAATTTCGCATCACTAGCTAACCTCGCTGGTTCTGAATATATTGTTTAATAATATCTAAGCTCACCTAAGACCTTTTTTCGGTACTTGGTAATAAAAACCAAATGAACGTGGA
>NZ_RRYV01000380.1 GCF_014861395.1 Psychrobacter sp. FME13 | reverse complement strand
TGCTTGCTTGTGTCTTTATCTGGTTGCCCCTGATTTGAATTCTATACACACCCTACTCTTCAAGTTTAAGGGCTTTAATATCTGCGACCATTCTCGGCGTAATATCTTGTACCTTTTCCATAGTAGACTCCATAACAATAGGCATTATTTGTGTCATATAGTCTTTCATCATATCAGGCTGTTTATCAATGATACTTTGGCCCGTTTTGCTACTATAAAAATCTATCTGCGCATCGACTTCTTCTTGATTAAAATGCTGCTTAGCAGTCTGGACATATACATCGACTATTTTTTGATTCATAGTGGTTCTATTACTATCATCTGTCATCTCTTTACTATATTTACTGACAATATCTTCTAAACGTTGGCGCTGATCCGTACTCAAATTATCAGTAGGCAGCGAAGATAACATGGACTGCATCACTTGATCTGTGGTGCTACTGTCACTAGACATGTCATTGTAGTGGCATAATTAAATTGGACAACTGCTAAGAGGCTATACTAACCCAAAG
>NZ_RRYV01000379.1 GCF_014861395.1 Psychrobacter sp. FME13 | reverse complement strand
ACGGCAAAAAAAGCTATGGCAAGCAGAACTACCAGTGCAAGGACTGCAAACGTCAATTCATTGGCGACCATGCCTTAACTTATCATGGCTGTCACTCTAAAATAGAAGACATCATACGGCTAATGACGGTTAGAGGTTGCGGCGTCAGAGACATAGCCGTTATAGCCTCTATTAGTATTGGTAAAGTCCTTAGCACCATAGGCTCATCGGTCTATAAGATTACACCTAAAAAGCGCTATTATGAACGCTTAGAGGTTGATGAGTTTTGGACTTACGTGTATCGCAAAAAGCGTAAAGTTTGGCTTATTTATGCTTATGACCGCGCTACCAATGAGATTGTCGCTTATGTCTGGGGCAAACGTGACCTGAAAACAGCTAAGAAGCTAAGAGCCCGTCTTAAACAACTGAAAGTCAGCTATGGCTCTATTAGCATGGATAACTGGGATAGCTTTATAACCGCATTCAAGCCTGACAAGAAACAAATCGGCAAGCAGCATACGGTAGGCATAGAAGGTAATAACTGTCGCCTTAG
>NZ_RRYV01000378.1 GCF_014861395.1 Psychrobacter sp. FME13 | reverse complement strand
TAGGCTTAGATGTGTATAGCTCATGGTTGCAATCTCACTTTGGTCGGTGGATAAAAACTTTGATGCTAGCGCATCTAGGTCTTTTTTTCACCTTGCATTTGGTATTGCACTTCATGTGTTAATCTAAGTTATATAAAAGCGGGTCTAGCCCCCTAATTACAATAAATCCGTACCCATTTTCCAATGCTTCAGAGATATTATTAATAAGATCCAAAAAAGCATCATCTTTAATCGGAACATCACTTTTCTTAAAATTTGGAGCAGATTTATTCAAACCTTTAATAAAATGTAGTGCGTTGTCCAACACTGAAATTAAGTGGCTATCTAATTCAATTATCCAGTCCTTTTTGGTACTTATATCCTGTCCTTTCCATGCGCATCGATCAGTAATAGGACTGGTTAAAATGGTTTTCATCCGGTAACTCCAGTTTTGTAATGACATTAACTTGAAATATAAATCAGCAGATGAGGACACACGGTAACCCTCCCAAACTTAAGACACCTAATAAATAGAATTAAGCTGCCTGATTGA
>NZ_RRYV01000377.1 GCF_014861395.1 Psychrobacter sp. FME13 | reverse complement strand
AAGCATGCCTAACCAAGTCTGGACGGGAGATGTGACCTATATCCGTATCAAGAGCGGCTGGTGTTATCTAGCTGTGGTGTTAGATCTGTTTGCCCGTCGTGTCGTGGGCTTTGCCGTATCAGACTCTCCTGACAGTATGCTGACTGCTAAAGCACTACAGATGGCATATCAGACGAGACTTAGACCCAGTAGGGTGCTGTTTCACTCGGATCAAGGCACGCATTACACTAGCAAGGCATTTGCTGAATCCGTGGCTAGTTGTGACGGCATGATTCAAAGCATGAGCAGAAAGGGTAATTGCTGGGACAACGCGCCAACTGAACGCTTCTTTAGAAGCTTTAAAACGGAATGGATGCCAAAGGGTGGTTATGAAGATATCTTTGAGGCTAAGAGTGCTATCACTGACTATATCTGGGGCTATTATCAAACTGTGAGACCCCATACTTTCAACAATTACTTAACACCATTAGAAACAGAGAGACGCTATTTTAACAAAAACCTCTTATCAGGTGTCCTAAATTAGTTGACCACTACAAA
>NZ_RRYV01000376.1 GCF_014861395.1 Psychrobacter sp. FME13 | reverse complement strand
TACGCCAAAGGTCAAACCACTACTGAGATTGTCGAAACCATCAAGGACATCTACGACGTCGACATCTCAAGCAGCTTGGTTTCCAGAGTCACTGACAACATCTTGGATGACATCACCGCTTGGCAGAACCGGCCACTGAGCAGCGTCTATCCTATCGTCTACTTAGACTGCATTGTCGTCAAAGTTCGTCAGGACAAGCAGATCATCAACAAAGCTATCTATCTGGCCTTAGGCGTTGCTCTTGATGGTAAAAAAGAGCTGCTTGGCATGTGGCTATCAGAGAACGAGGGCGCTAAATTCTGGCTTGGTGTTCTCACTGAGCTACAAAACCGCGGGGTTCAAGATATTCTTATTGCCTGTGTCGATGGTTTAAAAGGCTTCCCTGATGCCATCAATACGGTCTACCCTAACGCTCAGGTTCAGCTGTGTATCGTGCATATGGTGCGCTATTCGATGAAGTTCGTACCTTGGACGGACAAGAAGGCCGTAGCAGCTGATTTAAAGGCCATCTACGGTGCTGATACGCTTGAGATGGCAGAGGCCAA
>NZ_RRYV01000037.1 GCF_014861395.1 Psychrobacter sp. FME13 | reverse complement strand
CTGTTGGCACGACAGGTGATTCATACGATAATGCGTTGGCTGAAACGGTTAACGGACTTTATAAAACGGAGGTGATTGAATATTTAAAACAGCAGTGGCAAGGTGTGAGTGATGTTGAATTAGCAACCCTTGAATGGGTCGATTGGTTTAACAAAACTCGCATTCATAGTACGATTGGCTATGTGTCGCCTTTTGAGTTTGAGAGACGATACTATGATAGTTTTATTGAGTCAGACAAAGCTGCCTGACTCAAGCAATCAAGTCTCCGATATAGTCGGGGCGGTTCACTCACATGCATTAACAGTGGATGGTCAAGCCGTTACCAGCTTAAAAAAAGCACTGTTATTGTGTTTTGGCTTTACGTGGCTCAATCCACACGTCTATCTAGATACATTGGTACTCGTTGGCATGGTTTCAACAGGTGCTAGTAGCAAACTGGCATTTGGTGTGGGTGCCGTCAGTGCATCGTTCTGTTTCTTTTTTGCCTTAGGTTATGCTGCACGACTGCTTCGACCATTATTTTCCCAACCAAAAGCATGGAATATACTCGACGGATTGGTCGGCATACTGATGCTGTACTTAGCGTGGCACTTATATAATAGTTAATATAGTCAATCCTCTATAAATTGGATACGGTGTCAGGCTTGCTTAGTCTACGAGTTGTAGTATTTTCACTCGCCTTCCTTGTATCCAAATTATATTGAACCGACTATGGTTAATATGGCCGCTATATATACCATTCACAAAAAAAGCCAAACACGCTGAAACGTATTTGGCTTTTATCTTTTTAGACAATAATCATTGTTAACGATGCTACTTATTTACGACGCTTTTTTACGATTTTTGGGCTTCACAAGCGACATATTCAAAAAGTGCTCAAGCGAATCATCAAGCACATCCAACCACGGCTCTGGTAATTCAGGGGATAACGTACCCGTCAATGTCGAACGATAACCTTTTTCTCTAAAGGTCATGATATTGTCGGTTTTGTCTATTTGCCATTCTTTTAAGATATCACCCTGCTTTTCTACCGCAAACTCTGGGTAATCTGTTGCATTGGTCAAATCACGAATATAGGCGGCTTGAAAGTCAATGGAATCGCTAACCGTCGCGCACTTAGCATACGTTGCCACCCATTCTTGCTCGTCTGCTGTACGTGTCGCCAAATCAGGTATTTTAATATCACCCATAATCACATCACGGGCATACCACGCTTGTGCATCAAACATATTAAAGGTGAAATACTGATCCTGCATACCCAAATAAATAAGCTTTGGATTGGGCTGCCAAAAGATACCTTTATATAAATTCTTAGGATACAAGCAATTATGCGTTTGCAGACGTAGCTCATCTGGCATAAACGGGAAATGGAACAAATACCCTGTACACATAATAATGGCGTCAAATTTTTGGCTCGTGCCATCGGCAAAGTGCGCCACATCATCTTCAAAATGAGTCACTAAAGGCACTTCCTTAATACCATCAGGCCAATCGTAACCTAAAGCTTGGGTCCGATAGCTGATAGTGACTGATTTGGTGCCGTATTTATAACACTGCGTACCGATATCTTCGGCTGAATAACTGCTACCAATCAGTAAAATATCTTCGTCTTTGAATTCCAATGCGTCACGGAAATCATGCGCATGGAGGATGCGACCTGGGAAAGTTTCCAAACCTTGAAAATACGGCATGTTTGGCGTTGAGAAATGACCAGTCGCTACCACGACATAATCAAACTCTTCGACCTCTTGCTCATTGGTTTTATGGTTCATCACTGTCACAGTGAATTTTTGCGTGTCATTGTCAAATGCTACCCAACGTACAGGGCACTCAAAGCGAATATATTTTTGGATGTCTTGCTTGTCGATACGACCCATGATGTAGTCTTTTAGCACTTCACGTGGTGGGTATGAAGGGATGGCTTCACCAAAGTGTTCATCAAATGAATAATCTGCAAATTCTAAGCACTCTTTTGGGCCATTCGACCACAAATAGCGGTACATACTGCCGTGAACAGGCTCACCGTTTCTGTCTAAACCGGTACGCCAACTATAATTCCACATACCGCCGATGGCATTTTGCTTTTCATAACAAACTATCTCAGGTAAGTTTTCAGCACCAGCCAATCGGGCCGCTTCGAAAGCGCGTAATTGTGCTAAGCCACTTGGACCTGCGCCTAAAATAGCAATTCTTTTATTACTCAAAGTTAGCTCCTATAGTATTAATTGTCTTTATAATCTAACATATTTTTATAGGTGATGTTTATTCTCAATACTTTTGGTGATTTATCGCTATTATTTTAGGCATAGCTACGCTGTAAAAAATGGTTTTTTTAATCAAATTCTCGGTTTTGTAATAGTCAGGAAGTAGTAAAAGGCAACTGACAACTCATCTTAATTGACAGTTTTTTGATATATTTTTGATATTAGTTCTTGATGTTAGATTTAACTGATGACCAATTTAAACTGATAACTAGCTTTAACGAACAGTAGGCTGTCATTTTTTCTACAGCCTGAAGGGTGAAAGGATAAAAATTGACGCTGATATGATACACAAAGCCATTATGCCAAACTAGGAAACAAAGTACGTAATGCGTTTACGATGATTTCGATAGAGACTGCAGCCAGTAGCATACCCATAATTCGACTCATGATGTTAAGCCCTGTATCTCCTAACAAACGGCTGATGCGACCTGCGGCCATTAATGCTGCATAGCAAAACAAGCTAATAAACAGTCCAGCAATCATGATGGCAGATACTTCCTTCACACCAGAGACTTGGGCAGAATAAATAATAACCGTGGAAATACCACCAGGTCCAATCATCATCGGAATAGCAAGAGGAACCACAGCAGCTGCCATCGAAGCTGGTGAATCTTGTACATGATCGACATCGAAGTTTTCTTGGTCAGGCTTAACTGGATTGCCTTCACCATTCATCATATTGAGGGCAATTAGAAATACTAAGATACCACCTGCCAACTGAAACGAACCTATCGAGATACCAAGTGCGTTTAGTAAAACCTCACCTGCTACGGTAAAAAAACTGATCGTGATAAAAATCGTCAAGCAGGCAACACGCGCAACTTTACGTCGATTATTCATTGAATAACCGCGGGTTAAATCCAAAAATAACGTCAAGGCGCTAAACGGATTAATCAATACCAAAAAGGCTAAGATTATCTTGATGATTTCAGTATTCACTGAGCACTCACTTGTTTATTTGAGATACAACTGCTGAAAAAATTAAGGCCATCGTGCGAGTGCAACGATGACCCAATAAACGGTGAAAATAGCATTGTGGCTTATATTGTAGCATAGGGAGATAAGCCAATTAAATCATTAACTTTATGTATAGTCAGTCCTAAATAAAAGAGATACATTTTTCTTGCTTGCTGTGCCTACGCAGACAGAGGCTGCGAAAAATGTAACCCGTATCGCTGTATTTATTTTATAGTGGATCACCTATAGTTATATTATCTATGCATGAAAGTCCAAACCAATATCTAATGCCGTGCTACTGTGCGTTAGGTAGCCCATAGCAATAAAATCCACACCTGATTGGGCAGCCGCTTTAACGGTATCTGGCGTGATACCACCTGATGCTTCAGTCTTAGCTCGACCTTGGCACATAGCCACAGCTTGTGATAATAGCTCAGGTGACATGTTGTCCAAAAGAACCAAACTCACCCCAGCATCTAATGCTTGCGCTAGTTGCTCTAAAGTATCGACTTCTACCTCAATGGGAATGAGATGACCTGCAAAACTTTGGGCTTGCTGAATGGCTTTTTTTATATCGCCAGCAATGGCAATATGATTGTCTTTGATTAAGATAGCATCATCTAATCCTAGACGGTGATTACGCCCGCCACCGCATCGTACTGCGTATTTTTGGACAATACGTAGGCCTGGTATGGTTTTACGTGTACAGGTAATCTGCGCTGGATAATCAACCACGCTATCTACAATTTGTCGGGTCTCTGTCGCAATCCCACTGAGATGAGTCATAAAATTAAGCGCCGTGCGTTCTGCCGTTAGCAGATGACGCGCATTACCACGAACACTAGCCAATACGGTACCAGCGTCAACCAGCTCACCATCATCAACTTGAGCGGTAAACTCAATCTGAGCATCAACCAGTGCAAAGGACAAACGTGCCAAATCCATACCGCATATCACACCTACCTGCCGCGCTCTAATCTCTAGTTGGGCATGCATATCAGCAGGAATCGTGGCTTGGGAGGTCACATCTCCGCGCCGACCCAAATCTTCGGTTAAAGCAGCTTCTACTAGAGGTATAAGCAATACGTCATTCAATGCAGGTTCTTTGTTACTTGTCATAGATAACCCTTAATATAATGCTGCTATTCTGTTGTATTAAACTCAAAGTGAGCATAAATATAACGTAAAGTTCATGACCCTGCAAGAAAATGACACTATTTCATGCGGTTGATAAAATCGATAGGCATAGAACATAATAGTAGTTTAGGGAGTGCAATAATATTTGAATGTTTATTTGCGCTTAGGCAATTTGCTATCCATCAATAAACTTTGTAGTTCAATATCATGGCAGAACCGGTAAAGCTTGGCAGGACGACCACGCTGCGCACTACTACTCTCCCCTGTCTCCGTTACTAGATTCTGAGAATCTAGCAGACGGCGAAAGTTTTGCTTATGCAAACGCACTCCTGAGAGCGCTTCTACGCTCTGCTGTAATTGCGACAAGGTAAAGGCATTTGGCATCAAACCAAAGATAAGCGGGCGATATTCAATCTTGGCACGCAGCCTTGAAATAGCCGTAGCAATCACTCGGCGATGATCATAATACATCGGCGTACCTATTATCTGTGCCCAGTCTTTTGGCAATTTTTGTGGCTGGTAATAAGTAGACTCTGGAATCAATCCTGCCTCATAAAGCATCTCGTAGCGCAGTAACACATGTTCAGCAACCCATTCTCTACTGTCATGGATATGCTCGCTAACATTTTTATTGATAGCTTCTATGTTTTCAATATCGTCATCTGCTAAAAACCTCTCACTCAACCCCCAACACAAACCAATACGCTGATACCGCCGCTGTTGCGTGATTGAATCAGCGGCCTCATTTGCCCAATTTAACAATGCAGGCACAATGAGATTCACAATGATATCAGGCTTGCCTTCCAAGTGATTTTCCCACGGGAAATAATCATACCAATCTCGCCATACTGCCTTGCTTTGCAGCTGCTGCGTTTGCGTCTCTTGCACCAATCCCAAGTAACTCACATAGACCAACGCATGACCATCGACGTTACGCCTATTGGTATCGACAAAGGTATATAACTGCTCCAAATAACCCAGTGGCTGCTGCGTCTGTTCTTCTACCCACTGCCGTACGCCAGACTGTAGCGAGCGATGTAAAGGCATGAGTGGTCCATTAGGCAACAATTTACCTTGATCAACTGTGAGTACTCGTGCCGTATGATCTGTAATCGCAACTAGAACCGCAACGACCTCAGTGGTTCCGCTACCCTGCTGATGCGCATGTGAATAAGACAACGTCATGATTTTAGTAATTATCCTTTTATCTTTTAGCGTGCAATAAACTTTATCTTTTAACGTGCAATAAAAAGTCCATCACACTTATTATTTATCGTATGACTTAGTATAGCGTGAATCTATAACTATCACAGTCTACCGTTGTAAACATCAACTGCTAAAAGAACATCGACGGCTAAAAGTGAGAAGTGAGAGAAAGCATTTTGCACAAATACATACTCTATTAAAAGGAGTATATAAAAAACCACTTGTATTTATGCTCAAAAAGAGCATAATTAAAAACCTGTCAATACGATGTCTTAAATTGGACTAATTTGGCACAGCCAATCGTATTTTGAGGTTGATATCACTTTTAGCGGCAGATGACTTGTCGTTACTGCACTAGAGGTTTGTACTTATGAAAACTTATCCGTATGACGCACCCATCATGAGCCATGATAATCATATTGCCGCACGCATGAATATCGAATATGCCAAAGCAAAAATGCCAGCAGATCTGCCACGATCTGAGCGTTTGGTGGTTGAGGCTAATATCAAGAAACTGCTAAAAGAACACAATGCCGTACTGGTCGCACATTATTATGTCGACCCTTTTATTCAAGATTTAGCATTAGCGACTGGTGGTTGCGTTGGTGACTCACTTGAGATGGCACGCTTCGGTCAAGCACATAGCGCACAGACATTGGTAGTCGCAGGTGTACGCTTTATGGGCGAATCGGCCAAAATACTGAGTATGGAAAAGACGGTACTGATGCCAGATTTAGAAGCCGAATGCTCGCTTGATTTGGGCTGCCCTGTTGATGAATTTTCCGCATTCTGTGATGCCCATCCTGAGCGTACGGTCGTGGTCTATGCCAACACCAGCGCTGCGGTCAAAGCCCGTGCGGATTGGGTAGTGACATCATCTGTTGGTATCGATATTGTCCGCCACTTACATGCCCAAGGTGAAACCATCATTTGGGGCCCTGACCGTCACTTGGGCAAATACATTGCGCGTGAGACTGGTGCAGACATGCTGCTGTGGCAAGGCTCTTGTTTGGTACACAATGAATTCAAAGCTACTGAGCTGTTGCAGTTAAAAGAAGGATATCCAAACGCTAAGGTATTAGTCCATCCTGAGTCACCTGATAGCGTGGTGGAGCTTGCCGATGTGGTCGGATCCACTAGCAAATTATTAAAATCAACTTATGAGATGGATGCCGATACCTTTATTGTGGCGACTGATTTGGGTATCTTGCACGAGATGCAAAAACGCTCACCAAACAAACGGTTTTTAGCCGCACCAACCGCAGGCGAAAGCGCCAGTTGTAAGAGCTGTGCGTTTTGTCCTTGGATGGCAATGAATGGTCTAAAAGGTATTGAACAGTGCTTAACGCAGCGTAGTGGTGAAGTATTGATGACGCCTGAGCTGGCAGCAGCAGCTAGCAAACCTTTACAACGTATGCTTGATTTTGCCGAAGCACAAAAGCAACAAGTCGCTGCCAGTGGTGACATCATAAAAGACCGTGCGCTATTCGCTAACGTTGGGGCAGCCTAGTATGAGCGCGGATAATATCAAGCAAACAGACGTGCTAATCATCGGTGCAGGACTGGCTGGTTTAAGTACTGCGCTATCACTACCAAAATCACTAAGCATCATGGTACTGAGCAAAGCCGATCTAGAGGTTTGTTCAAGTCATTATGCGCAAGGTGGTATTGCGGCCAGTTTGGATAAAAACGACTCGGTTACCGACCATATTAGCGATACGCTCATCGCTGGCGCAGGATTATGTGACGCCAATAATACCACTGATATCCTCAGTGCAGGACAGCAAGCGGTTCAATGGTTATGTGAGCAAGGCGTTCCCTTTACGCCGACCCTACAGCAACATGCGATAGCAGCAAATAAAGTACAGCGGACGAATAGCTTAACAACCAGTGACCTACATCTAACCAAAGAAGGTGGGCATGGCTGTAGACGAGTCGCCCACGCTGAGGATGCTACTGGGCGACATGTTATGGAAGCCTTGATCATAAAAGTGAAAGCGGCATCCAACATTACCATACTGCCTCATCATGAGGCGTTAAGTCTACTGAAAGATAATAGAGATAACCGCTGCCAAGGGGCACTTGTTTTTGATCATAACAACCAACGTCAGCTTACGGTTTATAGTCAAGCTGTCGTACTGGCCAGTGGCGGCTTGGGACAGCTATTTAAACGAGCTAGTGCGCCAAATGTCTGTGTCGGTGATGGCGTGATGATGGCGTGGCAAGCAGGTTGCCGATTGGCAAACTTAGAGTTTATTCAATTTCACCCGACAGGACTGGCATTAGGCGATAGCAGCTTTTTAATCTCTGAAGCACTGCGCGGTGAAGGTGGACGGCTGTATTGCCCGCAGACAGGCAAACGTTTTATGCTCGATATTGATGAGCGCGTAGAACTAGCACCACGAGATATCGTCGCAAGAGCAATCGCTGAGCAAATTAAAAACAATGATATGGGCTACGTACACCTTGATGTTAGCCACCTACCGACAGATTTTTTGCAAGCGCATTTCCCACAAATTTATCAAACCCTCTTAACGCTTGGCATTGATATTGCGACAGCGCCTATACCAGTGGCTCCTACCGCTCATTATAGCTGTGGTGGCGTGGTTACCTCTGCCAATGGTTTGACTGATGTCATTGGTCTTTATGCCGCAGGCGAAGTGGCGTATACAGGCTTGCATGGAGCAAACCGTTTAGCCAGTAATTCACTGTTAGAGTGTGTGGTGGTTGGACGAAATATCGCCGCTGATTTGCCGCGCTATTTAGCAAAAACATCTGAACTAAATCCTTTGCCCAATAACACACACTCATCTCAAGTCTTAGCTGATGCTTGGACACCACCTGTAATTGAAAACACTCAGTCAATTATCGTTCCTAATAGCACACCGTCAGCCCCCAACCTACCTGATCATTATAGAGCTAGACGATACTGCCATTTTAATACTGCAATCACCGAAAAAACGGCTGCATTAAAGCGATTGATGACAGCCAATATGGGTATTACTCGTGATGCTGAGCAGTTAGAAGACGCACTTGTACAGATACAACAATGGCAACAGTGGCTAGCAAAACCTGATTTAGGTGCTATTCATAGCAGTGCCAATAACGCTAACTGTAACAACCATCATAATGAGATAAATAGAAAACAAATATCCATAAAAACAGACAGAGTCCTTGCTTCTCAACCACTCTCACATTTCCAATTAGCAAGGCAATTACAATTGGCGACATTAATCGTTCAATCGGCTTATCAACGTCTTGAAAGTCGCGGTGGTCATTATCGAAAGGACTACCCAGATATAGCGACTATTCCTCAGGTAAGTGTGCTTGAGCCGTTATTAGGTACGAGAGAAGGTAGCATTAATTGGTCGATTCAGCCTATAATCAACCAGTCAGAATCTAGCACAATAACTGCTATCTAAAAGTAGACTGAGCGGTTCTGACAGCGTATCCAATCTATTTGGAATTGATTACACCTTTTAAAGTGCTGAAAATATGTCTACTGATCTGCTGTTTGTCATCGGACTCATGACCGTTGTAAGTTTAGTTTGGGGGATGCTTGCCCTACCTCGCCTGCGAGCTCGCCTACCTAAAATTTATCTGATTACCCGCTCGTGGTGGTTTATGCTGACCGCGCTATGTCTATGTTATATCGTTGCTAAGCTAGAGTATCACGAACCATACGCTCACTATCATCCTTACCAGTGGCTACTCATTGCTTTTTTTGTTTTAATCGGTCTACGCGGATGCTACGAGCTTCAACGCTTATGGTGCTTAAATGGCAAAGCGGGTCTCATTCGTAAACTACAGGCGCGCGGACTACAACCGAAAAATGGCATTGATGAGAAACATTCAGCCCTTATCTCAGCACCTATCGATGCATCTGCACATTTAAATATATTAGACATCGTCTTTAGCGCTGCTTTTATTTTACTGATCATCAGCCTTATCGCCTTACAACAACTAACCTGGCAACGTGAGCAATATGGCGTATTGCTGTTTGTACTATTTGCCAGTCAGTTCAACGATATTGCTCAATATCTATGTGGACGATTACTAGGCCGGAAATGGTTTAAACGAGGCCTTGCCCCAACCATTAGCCCAAACAAAAGCATTGAAGGCGCTATTTTTGGCAGTTTTTGTGCGGCTATATTGGCTTCGTTTCTAGGATTATTACTCACGCCTTTTAGCTGGTGGGTTTGCTTACTGGCAGCCTACAGCTTGGCTGTGAGCGGTATTGCGGGGGATTTATTAGAATCAGCATTTAAGCGCCAACATGGGGTAAAAGACACTGGTACGATGCTGGCTGGACATGGTGGCGTATTAGATCGGGTGGATAGCTTACTAATTGGGGTGCCGTTATTTACCTTGTTCTACTGGATATTTGGATGAGCGGTCTATTTTTGATTAAGACAATGCTTGGTTAAGCAGGCTTATCTAGCTTACTACGTAATATCCAATTGAGCACAGGCTTAGGTAAATGGTTTAGCGTGCGAGTAATGTAGCGCATCGATTTTGGAAACACGGCCAACTCAACATCGTCGTCAATCGCTTTCATGATATTTGTTACCGCTGTTTGCGTACTCATGATAAATGGTTTGTGACTGGCATCACCATCATTCAAATCACGCAATGCTTGGGTATCGATATAACCTGAAGCAATGCACGTCACTTGAATATTATAAGGGTCAAGCGCCAATCGATAAGCACTGGCCGTCGCTATCATCGCGCGTTTGCTTTTGGCATAAAGACTGGCATAGGGATAATCGAGCGTACCCGCAATGGATGCCAAGCAAATAAGGCTTGGCTTAAGGTTATTAGTGGCGTTGTTGTGAGTGACATCATTGTGAGTAACGTTGCTATTAGTAATATTGTTATTAAAGACATCGATCGGCTGGCTTTGCTGCTTTAACTGCTTGCTGGCCCAGCTAAATATCTGCTCAAACGCTTGCAGATTAATCGCTAACATCTTATCACTGTCTGCTTGATTCAACTGATGCGTACGCTCATTGGTATAGCTGCCCGCACTATAAATCAGCCTGTCAAAGCGTATACTCGATAATTTCTCTAATAGATTTTTTATTTGAGTGTCATCAGTCAGCTCACAAGCATAAGTCCTGATAGTCGGATACTGGCTGTTAATATGCTCTATCTTTGCCATTCGACGCCCAACCACGCTCACCTGCCAGCCAAGCTGAAAATGATGCACAGCCAGTGCCAAACCAATCCCACTTGTACCACCAATGACAATGATATGCGGCGCGTGATTTTTAGCGTTATCTTCTGCGTAAGTTTTCATAATTGATGCTGCTGTATGTAATCGATCGTACGCTGATAACCATACTGCCATTGCGCCTGCATTTGCTGCACAAAGCCATCATAGTCAGCATGTATCAGCTCGACGGTCATTTGCTGTAGATTAAAACGCTTATGCACATTTTGACCCGTCAGCTGCTGGGCATTATCGGCAAATGGTAGCCAATGAGGCTGTGTTGCTTTTGGCGAGGTGACTTTTGACAGTGCGGCTTGCGATTGATAACTATGTACTGTGGCCAAGCGCGCATTTGGGTCAAAACCAAAAACCCGTTTAATGGCAGGTGCAGCAAGCCACGCATCGTAACCATCCTTGGTCTCTGCAAATACCGTTTCAGCCAACTGACAGGCCAGCTCAATAGGCGTGAGGTTAATCACGCCGCCCAAGCACCAACCAAGCTCTGTAATATGGGTGGGCGGTAAATAATACATGTCTGCCATAGAAGCACGAACCACTGACTGAATATCCCATTGGGTCAGGAGCTTAACAGGCGGATGTATCCGCTCACTGGCAAAGGCATGCGCAGGTGATGTCATTAGCTCGGTAGGTAGGTCTGACAGATAATCTGCCAAACGCAGCGGTGCAAACAACAATTCTTGCAGTTTTAAATTATCATTGGCTAGAGCATCAGCCATATTGCTATCGAAAGGCATTGAATACAGGCGGCTAGCGATAATGGCTATCTCTGGCGTTGTTTTATTAGCATCAAAGTCACTCTGTCTACTAGAAGCAAAACTAGATAGCTCATCAAGCCATTGCTCCTCATTATCAATACGAAACATCGCCAATTGTTGCAACTCATCTAGGAGTCGCGCATAGCTGTCTGCTTGCCGATGCAGCTGAGCTTTGGATGATTGATGTGATAATGACAAACCCAAACGTTTGAGTGCATGAGTCATATAGCGCATTTTTGCACGCCTGTTGGCCTCATCAGGAGTGACATGGCGAATTGCTTTGATAACTGAATAGAGCTCACGGCTGTACATCAGCCCTTGCAAGTCTTTAGGATCAGACGCTAGCTTGACCAAATAAGCGGATAAGCTTCCACCGCAAGTACCAATAATCATATCTGGCTTTAGGTCATGCTCGACCAACGCCGCATAACTACCCAGATAATAGCCAAAACGTGAGCCACCTCCAGAAAAAAGCTGCACACGCTCATAAGGCTTGGTATGGTTAGTAGTCATGTGTTATTTATCATCGATTGGTGCAGTTTTAATCGCCAATGACACCGTAAAGATACCAAAACGATCGATACGCATGGCAACCTTTTTAAAGCCAGCACGCTCAACCAATTGATCCATCTCCGCTTGTGAGCGACAGCGCATTACCCAGCTGCTACCACGATGGTTGTTTAAGGTTTTACTGATGAATTCTTGCTCGGGGTGCCACGGCTGGTTGGTATAAATCAAATAACCATCCGCTTTTAAGCTGTCATAAATCCCAGCCAGTGCTGTTTCAGGTAGCGTATTGTCAGAAAATAATTCAAACACGCCTGAGCTAATGGCAATATCGAAACCTGTATCAACCTTGCTGCTGCTCGTTTTTTCTACCTGCTGATAACTGGCGGCGTCAAACGCATCCTTTTGACAAGCGACGACTCGATTAGTAATGGCTAAATTAGAGGCTTTCGCTTGCAGTGCTTGGATATTATGCATCTCATAATCTCGTAGCTCCGCATGCAAATCGGTAAACTCAGTCAATAAGTCAAATGCGTAGAAACCATGACCACTGGCAATATCTAACAGTTTTGGTTGATATGGTTTAGTGTTATTTTGGTTTTTGTCTTTAATATCTGCGAGCGCTAAACGTGCCAGCTCTAATATATGTGCGCGGCGTATACGAATACCCTGCCAACCGATATTGTTTAAATAAAACTTATCAACTGCATGCCCAAATTTATTTTGACCGCTTGGCTGATTGTAATAAACGTGATCAAGCGAGTGGCCCGAATCAAACCCATGCTCAAGCCCTGTGGCAATCGCATCGCTGACATGACCGAACTTTTGCATCGCAAAACGAGTAATGGCAAAACTCGGATTAAATGGCTTAATCGCTAAGCGGTCTACCTTGTCTTTACTGGCGCTATTCAAATGCGCGGTACTCAAATCAGGCGCCTGTACTGGCGCAGCAAAGACCTGCTCAGCAAAATCTATGCAGTCGGCAAACACATCTGCCTTATTGGTTTCGTGAAAGATTGCGTGATAACTGTCTGGGTATAGTTGCCAGCGCTTGGTAGGCGTATCAATCGCTTCATAAAACGCGCGCTCAGCCTGCTTATCCACCACGTAATCTTTACCCGCACACAGTACGAACGTCGGAACGGTAATGGCACCAGCATCATCCAGCAAACGTTGACCCGTGGCATGAGTATCAATCAATAAGTCAGTCGAAATACTGTTCGATATCAATGGATCCGCATTGTAGGCTTGCTGCGCGTCTTTATCATGGGTCAGCACTTGTGCTTTGACATAACTGCTGACACGTGACATCAAACCCAGCGTACGTGCCACCTTTAGTGACGGTATCGCAAAGGGCATGTACAAGCGAATGCTTAGCGCAGGCGTGCCGAGTATCATACCGCGAATATTGGGCGCATAATCATGCACCCATGCTGCCGCCAGTACCGCACCGATACTACTGGCGACGATCAGGGTATCCTCGATAGCAATGCCAGTTTGCCCGATAACCAGTTGCACAAATCCATCTAAATCTCTCTCTAGTTCAGTGACACTCTCTGCATGGTCTTTGATACCCCCTGAGCGACCATTGCCACGCGCATCCCACGCAAACACTTGATAGCCTGCTGCTGCAAACTGCTGTCCTAACTCGGCTAATCGGCCCGAGTGCTCATGCCCACGGTGTAATAAGATCACTTGACGTAACGGCTGAGCGGCTTTTTTAATCGTTGATTTTTGCATATCTACTAACGGCATCGTGAGCCAATAGCGATAATAAATAGCCGTGCCATCATAAGCGTTGTAGCAACTTTCACCATTTATAATTTCACCATTTACATCTGTGGGTGAAGACTGCTCAAAACTAACACTGGCCTGTTCTTTTAGTTTTTGACTATTAACGGGGGTAGTTGGCATTTCTTTGAACTCCAATGGGTAGGCGTTGTCAGTATAATTATTTGGTAAAGCAGTATTCAGGGATAAAGCAGTATCACGTGATGAAGCAATGTTGATAGATAGTGAGTTGTTTTTCGACTCACGCGTTACTGATCGAAGTGTTGGCGGCTGATGCATCAAGTATAAATGGACCATATAGCGTATACGATTTAAGCACGTTTTGAGTAGGAGTGCTTCGGTCAATATGAATAGCGGTGTGATGCTGAAATGGGCGCGCGATAACGGCAGCTTACTCCCCATAACAGCACCAAGCACGCCTAGTATTAAAGCGCGATCACTTTTCCCTAAAGGCCCTTGGTTCGCCCTAGCCCCTAGTATTGTATTGCTGGCGATACCGAGCAGCTCGGTACTCATACTCAATGCCGTCATGCTACTGATATGCCGCTGCGTGCTAAACCATTTACTCGTACCAGTTTGTCGTTCAGAATTAATTCGTAAATCATATTTAGCGACATGAGGAGCCAAACTGGTAATGAGCACCGTATCAGCGATAATGTCGCCCACTTCGTTGAGCACTGCACCCAGCGTTGATGCTTGACCATGCTCACGCGCCATCATGCCGTCAATGGCATTGAGTGCCATCCGTACGAATAATGATGAAGGTAATAGCAGCCATAACGCTTGCTGCTCGGTTGCAGGCTTCGCAATAACATAAGCCGTGCCCACACTTAATAGTACCGCAGACACAGTGACTTGATTGGCAGTAAAATTGTGCGCGACCAACGAATTACTGACTGGTCGCAGCTGATCTTGAAATTTAGGTTTGAGCTGATATAGCGACATAGTACTACCAAGTATTTTCGGTATCCTAATGTAACAACAAAAGTTTGCTAGGTAAATGCTTAGACGTGGTTATATAGTCAAAGTATTTTTAAATCGCTACAGTGCTGCTGGGATAAATTTTTCGCAGCCTCTGTGAATACAGCAAGCAAGTAAAATTTGTACCAGTAGTACCATAATACAATCATATCGGTTTTATGTTTCTTTGACTATAAATCAAATTACCCCCGATAAAATCGGGCTTTATAAAGAATCTAGTGTACCACTGTCAGTATTTACATATCGATATGATACAATCATCGGCTTGTTAAAAAGGCCTCATTAAAACCAGGAGTCTGCCGTTATGCAAAGTCTGATCACCCTTATTTTGGTCTTAATGCCAATGTTTATTGGCTTTGCCATTCCTTCTAATCCGGCTATGACAAAGCTTGCGGATAAAGGTTTGTCCTACTTAGTGTTTGTCATTTTAGCACTGATCGGTATTGAACTATCGCAAGTCGAGGGCTTAGGCGGTCAAGTAGCTGAGATTGTGCTGTATGTGGCCGTGCTTTCAATTCTCACTATCGGCTCTGGTCTATTGGCTTTAATGATATTCGACAACATACGCCCATGGCAGGCCAAAAAACCCAGCGTCAAATCCAAAGAACATCAAGTCAGTATTCGTGGTAGTCTCGCCCAAGTCGTTTGCGTAGTAATCGGCATGGTGATTGGTTATTTCCTACCCGCTGATTATATGCCACCTGAAAACACCATGACGGCTCTGTTAATGGTACTGATATTACTGGTTGGTATTGGGCTAAAGGGTTCGGGTATTACGCTCAAAGAAGTCATGCTCAATAAACGCGGCGTTGAGATGAGTGTCATTTTCACAATAGCAGTACTGGCTGGCGGCTTAATATTTGCGCTAGTGTTCAGTGATGTATCCTTGACGAAAGGCTTGGCACTATCATCAGGATTTGGTTGGTATTCGCTGTCAGCCATTGTCATGACCGATGCTTATGGCGCGGTCTGGGGTAGTGTCGCGTTATTTAATGACTTGGTGCGTGAGTTCTTTGCCTTGATATTTATTCCCATGTTTATGCGCAAATATCCGTCAGCAGCGGTAGGGCTTGGCGGCGCGACGAGCTTAGATTTTACCTTGCCAGTTATTCAGCAATCAGGCGGTTTAAAGGTCGTGCCATTGGCGATTAGCTTTGGTTTTATTATTAATATAATCTCGCCTGTATTGATGGTATTGTTTTCAGCGTTGGGGTGATAATGTAGTAGAACGTTTGAATCGATATACTTTGGTAAAAAAGGAGAGCGGCATGTCTATGTGGGAAGTAGAGCATATCATTGAGCAGACCATAAAACTCATTGCTAGCGCCGATAGTACTGACAGAGAAAAACGCCATTTAATACATAATGCTTATTACCTACAAGCCGCTTTCGATACAAGCCATACGCACTTTAGAGTAAAAGATATTTTACTCAGCACTCAATATATGCAAGCCTACGCTATAGAGGAATTCCCAACATATCATCTGTATCCAAAATATTTCGATAGCCTTATAGATGCTGGTGATGCATGGGTTTATGATAACCCTACAGCTATTCGGTCAGCTGACAATCCTGAGGTCGCACTATGGGACAATGAGTCACAGCGCTTATATGTAGATTTTGGCAGTCCCTATTATAGCCTCAATACTGACGAAACTGTGGCACTCTATGAACCGCTAGACTTTGCATTACTTATCATTAGAGAAGCTAGTAAACAAAACAACAAAGGCATAGTCTATGATTGGACTGGTTTCGTTCTCTTTTATTTACTGACAATGTTACCAAGTGACAAGACGGTTTCGGAGCTGCAACAGCCATACTTTACAGAAATAAGAAGCATATTTGCATCGTTCGATTTTACTAATTATGAGCCTATCGATGATCGTCTAGATTTGTATAGTGACTTTCACAAAGAATGGTTGTCAGAGCAGCAGCTTAAATGGTTAATGTATGTGACCGCAGTATAAATAATTCCATCTTAACTCATACCTTTATCAACCTAATAACAAGTCCTTATCTACCTGACAAGCTCTATCGTGCCACTCAATAAATGCCTGTATGTCTTTATGCTCTAATTGATGGGTAGTATCCTTACCAGTAAAGCTCTCAATATAACGGCACGCTCGATAGTTTTTAGCATACTTATCGTAATTGTTAATCCACTGATTACGTGCTTTTAACTCGTTTTGACGTTGCTCAATACTACTATCTGCGTCTGTGCTCTCGGCATCAAACCAAAAATTTTTGGCAGGGATATCTTTAGTCAGTTTTTTGTCCGTAACCTCAGCCATGCGCCACGGTTTAGCAGTGAGCCGTGCTCGAAAGCACTGCTGCGCCTGACAGAGACGCACATAATTAGTATCTGCATGAAAATACTCAAACCAGTCCGAAACTAATGCATCACTTGGCGGGATAGTGTCGTGGGTGGCAATCATACGAAAGCCTGCGGGTGTCTCATATAAACGAAAGGACTCATTAGGATGATTGGCAACGCGCTGCTGAATTAAATCCGTTATAAAAGATGATAGCGAAGCAGAATCATCGGCATATTTTTGTATACGCGCTTTTTCTCTTTGACTGGCTTGTTGCCACAAATAAGCAGTCGCACCTACCATAACTACCAACAGCCATAACCATGATAATCCCAACCAAGAAATGACACTGGCAATAAGTATAAAAATAAGAACAAAAACCCAAACTTTTATTTTAGCTGCAGGCTGAGTTTGATTGTCGGTTAATAAAGTTATATAACCACGGCTGTCATAATCGTCAGGATATTTATAGTGCAATAACTGATCGTTATCAACATCGATAATCGCAATATTATTAACATTGGCAACCTGCGCACCGTAACTGTTACGCGTGACAACAAGCTGCGTATCAGATGCCTGACTCTCTACACCAGCTTTAGTTAAACCATTCTCTGAGAAATTCTGCTCAGAAATAATCTGCTCACGTATAGGAATGCCATTACTTTCGTTATACTCTTCCCTACGCTCACGTCTGACAATATCCTCGCCATCTAGCCAGCGTTGATGCGCTTCATTTACTCGTTCCTTAGCATGAGCCAAAGCCTCTGCTTGACTGATATCTGACCAGCCATAGCGCTTAATGGTTGCTTGCTTTGATGACCGATCGGCCGTGGCTAGCGCATCAAAACGCTGCTTGTATTGCGCCCAGTATTTAGGGATGAGCATAAGGGGTTACCTTAAGATATTTGGTTTAAGATAAATGAAAATTGAGCACGAGGTTCTTACACCCCACTCGCCTGCTTAGCAAACATTCTCATGAGCGGTTTTATTTTGCCAACGCGGTACATGCCCTCATTACGTATCTGCTGCACGGGGCGTAATTGCGCAAGCGACCCTGCGAATAGCCAGTTAAGCGCAGAAAAGCTATGCATCATCAGGCTATTATGCGGACGACGCAGACGCTCGTAACTACGCAACGTTTGATTACTGCCCCAGATCGTACCGCCACTACGAGTAAAGTCGTGTGCTAATTGCTCGCTCAATACTTGTACATCGAGCATACCCAGATTCAGCCCTTGACCTGCCAGCGGATGCACACCATGCGCTGCGTCACCGATCAAGACTAAGTTATCGGCGACGTAACTATTCGCTTGTTGCGCAGTCAGTGGAAAGCTAGCAATGGATTCAATCTGACTGATAGCGCCTAGCTCATAATGACAGGCAGCAGCCAGTTTATCGGCGATAACACGGTCATCTTCCTCTATCAATGCCAATGCCTGATTGCGCGGCAACGTCCATACAATCGACTGCCAATGCTGTGGATTGATTTTGTCGTCGTCGGTGATATCCGCTAATGGCAATAACGCCAGCGTACCCGTAGGCAGCATCGCTTGACGTGCGGTTGCTTGGTGCGGTTTTTCAGTATGGATCGCACAGCAAATGGCAGTTTGATTATAATCAAGCGTGTCTAGTCCTATGGCTGCTTGCTGACGTACAAATGAGCCACGACCATCAGCGCCAACCAATAACCGAGCGTTAATCACAGTGCCGTTATCGACGGTCACACGGTATCCTTTTTGCGTACCTAACCAATCCATATTTGTCACTTTTTGCCCAGCGACAATAGTCAGATACTCACTGACATCACCCTCACCCAGACGTTGCCACAACGCATGTTCAATGACGGCTGGCTCGACCATACTACCGAGCATTGGGGGCATGATAGAATTAGACGAACCATCGCTACTTTCACCAAAATTATCACTACTCTCACCAAATAACAGCTCGCCCCTACCATTCAGTTGCCATACCTGCATTTGTGAGTAATCAGCCTTACGTTCAGAGCTCGCAATCTTTTGCCAAGCGCCCACGTTTTTTAGTAAATTAATACTGGCCAAGCTCAGCGCATACACTCGAGCATCACGTTTGCTCAGCACACCTTGCCAAGCTGATTCATCACGTGCTGGACGAGCATCAATTAACGTCACGGGCATTTTTGCTTGTGCCAGTTTTAGCGCAAGCGTTGCACCAACGATACCACTACCGATAATCAGCGTATGGTTATTTTTCATAAGGTGTCTCTCAATACGAGTCAAGATTAGAATGCTTGTTATTAAGGTCTGTTGATCGCTAAAATCGCGTCAAAAATTTCACTGCATATTGTCTATAGCACTACGACTTTAATCCCATCGCATAGGTCGCCACCAATGGCTTAATGTTTGGCAGCTTATCAAAGGCCACCAAAGCTGCATTTCGTGCTAGCTTTATCACTGGATTGGGATGAGTAAAACCATGGACGACAGCGTCACAGAATCGAATGACCCGTTTTTGGTCGCTTAGACGTGCCTTCTCATAACGCTTAAGTAGCGTTGGATCGCCGATGTCTGCGCCTTTGAGCACTTGCGCGCTCATCATCTGCGCTAATACATGGGCGTCTCGCATACACAGATTAAATCCCTGCCCTGCTACAGGATGCAGTGTGTGAGCGGCATTACCCATGATGACACAGCGACCATCTGCCTGTTTGTCCGCTAGCACGCGGGTCAGTGGATAAGCACCACGACGACCAGCAGCGACAAACGTGCCAGCACGCTGACCAAAAGCGTGTTGTAGCGTCTGTAAGAAATGCGCATCGTCTTCTAAATAACGTGTCTCTTCGCCTTTTGGACACACCCAAACGACCGAGCGTCTATAGCCGTTTTGATATTCATTATTGCCATCACCATCTGGATCCGTTAGTGGCAAGACAGCAAGTGGACCTGCTGGGCTAAAACGCTCAATCGCCACATGCTCATGCGGCTTGTCTGTCTCTACCACACCGACGATAGCTGTTTGCTGATAATCATAAGTCGTCGTGCCGATATCCAATAGCTGACGCACGGTAGAGTCACGGCCATCACAAGCGACCAAAACGCTGCCCTGCAATTGCTGCTCTGTTTTCTCTTCACCGTAATGGCTAAAGCTCAGCGTGACACCATCCGCTTTTTGTGTCACTGCGCTGACATTGGCATTATCAATCAGCGTAATCAATGGCGCCTGCTGTGCGGCTAATAAAAGCTCACGCCCAAGCCATGCATTCTCCATTACTTGACCAAATGACTCTACTTTTTCTTCCGCTTTATTGAGCTGTGCGCGACCAAAGCTACCTTGTTCACTGATTTGTACTGAATCGATACGGCAAGCATGGCTTTGTAACTTATCCCACAGACCAATCTCTTGGTAAATCTGTACCGTACGCCGCGACAGTGCGGTATTACGACTGTCCAAATAATGGCTACGATTGCGGTCATCATTTGGGCTGATGGTTGGATAGCGGTTTTTTTCTATTAATGTGCTCGCAATACCATGATTCGCTAGCAGTAAAGCAAAGGATAAACCGACATGTCCACCACCCGCGATGAGTACTTGCTGCTCCGTGATTGCCTGACGGTTGTCAGCTGTAGTTTCAACTTTATTTTGAGCATTCAATAAATTTACATCAGTATTTTGTATCATGCTTATTCCTACTTTATTATATGAGGCATGCTTGCTATACGCAGTTAATGAGGCACTTATTGCCGTTATCAGTTACTTTCATTTAGTGGCTTTTATTTAGTAGCTATCATTTAGCCGCTTCAATATTCTGACCTTGCTTATTTTATTCGTATTTTAAATTCAATTATAAAGCGCTATGATATCATTCATAGACTACCACAAATTACCTATCGCTCCATGCTCTTAACCGTAGACAAAGCGTGTACTAAAAACGCCTAATAATCTATACCACTAAGGGCCAACCTAGCATCCTATTAGAACAGAAAAACCATTAGGGCGTGTTGAACATTCAAATATTAGGGCTGCTGATTGCTAAAATTGCACCAAATTAGGCGCAAGCCGACGATAATGTCGAGACCTTAGCTAGGTTTGCAACAACGTTTGGGGTGGTTTTGGCATCAGCCCTTTGGGGCAGTACTATTTTTTGCCAATATATGGCGAAATTGTTTCACCTAGAATGACTAGGCATCAAAAATTTCAGTGCATATTGTCTGAAAAATAGTCGCTGCTAGCACCACATTTGAATGTTCAACACGCCCTGATCTTGTAAAAACGTTAAATAAAACATGACAGTTGCAATCACCATACAAAAACAACGTCATGTAGATGCTGCATGGCTTGAAATTTAAAAACTATCTACCATAATAAAGGCAAGACCGTTACTTATCACCATTCATAAAACAAACAACAGAACCGACAGCAAAACCAATAATACTGCCACCGTCATTTCTATTTCTAAAATTTAAAACTAAGACAATAACGACTAACCATTTTATCTCTTAAGTCCAAAGCTTAATAAAACAACATCATTTTGGACGCCTAACACAAGGATAATCGCTTGACTGACTCCATGAGCCGCCGTATAAAGTTTGAATCATTGACGCCAGCACAGCTTAAAATCGTGCTAGGTGAATACAACAATCATATGAAATATATCCAAAAACGCCTTGATATCAAAATCATGCAGCGTCAAGGTGATTTTTGCCTGAGCGGTGATGTGACTGGTGTTGAGCGCGGTGAACGTATTATTTATAAGATGGTAGATGAAGCGCAAAACAAAAAAGACATCAGCGCAGAAGAGCTGCACCTTATCATCCAATCGAGCATTTCTCGTGATGAAGACATGGCCGCAGATGCGCAACGCGCAGAAGAAGATGCTGCCAAAGAAGAAGATTTCGATGTCACCCATGAGTTCACACCCGTTAGTTTGCGCACGCGTAAGGGTCGCATCATTCCTCGCGGTGGCAATCAGCAAACCTATGTCCAAAACGTACTAAACTCTGACGTCTCATTCGGTATTGGCCCTGCTGGTACAGGCAAAACATATTTAGCGGTTGCTTGTGCCGTAGACATGCTTGAGCGTAATGAGATAGAGCGGATTTTGTTGGTGCGTCCAGCGGTAGAAGCTGGTGAAAAACTAGGATTCTTGCCGGGTGATTTAACCCAAAAAATCGATCCTTATTTACGCCCATTATATGATGCGCTATATGAAATGATCGGCGTTGAAAAAGTAGGTAAGCTGATTGAAAAGCAAGTCATTGAAATAGCTCCCCTTGCTTATATGCGCGGCCGTACATTAAACAATTCATTTGTCATCTTAGATGAAGCGCAAAATACCACGCCTGAGCAAATGAAAATGTTTTTGACCCGTCTAGGGTTTGGCTCACGAGCGGTAATTACTGGTGATATCACCCAAGTGGATTTGCCACGTGGTCATAAGTCAGGCTTGGGCCAAGCACTAGAAATATTAAGTGGTATTGAAGAAATTCATATCACCAAGTTTGATTCAAAAGATGTGGTACGCCATCAATTGGTACAAAAAATTGTCGAAGCATACGATGTGTTCGATGAAGAACAAATAGTATTAGAAGAAAAGCGTAAGTTTGAGCGTATCAAAGAGCAAGAGCGTAGACAAGCCATCGCTAATGCAGCAGCCAAACTATAAACTGGCTAGCCTGCTATTTACTTCCATAGAAATGCAAAACCGGATTACTGATTAGTAGTCCGGTTTTTTGCTGCTAGACTGATGGTTAGCATTAGTAATACCATTCACAAAAATTAGAGTAGCAAGGAAAAAGAGTACAAGCACTACACATTGTAGGCTAAGCGATTTTGACACAGCTAATCGTATTCTTGTGAATGGTATAAGTTAATCTTGATCAGTTCGAGCAAATTAAACAAACAACATGGTAATAAAGTAAGGAGAGAACAACATGACCCAATATAATAATGATGATAGTTTGAAACAAAACAATGAAAGCTTTGAGATATTAGACATCAGTGCTACGAATAGCATCAACGACGAGATTCTCGATGCTTTTTATCATCGTGACATGCTCCTGCCTGTCATAAATGCGACTTTAGATTATATAGATGGGCGTATTAATAATGGTTTGGTACTGCCCTATTTTGCAGAAATTGATATTGAACTGTGGCAAGAAAAACAAAAATCACTTGATATATACATTACTGATGCGACTGAAGGTCGCGAATTAAACTTGGAAGCACGAGGCAAAGATTATGCGACTAACATTCTGTCTTATCCTAGTGACTTGCCAGCCACTATCATCGATCTGATGCCGACCCTAGCACTCGGCGAGCTGATTATTTGTCATGATGTGATAGTGCGTGAAGCAGCAGAACAGGAGAAAACAGTCGCACAGCACATTAGCCACCTATTAACACATGGCATGCTACACTTACTGGGGTTTGACCATGAGATCGGACAGGCTGAGCAAGATGAGATGGAGCTTTTTGAGATTGAGGTTTTGGCAGGTTTAAACCTACCAAATCCTTATGCTTAAATATAGGGCGTACTTGATATTTGACCATAGCACTAACAGAAATTGTTTTAGTGATCAGCAGTGCCTATTTATGAGTATTCAATACGCCCTAATCAATTGATAGCTAGTCTTTTGTCATTGGTAGCTTTTGTGATTGATTCATTTGGTTAATCATCTGATCCAGCCCTTTAACATGAACACTACGCTGCGGGAATGGAATTTCAATCTTCTCATCGTCGAGTGCATGTTTAAACTGCTCTAGCAAATCGCATTGCATCGTCCACCAATCAGCATTGGTCGTCCAAACATTTAGAGTTAGATCCACTGAGTTGTCACCCAAATTGGTCACGCGCACGACAGGCTCAGGATCAGTAAACGCTAGCGGGTTGTTCCTTGCTAAGTTTAACATCACATCTTTGGCCGTTTTGATATCAGCATCGTAGCCGATGCCAACCGTGATGTCGACGCGCCGATTGGGCAATGCGGTGTAATTGATGACCGCTGAGGTGGTGATATCACCATTAGGAATGATTACATCATGATTATTTATCGTCGTTAGATGAGTATTGACCAACGTAATCTCAGTCACTGTACCAGTATAACTACTGATCTGCACATAATCACCACGTACAAATGGACGGAAAACCACAATCATAATACCAGCGGCAAAGTTCGACAGCTGATCTTTTAATGATAAACCAATCGCAACAGCGGCACCACCCAATATAGCCACAACAGATGTGGTCTGTACACCAACTTTACTAAGTGCTGCCAGTGCCACTATCACCAATAGTACACCATAGAGCAGCCGGCTCAAAAAGCTAGCAATGGTATCATCTAAATGACTACGAATCATGATTTTTTGAGCAATGGCAACCGCTTTTTTAGCGAGCCAGCGACCCACGATGAATATTACGATTGCTAGTGCAACCTTAAGAACTAAACTTAATGTGTTGCTGGTAAGGGTAGCAATATCTATAGTAAAACCTAAAAATTCCATACTAACTCTTTATTTTATAGCTGTGTTTGATGAATTGAGGATATTTTTCATCTACAAATCAAAATATTGGGCCGTGTCTTCATTTCAAAAATGGTGATAAAAATAGCGCAGATAATATCAGGATATTAACCAGCTATTTAACGCTGTTTGGCAAGATTTAGCCGTTTTTAGCCCATTTAGATGACTATCAGGTGAATTGAAGACATGCCCTAGTGTCTGCTAATAAGTCACATCAACTTTGTCAGTGTATTGATAGGTACGAATCAAACGCAATTCAACGATATCCTTCATGTCTTCGGTAAATTTACCGAAAGGTGCTGCTTGTCTCACCGACTGCTTAGCAGCTTCGTCTAATATCGTTGAACCGGAGCTTTCTAGCAGGCGGATGGCTTTGACGTTACCATCACTACTAATAATGACCATCAGACGTACGTCACCTGTGATGCCTTGCGCTCGAGCTTGTACCGGATAATGTAGATTACCAATACGCTCAACATGCTCGCGAAAAGTGTTGATGTAATCTGCAGCAGAACCACGTGTCGTTGAGTTACTATCAACCGTCACGACCTTGGATTTGGTCGCATAGACCTGTTGACGTTGAGATAACTGCGCCTCTAAGGTAGCGACTTGTTTACGCAGACGCTCTTCTTGTGCTATTAGATCATCTTGTGCTTGTTTGCTATCATTATCAGACTCTACATTGGCTTGACGCCAACTGAGTGTCGTACGTAAATAGCTTTCTTGATAGCGTTGCTGCCGCACTTTGCGTTGCAAGCTAATGACATCTTGCGTTTCACCCATTTGCTCAGCAGAGAGTGGACTGAACTGATCATTTTCTTGTCGCAACTGCTCCTCTATCGTACCACCGCCTTCTTGAGAAGCATTAGCGATAAAGTGGGCATCTTCGTTTGGCTGCATGTTATCAGTGAGCACTTTTGCAACATCTTGCATCATTGCAGCAGGATCACTCCCCATAGAAAAGCTAACACCAAAAATAATCAATGCGTGTACACCCACTGCAATAACAACAGCAACAGGTAAGCTAATATCCCGCTTAGGTACTTGCGCGGAAAAATGATAGCTTTGTGAATCTTTAATATAGGCCACGGTCAATCTCAGCTTATGGGTACGAGCTTATAGGTACAAAACAGCAGATAATAAGCGTTATAATAATATGCATAGTATAGTCTGGCGCTATGATAACATGACAAAGAATTATGTCACTAGTATAACTATTGCTTGAGCAATTTACCCCACTCGCGCAATATTTACAATCTTTGGCCGACTAATTAAAAGAATGTTGTCAAACCTAATACAAAATCAATACGCCAAATTAAAATCGGTTGATGATTTGACTATAGTAGCCACGCCTATTAGGCTTTATATTCTGGGTATAATTAAGGCGTGCCTTCAGTTCAATTGATAACCATCAAATATTTAATACCTACTAAGTGAATGACTGTAAAGTATATGCGTACATTTTGTAGCCATCATATTTGATATATACTACTTGGTATAGTCAAAGAACTCTAGAACGGATACAAGGCAGCTGACTGCAAATTGTACAAGTATTACATCTAGGAACGAGTAGCCGTTTAGCTGTTCTCTAACTATAGGTATCATCTTACCAAATCAAAACCACTTTATACCAAAACTAAGTAGTAAGATTGGCCATATCAAACTCATTTTCTTGGCTACTCTAGTTTTTGTAACTGGTATTAGGGCGTGTTGAACATTCAAATGTGGTGCTGGCAGCGACTATTTTTTAGACAATATGCAGTGAAATTTTTGATACCTAGTCATTCTAGGTT
>NZ_RRYV01000375.1 GCF_014861395.1 Psychrobacter sp. FME13 | reverse complement strand
GCGGTATATACCCAGCCGCTAGTTGTTTTTATATAGGTGAAGTCAGCTACCCATAGCTGATTAGGACGATGGGCATTAAAATTACGATTAATCAGGTCATCAGCGCATTTTTGGTCATCACGGCTATTGGTGGTGATCTTGCCCTTACCGCGCCAGATGCCTTGCATACCATACTGCTTCATTAAACGCTCTACCGTACAACGAGCCACATGAATACCATCTGCCTTCATCTGCTGCCAGACTTTACGAACACCGTAACGGCATTTACTGTCCTGCCAGATGCGTTTAATCTCGTTGATATAATAGTCGTCATGCTGCTGACGCAACGAGCGCTTTTCAGGGTAACTCTCCAAGTCTTTAGTACGGTAGTAGGTTGATGGGGCAATCGGTAGTACTCTACAGATTGGCTCGATCCCGTATTTCTGCTTGTGATCATCGATAAATGTGACCATTATTTCGGTAGACGGTCGAGCTCCGCCTGGGCGAAAAAAGCCGCTGCCTTACGTATGATCTCATTGGCCTGTTTGAGTTCTCTGCATTCACGTTCAAGATCTTTAATACGTTG
>NZ_RRYV01000374.1 GCF_014861395.1 Psychrobacter sp. FME13 | reverse complement strand
ACGCTACTTTAACAAAAACCTCTTATCAGGTGTCCTAAATTAGTTGACCACTACAGACTCACTACCAACCGTCATCGACTGCTGACTGTGCAATTGCAGCTCACCGCCCTGTGCTTGTATCGCCACAGGTTTGGTATTGGCACTAATATTCAGTCCTGATAGCGCAGCCTGTCCGGCTATCCCTGATAGCGACTCGATAGTATCTGCCGTCAAGGTATAACTGCCTGCCACCATATCTGATTGCGTGCTGCCTGATTGTCTAACGATGGTCTTGGCTGTGGTTAGGGTGTTGTTGCTTGATGCCAGAATACTGTCTTTGCTGACTACTAGCACATCGGACGCACCCAGCACTTCAGTATTCAACGTCTCATCGATAATTTGCGCCGTACTCTTAAACCCTTCTATCGACGCTCGGGCATCACTGAGCGCTTCGGTCGATTGCAGATGCGCCTGTTTAGCCTCTGCTAACGTCTCGCTCAGCTCAGCGCCTAACTTAAGCTGCTGCTGTCCTGCATCATTGACCCACGCCGACTTGTAGTGGTCAACTAATTTAGGACACCTGATAAGAGGTTTTTGTTAAAGTAGCGT
>NZ_RRYV01000373.1 GCF_014861395.1 Psychrobacter sp. FME13 | reverse complement strand
CCGTTAACCGTTTCAGCCAACGCATTATCGTATGAATCACCTGTCGTGCCAACAGATGCAATGACGCCAGAATCAGCCATCTTATCAGTATAGCGAATTGATAAGTACTGAACGCCGCGATCACTATGATGAATGACATCTTTAGGATGGTTTCTGTCTGCAATGGCTTGGTTTAGTGCTGCCATCACCATATCAGTGTTCATCCGATTAGAGACTTTCCAGCCCACAATAGCGCGAGCAAATACATCAATGATAAAGGCGGTATAGACCCAACCACTCAGTGTCTTTATATAGGTAAAATCAGCAACCCATAGTTGGTTAGGGCGATGGGCATTAAAGTTACGATTAACCAAATCATCAGCACGCTTTTGATCGTCACGAGACTTAGTCGTTATCTTACCTTTACCTCGCCAAATACCCTGCATGCCATGCTGACGCATTAAACGCTCTACAGTGCAGCGTGCAGGATGTATACCCTCTGCTTTCAACTGTTGCCAGACTTTACGAGTACCATAACGGCACTTGCTGTCCTGCCAGATACGTTTAATCTCATTAAGATAGAAATCGTCATGCTGACTACGCTGTGAACGCTT
>NZ_RRYV01000372.1 GCF_014861395.1 Psychrobacter sp. FME13 | reverse complement strand
ACGATCTAAGTATAGCTTATTCTGAAATATCTATGCTAATTGATGACACGCCCTAGTTTCTGAGCTGCTGCGCTTAACCTTGTCTACAAGAAAAAAACTAAACATACTGGTCAAACATCAATATGACAGCAGCCCATCTTTTGTAGAAGAATATGCACCCAAAAAAGAAGTCTTGTCTCCACTGATTCTAGTCGCAGAGGATAGTCCAACCAACCAAAAAATAACCTGCAAAATATTGAGTAAGCTTGGTTATCGTAGTGTAGTCGCAGAAGATGGTCAGCAAGCTCTTGAACAGTTAAAGACTCAACGTCAAGAGATCTCGCTTATTTTAATGGATTGCCGTATGCCAGTTATGGATGGGCTACAAGCAACTCAAGCTATTCGCTTGCAAGGTGATAACATCCCTATCGTGGCACTGACAGCAAACAGCTCAACCGAAGACCAAGAGGCTTGTAAACAAGTAGGTATGGATGGCTTTTTATCCAAACCTATTAACAAAAAAGATTTAGAAGTCATAAGACCTCTTGCAAAAGTCATAGGTTAAGCTCGGAATTAATGATACCAGCAAACAGCTTCATTCTAAGATCATAGCGCT
>NZ_RRYV01000371.1 GCF_014861395.1 Psychrobacter sp. FME13 | reverse complement strand
ATGAGCGTCAAACTCAGGTTTGAATTGCTGATAAAAGTCGTCAATATGGCAGTATTGAACCGCCCCGACTATATCGGAGAGTGGATTGCTTGAGTCAGGCAGCTTTGTCTGACTCACAAAGACTATCATAGTATCGTCTCTCAAACTCAAAAGGCGACACATAGCCAATCGTACTATGAATGCGAGTTTTGTTAAACCAATCGACCCATTCAAGGGTTGCTAATTCAACATCACTCACACCTTGCCACTGCTGTTTTAAATATTCAATCACCTCCGTTTTATAAAGTCCGTTAACCGTTTCAGCCAACGCATTATCGTATGAATCACCTGTCGTGCCAACAGATGCAATGACGCCAGAATCAGCCATCTTATCAGTATAGCGAATGGATAAGTACTGAACGCCGCGATCACTATGATGAATCACATCTTTAGGATGGTTTCTGTCTGCAATGGCTTGGTTTAGTGCTGCCATCACCATATCAGTGTTCATACGATCTGATACTTTCCAGCCAACGATAGCGCGAGCAAATACATCAATGATAAAGGCGGTATATACCCAGCCGCTAGTTGTTTTTATATAGGTGAAGTCAGCTACCCATA
>NZ_RRYV01000370.1 GCF_014861395.1 Psychrobacter sp. FME13 | reverse complement strand
ATTTGCTTTTAGAATCCCCCACTTGAGCTTTGCGAAAGTGGTGGGAGTATGTCAAAGCTGCTAACACTGCTGTAGTGACAATGAGCTCGACCAGCGTAAAACCTTGTTTGCTTCTAAAATCCTTGGTTTGTCTTGAGACTTTTTTATTGTATGTTTTTCCCCAAAAAAACACGCTATAGATTCGAGTTATATATAAGCTAAGCCTTTTACGCATGAACTCATCGTTCATTGATAGCAATATAAGTGAGAAACGTGTAGATAGCTTGTCATAATTTGACGATATCTTATAGAGCAATGTCATGAGGTTTGATTACCTATAGTGAGTAATGTTGTTCAACAAAACGATCTCGCTTTTTATTATTGGCTAGTTACGTGTTCTGGAAATATCAGCGATAGTCATTCCACCATAAAAGCATTAACTTAACCTCGCTTGAAGTATCACATATACCTCTACACTCGGTTGCTTTGTACTACTTTTGAATTTAATAGAATGTACCAAAAACACCCCACTCTCAACTTCGAAAGTGATTGAAAAAAGAAGAGCACCTCACTAATCTATTGTTTTCGACCAAGAATACAATGGAGTTGTGAGATGCCCATAGACG
>NZ_RRYV01000369.1 GCF_014861395.1 Psychrobacter sp. FME13 | reverse complement strand
TTAGATATTATTAAACAATATATTCAGAACCAGCGAGGTTAGCTAGTGATGCGAAATTCACCTCCACCCTAATGTCGGGTGGAGTCCTCTTTCGCTTTTTTGATAGATGCGGACATTCACTCCATCAAAATTGGCTTGGAGATGGCTTTTTGCATCTTCTACCAATGCATTACTATAACTGTTGACCACTTTGGCTCTTTGTTCGTCCATTTGGGTCAGCTCTTCTAATAAAAACTGGCGGCTGTTTACCCCTATCGCACCCGATAAATCACGTCTGGTCGATGCAGGAACCTCACTGACATGTAGCAATCCTACCGGTATGTTCAGTTTACTGGCATACCATGCTGCATAGTCACAAACCGATTCAGTGACTGCCGATCCGTCAATACAGGCTAAAACATGCTGTGTTGTGGTCATAAGCTATCCTTAAATTTTATGGTTTATTGTTTTATTATAAAATCTGAAATCCTTAACTTGATAATAACCAATTTATAGTGCTGCATCCAGTGATCTATATCGGTAGCTACAATAGAGTACGTTAGATCGATTTATCAATCACTGCTAACGATAGCCTGACTGAGCTATGCTGAATAAACCGTAGAGATAAACTTGGTAAACTAAGCACAATAAC
>NZ_RRYV01000368.1 GCF_014861395.1 Psychrobacter sp. FME13 | reverse complement strand
ACTCCTTGAGCGTCGTAGTACGATGTCAGACTCGGGCTGATATACCCTTTATCAGCGCCGAGCAAACCATGGATATGGTCAGTAATATCAGGCGCAACCGCTCTTTCATCAACATTGGCAGGGGCAACGGTAAAGCCTTTAATCATGCCAGATAAATTAACAAGCAAATGTCCCTCAAAGCCATAGTACCTCTCTTGCTTAGCGGCGCAGTAACTAAAAGCTGCTAAGTCTTGATAGTTTTTATGCCGATAAGCGCGTCCATAATGACAGACGGGTATCGGAAAGCCATCCATAAAATGAATGTTGTCACGGCCTTCAATTTGACTGACTTTATCTTGTATCTGCTGTTTGACTTGCCACAGATTGGCGCAGTGCTTTGCGAAGTTAGGGTATGAGCCGATGGCTGGAAACCAGTCTTGCCAATGCTGGGTAAAGTATTGCCAAATCTGTTTGTCTTGATCAAGGTGTAAAAATTCACCGACCATCTCCATGCAAATGATCTCAGGATCACTCAACTTTGGCGCGTAACCTGCACTTCGCAAGGGTTTGGTGACGACTATTTTGTAATATTGCTCTACCATTAAATAGATATTGATGATAAATTCGTCTATGGGCATCTCACAACTCCATTGTATTCTTGGTCGAAAACAATAGATTAG
>NZ_RRYV01000367.1 GCF_014861395.1 Psychrobacter sp. FME13 | reverse complement strand
TTGTTTCTTTGTTGTGGTAAACATTAGAGTAAGGCGTTGCTTATTTTTTTCAATGTTTTCTCAATTCTATACAGCCCCTAGTAAACCACCTGAAAAAGTAAAAAATTATTAGGCATCTTAGATGCTTCATACTGTAATTTCACTAATTATCTGACAGCTTCAATAGATTGTGATGACCTCTTTCAGGGGTCAATGTTTGGTGTAAACGTTTGCTTTTCCCCACCCCTGCGTATATAAAAGGACGCACCTCAATATATAGAAAGACACACCCAGTAGTCCTCAATTGTCGCCAATCATTTATACTGCAATATCTTAAAGCACGCACCCCAACATTACGCCTTGCATATCGTTTTTGCTTTTAGCCCTCCGCTAGGAGTCCTCGAAGAGCGCAGTTTCGACGCCTTACGACCGCAGCGTATTTAAAAGGACGCACCTTAATATATAAAAGGACCCACCCTGCAATATCTTAAAACACGCACCCAGTAGCCCTCAATTGTCGCCAATCATTTATACTGCAATATCCAAAAGGACACACCCAATACTGCACTTTTCATATCGTTTTTTCTTTTAGCCCTCTGCAAGAGTCCTCGAAGAGCGCAGTTTCGAGAAATGACATAAACCGTACTTCGTGTGGTATTATTTCATTGTCTCAAACCGCGT
>NZ_RRYV01000366.1 GCF_014861395.1 Psychrobacter sp. FME13 | reverse complement strand
GTGCGAGCCATAAGTGACGCCTTGTTTCTTTGTTGTGGTAAACATTAGAGTAAGGTGTTGCTTATTTTTTTCAATGTTTTCTCAATTCTATACAGCCCCTAAGCTTTTAAGAATTAAAACGATAGGTTTGCTAGAAGAGTTTAGATTGCCAATATATTTTTGAACTTTGGTTTTTAGCTCTTTAGAAGCATCTGAATCTTTTATAAGTTTTCCTATTTTTTTTATATCATGAAAGTCATAAATTTGATCGATATTCTGAAATTCTTTTACATATTTTAGACTCAATGCCTCAATTGCAACACTTAAAATGAGAACATTATTTTCAATATCTGTTTTATAGTTATATAAGCGATACCACCATGTATATAAAGGACTTGAAAGTTTAGATTCGTTTTCTAAAAAATAATTAACATAATTTGATACAAAATTATCAATATTTCTATTATCAATATGGCTAGATGGTATTACACTTGAAGAATGGCTACGGTTCTTTCCATAACTATTGATTTGCAAGGTAATCGAATCGGATATCTCGTCATATTTTTCTTCTATAGTGTAGTTTATTAAGTGAAAACTGATAATGTTTATTGCTTCACTGACTAGTTGGTATAGTCAATCCTACTTAAAAATGTTATAAAATAATTAACAAATTCAATTGTTAT
>NZ_RRYV01000036.1 GCF_014861395.1 Psychrobacter sp. FME13 | reverse complement strand
CATTGTCGTATTCTCTCAGAAAGTTGAGTCTCCGACAATCTCGGGGCGGTTCAGTTTGCAAGAAGCGGCACCGTTATATACTGACAAATTCCCAGTGTGGTCTGAACATACCAGTGCCATGCATCAGTATATGATCTGGATGGCATTGTCCAGTTTAGATATCGGTGCAAACTTACAGCATTACAATCCTATCATTGATAGCAAAGTTGCTGATGCTTGGAGTGTGGACAAGAACTGGGAATTGGTTGCACAAATGGTATTTGGTGCGATCGAGCAGCCCGCAGGTGACAAGGCGTTTAAGCCTGTAGATGAACGTTTAAAAGTGTTCGGCTAATAAGTCCTAGCGTTGAAGATAGTAAAACCAATGAACCCGCTATGATATATATTCGTAGCGGGTTCATTGGTTTTATTGTGTGACTTAAAATCTTATTTTCAAGTCACCACCAACCTCATTAATTGCGTGCTGATGTAACCACCAAACGTCCCAACCGCATAGCCTAATATACCCAAAAACACTCCCACTGGCGCAAGTGAGGGGTGAAATGCCGTGGCCACAATTGGCGCTGATGATGCGCCGCCAGTATTGGCATTAGACCCAACCGCCAAAAAGAAAAATGGCGCTCGTATCATTCTAGCAACAGCAAAGATAATCACGACGTGAATACTCATCCATAACAGACCGATAAGCAGTAATCGCCATTGTGAGACAATACCAGCCAAATTAATTTGCATACCAATAGCAGCAATTAGTATAAAAATGAATACTGTACCGATTTTTGAGGCACCAACATGGTCAAGCCTGCGAATCTTGGTAAAAGAAAATATCACGCCTATTAATGTAATAATGACCACCATCCAAAAGAATGAACTGGCAAAGCTATACTGTACCGCCCATTTGTATGGCGCAAAAAAACCTGCAATTTGTCCACCAACAAAGTGCGCGACCCCAACCATGGCAAAGCATAATCCAAACATCACCATCAAATCGTTGATAGTTGCTGGCCGGGCATGATCGCGATCATAGCTTTCGACCGCTTTAATGACCTTATCGATACTGCTGGTATCCGCTCGCAAAAACCGATCTATCTTGTCACTGTGTTTTGCCATCACCAGTATGGCCAATAGCCATAGCGAAGCATTGGTCGCATCCACCAAAATCATCATACCGAATAAATCGTCACTGACTCCAAATAGCTCCTTCATCGCTGCTTGGTTGGCTGCCCCGCCGATCCAACTGCCTGCCACTGCCGAAAACCCACGCCATAAAGTATCATCGGTAAACATCGCAGGTGATATCCATTTAGCCACGCCCAAACTGATAGGACCACTAATAATAATAGCGATACTGGCCGCAAAGAACATAGCAATGGCTTTCCAGCCTAAGCCTAATATTTTTGGCACATCCATTGACAGTGTCATCAGCAGTAAACTGGCTGGTAGTAGGTACGTGGCAGTGAAGCCATAAATCTGTGAGCCAACACCATCAGCAAATACACCCAAACTATTTAAAGTGGCTGGTATAAAGCAGCACAAAACAATACCTGGTAGTACGGCATAAAACCGCTGCCAGAACTTGCCAGGTAACCCTTGGGTATAAAACACCAAACCGATAATGGCCATAATAACGCCAAAAGCCAATGGCAGACTATCAATTGCTAAATGAGAGAGGTCTAGCATCCCATAGCTCCAATGCAGAAGATAAAAACCTGCCAGTATAGACAAGCAAAAAAAGTCACGCAATGGCAAATGCCAAATCATTAGACACAAAAAAGCCAGATAACAAGTATCTGGCTTTTTGATGCCGAATTATACGATGTCATGCGATTAAATTAATCGGTCTTATTCAACCATTTATTAACCGTTAATAATAGCGTTATTACGAGTTGTTACCACGGTTGCCACCGTTTGAGCGACCTTGGCCACGGCTGTCAGAACGACCTGCTGGGCGACCTTGGCTACCGCTTGGACGACCGCGACCAGATGCAGCGCGATCACCGCGTGGAACACCATTGCCATCACTACGGCTAGGACCACCAGTACGTTTACCTTGATAAGGCTTGCCACCTGAACGCTCATTTGGCTTACCTTTATAACCACTGTCATTGCTAGCACGTTGACCAGTTGAAGCACTATCGCTTGAACGACCACGGCCTTGACCATTACCACCACCGTTAGAGCGACCAGCATAACCACCACTTGAACGACCACGACCACCGCCGCCGTTAGAGCGACCACGACCACGACCACGGCCACGACCTTTGTTTTCGCTAGGTACGTAAGTTTTCTTAGCTTCCATACCCTCGATGACACACACTTCCATCTTACGATCTAGGTAACGGTTGATAGCAGCTAGTTGTGGACGATCATCCATGCTACATAAGCTGATAGCAACACCAGTACGACCAGCACGGCCACAACGACCGATACGGTGGACGTAATCTTCAGTCTGACGTGGAAGGTCATAGTTGATGACGTGCGAGATAGCTGGTACATCTAGACCACGTGCAGCAACGTCAGTTGCCACTAGAATTTTACATTTGCCATTACGCAGGTCTTGAACAATACGGTTACGCTTGCTCTGTGGCAAATCACCGTGTAGGAAGCTTGCTTTATGACCAGCTTCTTGTAGCTGTTTTGCTAGCTTTTCAGTACTGCGCTTAGTTGCAGCAAAAATAATGATTTGATCCATTTCTTTTTGGCAAACAATTTTGTCAAGCAATCTGTTTTTATGATCGAAATCATCACAGTAGTATACTTTTTCTTCGATGTGCGCTGATTCAACTTTGATAGATACACGCTCAGGGTTTTTAGTGAAGCTAGCAGCGATTTTACCTACTGGGCCATCCCAAGTTGCAGAACACATGATGGTTTGACGATCGGTCGGTGCTGCGCTCAAGATATCACTGATATCATCTGCAAAACCCATGTCTAGCATGCGATCAGCTTCATCAAGTACTAGCACTTCAAGATTTGATAAATCAACACGGCCAGCCTTGATATGATCTAATAGACGACCAGGTGTTGCTACGATTACCTGAACGCCTTTTCTTAGCGCTGTAATCTGACCATTATATGGTGCCCCACCAACCAATGGTACACAGAAGAGACCACGCATATCTTTAGAATAAGTACGCACACTATCATGTACTTGCTGAGCAAGCTCACGCGTTGGTGTTAGGATAAGTGCTTTGGTTAGTTTATCAAAGCTAGTGGCACGGCTTAAACGATCAAGTACTGGGATGACAAATGCGGCTGTTTTACCACTACCCGTTTGTGCTGATAATAATAAATCGCGGCCTGCTAGAGCAAAAGGAATAGCCTGTTCTTGAATAGGTGTGGGATTGGTATAACCACTGCGATCAAGCGCGGTAAGAATCGGCTTGGCAATATTAAGTTCAGCAAAAGTGATTTTTTCTTCAGCAGCGTCAGGAGTAGCCGCTTGAGCATCAGTATTTGGGGTGTCAGTATTTTCGATGATGCCGTTTTCAGCGGCGATTGTAGATAAGATGTCAGTCATAGTAATCCTTGGTAAGTATAAGCTGCTGTACATTCAGCAAGCTTGATGCATACCACTGATAACCGTTCACCACGCCGCTTTTATTAAAGAACTACCGAGCCACATAATTGTGTCGGTAGTCAGAAACTCAGCCAATAAAACTGTCGTTTCTATAATAAATGCGTTCGTGCTGTCTGACGTATTTTGGTGGTAGTGCCGAGTGTCTTATCCTTGTCTGATATAGGCATATTATTAATGCTTTATCCAAAGCAAATAAACGCTAATAACAACCAATCTAATCCATAATAATGGAACAGTAGATAAGATATGAGTCAAAAATAACTAGCAGTGCTATTAAATGTTATTTAAGTACACAAAATCATCGGCAACAATTACTTATGGTCATCCTAGACCCAAAATCGCAGGCGATGTTATCAATCTCATAATTCACGAAAGCCCTAGCTAACGTGGCGACGTAGTATATCACAATAAAATTACATCTGTACCTTTTTTTTGATAACCATAAAAATAACCTTGGCTATCTTAAACTTCTGGTTTATTGTGTTGTTTTGACATCTGTAATATAAGTAGGCAATTGCCACGCACCACCAGCTTCAATCATACGACACAGCCCAGTGCTACCTTCATGACTTTTTTCAAATGTCTTTCCTGTCCATATCCAGTCGATTTTGGTTACGCAGTCACCAATACCTCGACCTTTTTGTACAGAGCTTATCTTACCTTTGTCATAACTAGTGGCATCAGTGGTCACTAATTTTGGGTTATAAGGTTTACTATCATTGATGACCCAAACACCTGAGCCTTTGTTGTAAGCACTCGTCCAACAATCATGCTGGGCTATTAATTGTGAGCCATTTAGACGATTAACTTGCCATGGTGATTTATCTGATAAGCTTGGGCAGTCACTGTCAGCATCTTTCATGGTTTCTTTCATCAATGCTGCCAGTTGCGAGGACTTCATCACAAACTTTTTCTTATTACTTGCCACTGCATTTGGCTTAGGCATGACAAAGCGTAAAACTGGGGCAGATTTTGGTGATAATACACTGCTGTTAGATTTAACTGCATCAGTACGGTTAATAAGGGCGCTTGATGTTCCTACTCGTCCTTGGACTTCATCTGCTTTAAGCATAACGGCATTGGCGCCTCTATCAGATAGCTGCCAACGTGAGTTGCGTAGTACTAGCTCAATATTACTGGATTTGGTTAGTGCCTCTAACAATGCTGTCACTTGTGCTTCAGTAAGCTCAGCACTACCTGCTGTAGTCGAAAATGGTTTGGTTTCACCATGATCTTTATCATTGATAAACAATGATATACGATGACGGTTGCCCAATTGCATCAAGGCCTTAGAGGAGCTATCTTTCGCACCCCCAATTTTAACTTTGCCGTCCACACTAGCATTTGCCCCTGCGCGGCGTGTGAGTAATATAGATATAGGGAATTCGCTATTGTTTTCTGCTTGATAGCCTGCCAATCGGCATGTTCGAGTGTTGTCACAAACAACTTGCCAATCTTGACTGGTCAGCTCAGCACCTGTATTTGCCAAACTTGCTGTACTAACTAAAGCAGTACTGATAGCTGTAAACAGTGATAATCGTATTTTATTTTTTATCATGAATGTGTCTTTTTTATTTTTTTAACATTATATCTTAAGTGAATCATGCCGTTGAATTGTCATAACTGATAAGTACTTCTATCTTGATAATTCTGAACAACTTTTATCTAAGTGTGGTCAATATTGCGGCGAACACTAGCTATTTTCAGTGCTTGCTTTTCCCATTTTTAGTTATCACTCTTAATAATCATTACTTATTAATAGATATTATATAAACAACTACTAATAAGATAGTCCCTGCTATATTAGCGTATTAATGTTTCTGTCCATCATAATAATGTACTATTATGTAAACGCAAAAGTCTATGATTACATCAATGTAAACATATATAAGTACAGAGCAACCCTAATACCCATATTGATTTAATGAGGCTAGGGTCTGTTAAATATTCAAATGTAGTATTGCCCTCCACTCGAGCATAGCTCTCGCCTTGCAAACAGGTAAAGCGCTGCTGTCATGGCTTAAGAATAAAACAAGCCTTGCTATAGACAAATATTATTACTCAGCTTATTTATTCGATGGGTTTTAATGATAATTCTACGGCACGCTTAACGGCTGGACGCTCAGCAACCATATTTGCCCAACGCTTTACATGGATATAGCTATCTACTTGTAAAAATTCTGCAGCATTATAGAGCTTACCGAGCACTAGCTGACCATACCACGACCAAATAAGCATATCCGCAATATTATAATCAGCCTCGTCATTACCGCACATGTATTTATTATCTTTTAAGTGCTTATCGAGTACATCTAACTGACGCTTAGTTTCCATCGTATAGCGATTGATTGGATACTCAAGTGGTTCAGGTGCGTATGCATAAAAGTGTCCAAAACCACCACCTAAGAAAGGCGCGCTACCCATTTGCCACATCACCCAAGATAGACATTCTGCCCGTGCTCTGCCAAGTGACGACGGTATAAATTGACCAAACTTTTCTGCTAAATACATTAAGATAGCACCAGACTCAAACAAGGCAACAGACTCATTATTAGAGTGATCGACCAAAGCAGGGATTTTTGAGTTAGGATTTATGGCGACAAAGCCTGAACCGAACTGATCGCCTTCTGAGATATCGATTTTATAGGCATCGTATTCAGCGCCTTTGATACCAAGCTCAGCCAATTCTTCTAATAGTATGTTTACTTTGACGCCATTTGGTGTATTTAACGAATATAACTGTAATGGCGCATTGCCCACAGGTAATTCTTTATCATGACGCGCGCCAGCTATTGGGCTATTAATACTAGCAAACTTACCACCACTTTCTTTATCTTGTGTCCAAATCTTAGGCGGTACATATTTATTATTGTCTTGACTCATAACATATCCTATTACTTTTTGGTTGTGATAGAACTTACAGTAGCACATTCACCGCTATAGGGTTGAAAAGTGAAATAATCAGTAGAATAACTGCCTACAAACTGGATGATATCAATACCGTATTTTTGGTATGGGTTACCTGTGCTGATATCACCCGCTACATGAGCAGCTTTCACATTGCATTGATAGCCATCATGATTGCAGTGACATACTATATTGTTCTTATAACCAAAATTCTTTATATCGGCGTTTATGATAGCACTTTGTTGTGTGAGACCTTGGACTTGCGACCCTTTATGAGAGCTTACGTAAACAACTCCTACTATGTTGGTATTACGAGTATTGTTTATTTGCCATTTAATGGCCTCATAAGAGCTTAAGTATAATACTACCGGTTTGGATATAGCTGGTATATCTAGCACGACAGCTTGATTATCCGCCTCATAAACACCAGCGTATAATGCTACAACATCTGGGTATCGCTGCTTGATGGTGGATAAAATTTGATTTGGGTCTTCAGCTTGTTTAACATTATCCATAGGACTGATATCCATTGCCACATCTGTTGTATGCCAGCCATTGCGGTATTCAACTTCGACAATATGATTACCAGCTGGTATATATACTTTTTGCATATCATCACCGCCTTTGTTGTCCTCAATGATAATATGTTTATCGATAAGCACCCGTGCCCTAGAGTGACTTTTACTCATCAAAACTTGATAAAACCCCGATTCAGGTACGCTTAACGAGCCTACCCAATATGCCATGAATTTTTCTGATGGTATATTTTTAAAGTTACTCCAACTATATTTTTTTGCCACTCCTGTGACGTACCCTCTTTCTATTACCTTCGATGGATTATCTGAATGCATATAAAAAACTTGATAACCCCGATGAGGAATATCATGATTGAACTGATAAGTATCGTTCCACGTATTAAAGGCTAATGGGAAGTTATGTAAATGGCTATCAAACGTGATGATATTATCGTCTTCAGCACCTGTTTCAATAGGCGGCAGAATGACTGTTTCAAGAAGGATCTCACTATCTTTTTCAATCTCAATCTCAATATTGTCATCTATGTTTGGAGTTACTTTAGGCATCTCTGAGTATCCATCACATGCATTTAAACTAAACATATTTAAAAAAGCCAGTTTTTTACCAGCTTCACTAAAGTCACCATCAAAAAATTCCGAGATGACTTCCTCCAATAAGTGCCGTTTAGTTTTTTTTGAGTCCCTACAACCATCTGTCAGAATATGAGTACCGTTTACTGTATTGTCAGCAGAATAGCTGTCGTTGGTGGTGGCAGCGGGGTTGCCAGTTTCATCATCACTGATCATTAATACTAAAAGTGTGACAACTATCAATGTTACAATGAGTGCAACGGACTGTCGTTTATACATATGATTACATACTCGAGAACAGCTACATCGTAAAATGTAAACGATATAAATATGACTATTATATTAATTTAGAAAAATTGTCGAGTAATAATTATACAAGATAATAACAAATAAAAGTGCGTAAAATGACTTTATCTAAGGTCTGTTGAACATTCAAATTTGAATGTTCAGCAGACCTTAATCTTACCATTAGTCATTTTTTTGTGGATGATTGGCATTCATTTTAGCCAATCTGGTTTCTACACTACTCAAATACTCTTAATTGAACATAGTTAATCGAACATAATTAACTAAAAATAATTTACTCCACATACCCCATAACGCTTTCGACTAACAATCGATCAAATCGACTAAAATATGATTTATGTCTACTATGCTTAATAAAAATGAGTCTAAAATCACCCTGACTCCAATGCAAGAAAAGTACCTACCCTATGTGCTAGCGGTCGCACTATTCATGCAAATTTTGGACGCCACTATTTTAAATACGTCATTACCGCAAATGGCGCAGGCGTTAGGTGAATCGCCATTAAAGATGCAATGGGCGGTCATCAGTTATGCGCTCACTTTAGCAATATTTATTCCTATCAGTGGTTTTCTAGCCGATAAATATGGTACTCGCCGCGTATTTTTATATGCAATTATTCTGTTCTGTATTGGCTCGTTACTATGTGCTGCATCGTCGACGTTAGATTTTTTGATTGGCTCGCGCATTGTACAAGGTATTGGCGGTGCGATGATGACTCCCGTTGCTCGGTTGATATTGGTTAAGTCCTATCCACGCAATAAGCTCTTAACAGTCATGAACTTTGCGGTGATACCAGCATTGGTTGCCCCGTTAGTAGGGCCAGTATTGGGTGGTTATATCGTACAATATACCAGTTGGCACTGGATATTTTTAATCAACATCCCGATGGGTATTGCCGGTCTTATCATGGGTAAAAAACTCGTGCCGGCATTATTTGAGGATACTAAACGACTGGATTGGGCGGGGTTTGCATTATTCGCAGCGGCGGCTTGTGGATTTACGCTTGCAGTAGAGTTTGGTTCGCAAACAGGCCGAGGTATCTATGGGTTATTACTTGCTTTGGGAGCGAGTATGCTGATAGCTGCTTATGTATGGCACGCCAAACGAAGATCTGCACCACTATTTCCATTGACTCTGTTTGATATTCGCACTTTCCGAATTGGTATTACAGGTAATTTATTCACACGCCTCGGTATCAGTTCTGTTCCCTTTTTACTGCCGTTACTATTACAAGTGGTATTTGAATACTCACCTTCACGGGCAGGCTGGTTGCTTGCTCCAATTGCAGTTGGTGCTATGGGTATCAAACCTTGGGTTAGTAAAATTATTCAACGTTATAGCTATCGCACTGTTTTGGTTTATAACACGTTTTTTATGGGCACGCTTATCATTGTGTTGGCGCAGTTTGATGACCCTTCACAGTGGCTTTGGTTTATACCTATATTGACAATTATGGGTGCTTGTAACTCCATGCAGTTCAGCGCGATGAATACCATTACTATTGGCGATCTTCATGGTACACAGACCAGCAGTGGTAACAGTTTAATGGCTGTTAATCAACAGCTAGCGATCAGTTTCGGTATTGCTTTCGGCGCAGCCGTACTTAATTTATTGCGTGATCGATTTTCGCTAGATACATTGGTTGCTTTTCAAGCCACCTACTGGATACTTGGTGTCTTAACCATTCTTTCAGGATTGTATTTTTTACGGCTAAAACCTGAAGATGGTCGTGGTCTATATTAAGTATGATTTGGTCAAGTAGAGCCTCTCAAATGTTAGGTACAAAACATTGGGCATAAAAATGCCAGCTTATGTTTTGGTATATAACCAATCACAAGCTGGCAAGTTTAGAGAATATGTTCTGTTTATTAATCACATCAACTTAAGGCGCGTCATCATCATTCATTTGTGATTGGATGTATCGTTCTATCCCAACGCTTTCAATCAAATCCTCTTGTGTATCTAACCAGTCTTCATACTCTTCATTACCATCTTTTAAGGTAACCAATAGCTGGCGAGAAACATAGTCAGACTCTGTCTCACATAACGTGATAGCATCAGTAAGGATAGCAAACTTCTGTTTTTCTAAACGTAAGTTGCAGTCAATCGTTTCAGCCACATCTTCACCGATAAATATTTTGCCATAATCTTGCAAATTCGGTAAACCGCCTAGCAATAAAATCCGTGCAATCAAATCATCAGACCATTTCATCTCAGCAATAGATTGTTTGTAAAAACTTTCATTGAGGGCTTCTAATCCCCAATGACGTGCGATACGAGCATGTAAAAAATACTGGTTGATAGCGATCAACGACTGTCCAAGCACTTTATTTAAAGCACGAATAACCTCTTTATTACTTTTCATTATCTTTCTCCATATGTGTTGTTTGAGCTTATTCTTATTTATATACGCATCTAGCGTAGTGTTAAATAAGATTAGGAGTCACTTCAGCCATTTGGCTTTGTAGATAATTAGGTAGACTAATCATGTTAATAAGGCGCAATTGCTGTTCGAGCCAATGAGCGTGATCTTCTTCAGTGTCTTTTAACTGCTCAACCAACATTTCACGTGTCACATAGTCATGCTCTGCTTCGCAGATAGCGATGCCGTCTTTTAGGTGTTGTTGTACCTTGTACTCTAAGTCCAAATCTAGCTGTAGCATTTCAGGGACAGTAGAGCCAATGTTGATGGTATCAACAGTCATTTTTGGCGTGCCACTCAGCATTAAGATACGGCGAATAATGGCTTGGGCATGTAGTGTCTCATCTGCCATTTCATGATGAATACGCTCATAAAGTTTACCGTAATGCCATTCAGCATACATTTCAGAATGTATAAAATATTGGTCGCGAGCTGCAAGCTCACCACCTAACAAAAAGTTTAAATAATCAATGACTTTTTGGCTGCCTATCATAACGTGTACTCCTCTATATCTACCTTGTATATCGTCTTACAATCAAAATGACCTACATCAGGACAGTCTGATCAACAAACCAATTACTTAGTATCAAAATCAACAGAATTTATTGCAATATTAGAGACACATAATAGCATACAGGCTGTTATCCAGCTTGTAACATTATGAACTAAGAATAAGATGCTAGTTGAGAATAAGATGCTAGTTGAGAACAAGATGCTAGTCGAGAATAATAACTGGCTAGATCATGTCATTATATATCGTTAGATAATTATTAAATGGCTACGGCGTTACTCTCACAAGATGTACTACTTGTACAATCTGCGTTTAGATGACTTGTATTCATTTTAGAGGGCTTTGACTATATATCGTGTGACTTAAAAATGACAACATAAACTATTTTAGCCCATGTGGAGGGCTATCGTTTGAATGGAATGCACGGCTTATTCTTATGACAATATTTGGATATTTTGACGCTATTAAATATATAAATGTGTCAATTAATGGCACCTAAGTGGCTGCTGTCAACAATATCCATTTTATTAAAAATAAGCGCATCAACACTAAGAATCTTACCCTATCCATGGTAGATAGAGTAAGTAATTAGTGGTATTTATGTCAATATGAGTTCGGGTGGCATCTACATTGAGAATGATAGAAAATTGAGAATGGTAAAACAGAATAGAAACGAGATGAGCTATTAATGCTTAAACAGCGTACGCTAATTCATCAAGCTTGGCATGATGTTCATCTAAGTAGTCATTGACCATAGGCTCACAGCAGCCACAACAAGTTGCCACATCTAGCGTATCTTTTAGACCATCAAGCGTATCGATGCCTGACGCAATCGCTGCCTGAATTTGCTTTTCTTTTACGTCATTGCAAATACATACGTACATGAACTGGCTCCTATGAACATCACTATTCAATAACTATTTGACTGTCAGTCAGTTTAAAGAGTTGATAATCATCATCTTATGCAACTTAATTTTCGTCACTGGACAACCAATCAATCATCTTTATTGATTGACCTATCATAACGATAACTATTATCATTTTCAATAGTATTTAAATGTTTTTTTAAGGAATTCTGCATAATTGGCAAGGATATTGCATCCTTTAATCTATCTAAACGAATATAAATATGTATGTTATGATATAGATGAAAGGTAGTAAATTAACGATAAACTGTAATTTAGCTCACTTTTTAATCGATTTTATGCACAACTACTGTTATATTTAACTTCTATTAACAAAAGCCCTATAGGGATCATACTATGTCTGACAATAATTTTACGTTACGACCTATTGAGCTGTTTAAAGTCTTATCTGACCCGACCCGCTTAAAAATATTTCAAATTTTATTTAAAAAAGAATCACGCTGCGTGGGAGAGTTAGTAGAGATACTAGATCAGCCACAACCAACGATATCACGTCATTTAAATCATTTGAAAGAACTGGGTATTTTAAGCTGTGTACGAGATGGTACATGGATGTGGTATGAAGTGTCCGATGACTTACCAGAATGGTGTCAAGAAATTTTAGATATTACCTATGAGCAAATATCTACTAAAGATATTGCCATGCCAAAGCCTGGTTAACGATGTTTCGTATTAAGAATATTCAGACATACCCTACAAAAAAAGACCTATTTATCATAGGTCTTTTTTTATTTCTAATGAAGTATGTCGACTATTTAAACCAAATCTAAAAACTCACTAATAAAGGTGCTAGCTGGTTGATGTATCAGCTCTTCTGATGTCCCTACCTGCTCCACTCGCCCTTGATTCATAACGACAATCTCATCAGATACTGCACGCGCCTCTTCTTGATCATGAGTAACCATAATGCTAGTAATACCCAGCTCATGGTGGATATTTTTTAACCACGTACGTAGCTCCTTACGAACTTTAGCGTCTAGTGCACCAAACGGCTCATCAAGCAATAATAATTTCGGCTTTACTGCAAGTGCACGTGCCAGTGCAATTCTCTGACGCTGACCACCTGATAATTGGTGTGGATAAGCATTGGCAATCTGTGGCAGCTGCACTAACTCTAATAGCTCTGCCACACGCTTATTAATATCAGCTTTGCTTGGTCGCTCATTCTTTGGCAGCAAAGTGAGACCAAACGCGACATTATCAGCGATATTTTTGTGACGAAACAGCGCATAATGTTGAAACATAAAGCCGATGTGACGTTTTTGTACAGGCGTGTTCGTCACATCTAACTCATCAAACAACACCTGCCCAGAGTCAGCATACTCAAGACCTGCAATGATACGCAGCAAAGTGGTTTTGCCACAGCCCGACGGTCCTAGTAATGTCGTTAGCTTGCCAGTTGGTACGGTGATATTGATATTATCTAAGGCTGTAAAATCACCAAATTTTTTATTGATGTTGCGAATTTCGATGCTCATAATGATGTCTCTTATATATATTTTAGTGACCATTTATGTCAGTCATGCGTTACCAATAAACAGTAATGTCTCACTTATACCTTGTCTGTAACCGTTGTCTCAGTACTTAATGATATCTCAGGTATATTATCCAATCGCCCAGATTTGGCAAACTTACGCTCTTGTAGTTTAGTCATGATTTGCTGGATAAGCAGCGTAATCAATGCCAATGCAGCAAGTAAACTAGATAAAGCGAAAGCGGCTGTAAAGTTGTAATCATTGTAAGCAATCTCAACCAGTAGTGGCATGGTGTTGGTCTCGCCCCGAATATGACCTGATACGACGCTGACTGCACCAAACTCACCCATCGCCCGCGCATTGGTCAAAATTAGGCCATATAGCAGTGCCCATTTAATATTTGGCAACGTCACATGCCAAAAAGTCTGCCAACCAGAAGCGCCCAATGTGAGTGCTGCTTGCTCTTCACTATCACCTTGAGTTTGCATCAGCGGTATCAACTCACGTGCGACAAACGGGAATGTGACAAATAATGTCGCTAATACAATACCAGGAACCGCATAAATGATTTGGAACCCCATACTCTCAAGCCAGCCACCAACCGTAGAGTTGAGTCCAAATAGCAATATGAACATCAAGCCTGCAACCACTGGTGAAACAGAAAATGGCAAATCAAGTAACGTGGTAACCAACTGCTTACCTTTAAACTGATAGCGAGTGACCAACCATGCAATCGCGATACCCATCACCATATTAATCGGTAAAACAATGGCCGCAGTAATCAATGTTAGCTTAATGGCTTGTAGTGCCTCTGGATCGACAAGTGAGGCAATATACAACTGCCAGCCACCCTTAAAGGCTTCGTAAAACACCGCCAATAAAGGGATCACTAACATCACTACCATAAATAGTACGGCAATAACGATAAAGATACGACGTATCCATGGTGCATCTTTGGTGGCTGCGTTACTCTGGTAGTCGTAGCTATTAGATATTTGCATATTAGCGTGCTCCTACACGGCGTGACAGCTTCCACTGTACGATATTAATGGTTAACAGAATCACAAATGAGATAAGCAGCATAAATAGTGCGACAGCAGAGGCGCCTTGAATATCAAACTGCTCAAGCTTGCTGATGATAATCAACGGTAAAATCTCAGACTGCATCGGAATATTACCTGCGATAAAAATCACCGAGCCATATTCGCCAGTGGCACGAGCAAACATCATACCTGCACCCATTAATAATGCTGGTAACAACTCCGGTAAAATTACTTTACGAAAGGTGGTTAAGCGATTGGCGCCTAGCACGGCAGCCGCTTCCTCAAACTCAACTGATAGCTCAGCGAGTACCGGCTGCACAGCACGGACGATAAAGGGAAAGCTGACTACGACCAACGCCAACCAAATACCCAGTGGCGTAAACGCCACTTGAATATCAAACTTAGCAAACCATTGACCCATCAACCCATTGGGAGCATAAAGCGTAGCAAGCGAGATACCAGTAACCGCTGTTGGTAAGGCAAATGGCAGGTCGACCAAGGCATTAATTAAAGACTTACCCCAAAACTCATAACGTACGAGCACCCAAGCAACCAAGGTACCAAACACCATGTTAGTAAGCATGGCTAAAAAAGACATCCATAAGCTCAGCTTGATAGCAGCCGTCACTTGCGGCTGGCTGATGGTCTCCCAAAAGCCACTCCAACCCATTTGCGTTGTCGTATAAGCCATCATCGCAAACGGCAACACCACCAATAGCGATAAGCTAAAAACAGTAATGCCCATGCTCAGACCGAAACCTGGCAGTACATTGCGTTGACGCAAGCGTGTTAGCCAACCTTTCTTAGCAGGGGCTTTACTGGCAGAAGAAGATGTTGCACTCATAGTGATGTCCTGTTGCCTAACTGATGGTACTTATCGTAAGACCATGTTATATCGAACTTATTATTAAGATGCTTACGGTATAAAGGACACAGTGCGTACGACCATGTCCTTTATGAAGTTTTCCTAAATGACCACATCACCTAACTGGTAGTAAAGTCACTGCTTTGAATAAATGAGCAATCTTAGTCAATTGCTACTGCGGTGCATTGATAGCCAATTGATCGAACACGCCGCCATCACTGAAGTAAGTACCCATGATGTCATCCCATGACCCAAAGGCGTCATTCGGACGGAAAGTTTCAACTGGTGGTAATTTGTCACCGTTTTTCTCTAGTACGCTTTGTACACTAGGACGTAGATAAAGATCGGCTGCCAATTGCTGAGCAGGCTCGCTCCATAGGTAATCAAGATACGCTTTTGCGGCGTCTGTTGTACCTTTTTTGTCTGTCACAGCTTTGACAACAGCCACTGGGCTTTCTGACTTGATAGAGTATTTTGGATAAACGATATCGACTTGACCCGCACCAAAATCGGTCGCTGCAAGGTTGGCTTCATTTTCAAAGGTTACTAAGACGTCACCGATACCACGCTGAACGAATGTCGTTGTGGCAGCACGGCCGCCATTTTCATAGACTTTGACATTTTTTAGCATGTCTTTGACATAGCCTTTAGCTTTTGCTTCATCTTGATTAAAGGCATGCAAACCATAGCCATACGCACCTAAGAATGCATAACGACCATTACCCGTCACTTTTGGGTTAGCCATGACAATCTCAAGACCATCTTTGGTCAAATCTTCCCAGTCGTTAATGCCTTCTGGGTTACCTTTACGTACCAAAAACACGATAGTACTGGTAAAAGGCACTGCATTATCAGGGAATTTACTTTCCCAATCTGACTCAACCAAGCCTTCTTTCTCAAGCAGCTCAATATCAGATCCTTGGTTCATCGTGGCCACATCCGCCTGTAAACCGTTAGCAACAGACAGTGCCTGCTTGCTTGAGCCACCATGTGACTGTTTGATTAGGATATTACTGTCTGGGTTTTCAGCTTTATAGTGTTCAACGAATAACGGATTGTAGTCTTTATAAAAATCACGGGCCACATCATAAGAGACATTCAGCAACTCGATATCTTGCCCTTCTGTCGCGGCTGCGCCGTCCGCATTGGCAGTCGTATCGCCATTGCTACAACCAGCCAAACCCAACGTTAATGCAACGCCTGCAATGCTCAAAACATTCAGTTTTTTACTTTTTTGTTGATAACCAGCTGCGTGTGTCATAAATCCCTCAAAAATATTTGTTAAGTAATGCAAGTATGCTAACAGTGCCATCTTATTATGTTTAATGATGAATATGCGTATGTTATTGCCAAAACGGAATAACTAGGCGATAACTACAAACTTGTCAATTTATTTTCAGGAGCCACTAAAAATACTGTTGATGAAGCGTCAAAAACACAAACGCTTGCAGCGCCTATTATTCGACAGTCAGCCAGTCAAATGAGTGTTAAAAAGCTATTTTTCTACGCGAGCCAGCTGATCAAAGCGGCCACCATCGATAAAGAACGTATCCATAATCTGCGTCCAAGTACCAAAAACAGATACTGGGTCGAAAGTTGCAATTTCAGGCAATGTGTCTTTATGAGCAGCCAGTACTTCTGCATTACTAGGGCGCATGTACATCTCTGCCATGAGCTGCTGAGCAGGCACATCCCACAGACCTTGTAAGTAAGCACTTGCGGCATCTGTCTTACCGCTTTTATCCGTAACACCGGTCACGACTGCCACTGGATTAGCAATTACTATAGAGTAGCTTGGATACACAATATCGACTTGGCCTTTAGCAAACTGCCTAGCAGCCAAATTTGCCTCATTTTCAGTTGTGACGAGCACATCCCCTAGCCCGCGTTGGGTAAAACTGGTCGTCGCTGCACGCGCACCATTGTCATAAGTGACCACATTTGCTAATAGTTTTTTGATGAAGTCATCAGTTTTGGCTGGAGCTTCCACACTTTCTTTAAATTGATGCAAACCATAACCATACGCTCCTAAGAAAGCATAACGCGCTGTGCCACTGGTTTTTGGGTTCGGTATGACCACATCGATATCATTGCGTGCCAAGTCCGACCAGTCTTTGATGTTTTTTGGGTTGCCGCTACGTACCAATAGCACCATGGTACTGGTATAAGGCACTGCATTATTCGGGAACGCCTGCTTCCAATCAGTGGCTACCAGCCCTTTTTCTACCAACAGATTCATATCGCTTTCTTGGTTTAAGGTTGCCATATCTGCTTGCAAACCATTAGCAATAGACAGCGCTTGCTTACTTGAGCCACCATGTGATTGATTGACCTTGACCTTACTACCTGGATGCTCTTTTTCATAACTTGCACTGAATAGAGTGTTGTAGTCTTTATAAAAGTCACGTGATACATCATAAGAGACATTCAGTAAGCTGATATCCTGCGAGTCTCCCGCTGTCGGTGTGTCTTGTTGCGTGGCTTCAGTAGGACTACAGCCTGTTATCAGTAAGGCGACTGCCCATGCACTACCAACTTTTAAACTGATATTAGATACCTGTGATCGCATATGTTTCTTCTTAATAAATGATAGGGTACTAACCAAATATTGATTGCTCTATTATTAGTATTGAAGCTTTAAATATTTTGGATTTTGCCCGATGGATAATAAAAGATATGCTAGCAGTTTGTGTGCTAGACTCTTAGTGACGAATTCGCTTATCAAGTGTTTAACTTGGCATAAGCGATTTTGGCGATCCACAGCCCTAATGTTTGGAATATTTAACCCGCCCTAGCCTATACCTGAAACAGGTAAGAAATTGTAAACATAAAAAAGGTGCCAGACGATAAGCCCGACACCTTTTTTATTAACTTTTTATAATGTTTTTATAATACTTATACCGCAGATGCTCCCGTTAATTTCACCTCGGCACGTTCTTCTTTTGCGATACCAGCATAGTAATTACGCAATATCTGTAGCACTTCTGGGCGACTAAAATTATCTGGCACTTCTTCATCTTCTGATAGGGCTTTACGCAGCTTAGTCCCCGATACTTTGACATGCTCAGAGGCGTCATGCGGGCAAGTTTTGTCAGAGGCCATCGCATTACAAGCATTACACCAAAAGGTCCAGCCAATTTTTAATGGTTGGGTGATGAGGTCATCTTTGCCGACTTTATCAAAAATGGCCTGCGCGTCAAAGGCACCATAGTAATCACCAACACCAGCATGGTCACGACCTACAATAAGATGGCTACAACCATAATTTTGACGGAATACAGCATGTAACAATGCTTCGCGAGGTCCGGCATAACGCATGTCTAGTGGATAACCCGCTTGAATAACAGTATCTTGTTGGAAGTAGTTATCGATTAAGGTCTTAATTGCTTCTTGACGCACTTCTGCTGGGATATCACCAGGCTTTAACGCGCCGAGCAAAGAGTGTACTAAGACCCCATCACAAATTTCGATGGCAATTTTGGCAAGGTATTCGTGTGAACGGTGCATTGGGTTACGTGTTTGGAATGCCGCAACCGTTTTCCAGCCTTTGGCATCCAAAATTTCGCGTGTTTCAGCGGGCGTTTTATAAATTTCAGGATATAATGTTGGAAACTCGCCTTCGCTGAGTACTTCTACGCTACCTGCGATATTGACATCGTCTTGGTTCAATACTTGTTGAACACCTGGATGCTCTGAATCTGTTGTGGTAAATACTTGCTGACACTCATGCGTTTTGTCGATGGTGTAAGTCTCTTCCACAGTTAAGATGCCCATCACTTCACCATCTTCAGCGACCAGTGCCACTTTGTCACCTGAGTTAAGGCTGTCAGCAGTCGCTTTAGGTGCTGACAACGTAATAGGAATCGGCCAAAACAAGCCTGCGTTGTCACCACTTTGCAAGCGCATGTTGTCAACCACGCCTTGCCAATCCGCTTGATTCATAAAGCCATTCAACGGTGTAAAACCACCAATACCAAACATAATTAAATCACCACGCTCACGAGAGCTTAAGGTGATCGTCGGTAATGTGCTGGCAAGCGTAATCGCTTCATCGCGAGCATCCCCTCTTAGTAGTAACGGCTTTAATTCATTGCTACCGTGTGGCGGAACAAGTTTTGATGGCTGATTATTAATAATAGAAGCTGTCATAGTCGTTTTAAAACCTCAAAAATAGTGCTGAGAAAGTAAGAAGTGGCTTAAGAAATGGTTGTGGCATTGCGCTTTAAATTTGATAAGCATAGGCTACCTAACTTTCGTTATGAAAATTTATGCTGTGTTTGGATATGGATATGTCTTAAAGGAATTTATGTTTTTAAGCGCAAGCTTATATGATGTAAAGCTGAATTGTGCGCATTGCGAACGGCAATAAACCTATTACACACGCAAATCATTTTCGTCGCTGCTTTTAAGTCTAAAAACAAATTTGAGATTACGTCATGTATCAATATAACTACGCTGACCAAAACTTAGTAGAGGAACGAGTCGCTCAGTTTCGCGATCAAACCGAACGGTTTTTGGCAGGCGAGCTGCCAGAAGAACAGTTTTTGCCACTGCGTTTGCAGAATGGTCTTTATATTCAGCGCTATGCGCCGATGTTACGTATCGCCATTCCTTACGGCTTACTAGCCAGTTACCAACTGCGCAAACTAGCAGAAATTACTCGTAAATATGATAGAGGTTATGGACACTTCACGACCCGTACCAATATCCAGTTGAATTGGCCAAAACTAGAAGAAGTGCCAGATATCTTGGCAGAATTGGCATCGGTACAGATGCATGCTATTCAAACATCTGGCAACTGTATTCGCAATACCACCACTGACCCTTATGCTGGTATCCATAAAGAAGAGATTGCGGATCCACGTCCTTATTGCGAGATTATTCGTCAGTGGTCTACGTTCCATCCTGAATTTGCTTTTTTACCACGTAAATTTAAGATTGCCGTTATCGGTACAGAGACAGATCGCGCAGCGACGCAAGTGCATGATGTTGGTTTGCACTTGAAGAAAAATGAGGATGACGAGATTGGTTTTGAAGTATTGGTTGGCGGCGGACTTGGCCGTATCCCAGTGCTTGGTAAAGTTATCAATAAGTTTTTGCCACGTGAGCATCTACTCAGTTATTTAGACGCTATATTACGTGTTTATAATCTGCATGGTCGCCGTGATAAAGGCAGTAAATATAGATCACGTATCAAAATATTGGTCGATACCTTAGGTGGACCTGCATTTGCTAAATTGGTCAATGCTGAGTGGGAAGCGCATACCAAAGACGGGCCGTTGACACTGACTGATGCAAATTTTGAAACCGCCATGGGCTTTTTCAGTGAGCCTGATTATGCGGACTTCGATGCGCTACAAGTTCAGTCTGATTTACAGCAGCAATTGAGCGCTGATAAAGACTTTGCCAATTGGTATAAACAAAATACTGTCGCACACAAAGTCAATGGATACCGTGCAGTAGTAGTTTCTTTGAAAGCAGGGTTGGTTGATGGTAAATACGTACCGTCAGGCGATGTCAGTGAGTCACAGATGGACGCGTTGGCTGACCTTGCAGACAAACATAGCTTTGGTGAATTGCGCGGCACTTACCAACAAAACCTAGTATTTGCTGATGTACAAACCAATGAGTTGTACGAGTTGTGGCAACAACTAAAAGCGCTGAATTTAGCTCGTGCCAATATTAACACCCTCACGGATATGATTGTTTGTCCAGGTTGGGATTATTGCTCACTTGCTAATGCCACTACCCACAACATCGCTGAACAAATAGAAAAGCAGTTTGTCGACCTTGACTATCTCTATGATCTTGGCGATATCCGTCTCAATATGTCGGGCTGTATCAATGCCTGTGCCCATCATCATACTGGCGATATCGGTATTTTGGGTGTCGATAAAAAGGGAGAAAACTGGTATCAGATTAGCCTTGGCGGCAACTCTAGCGACAATGCCAAGCTTGGCAAGATACTCGGTCGATCCGTACCTACGGAAGCAGTTGCTGACACAATTCAAAAGATCGTTGATGTCTATGTTGATCTACGTGCTACCACTGATAACGACGTAGAAAGCTTTGGTGAGTTGGTTGAGCGTGTCGGTATTGATCCATTTAAGGAGAAGGTCTATGGCTAATCACCATATTTTGGATAGTCAGGGTGTCGATATTAGTCATCAGGACAGCTGGCATGTATTGACCACTGAGACACTACCAGATGGAATCGCCTCTGTAGACCTTACTTTACTTGAGCTCTTACAACGACAAGAAAAACCTGATGTGCTAGTGCCACTTGCTGATTTGTTAGATGCTTCAGGCACGCTAGGAGTTGGCTTAGTCAAAGAAGTGTATGAGCTGATAATCCAGCATAGCAGTCATACTGGATTATGGGTGACTGCTGATACAGACACAGATGCGTTAATAGCGTTAAGTGAGCTGCTATTAACGCAGACGCTTATCGTCATACATGTGCCAAAGTTCGCTGATGGACGTAACTTTAGCTTCGCGCAAACCTTACGCCAAATTGGCTATCAAGGCGAGATTCGCGTTACTGGTGATTTTGGCCGTGATCAAATTGCCTATTTATTACGCGTAGGCGTCGACAGCTTTGTGCTTAGTGAGCACGACATGCAATCTATTTCTGATATTCGTCAAGCATTCAATGCGCTTGCCAGCAGCTATGGCGGTCGAGATGCCGCAGCATTACCGATGTTTGCAGGTGTTTAACTAACTTAAACTTTTACTACAGCATGCCCTCGTTTTCAGCCGACTCAAAGTTTGCTGTTTACATTGAGGGCCTGTGCTAAACCCTTTTATCAAATCAATCCCATTTAAGGAATATACCATGAGCCAATTACACCCAAATCTAAATATCGACCAAGCCAATCAAGACCTGCAAGGTAAATCACCAGAAGAAATCGTGGCATGGGCACTGACTCAAGCAAAAAACCCAATCATCACGACTAACTTTCGTCCGTATGAGTCAGCAATCCTGCATTTGGTTGCTAAGCAGCGTCCTGACATCACCGTACTATGGGTAGACTCAGGCTATAATACTGATGCGACGTATCAGTTCGCTAATAAAGTGATTCGTGACCTTAACCTAAACGTTGTGACTTATATACCTAAACAAACAGCGGCACATCGTGATGCAACCATGAACGGTATCCCGGGTATTGATAACCCACAGCATGGTGAGTTTACTGACCAAGTAAAACTTGAGCCATTCCGCCGCGCTTTAGATGAGCTGAAACCTGACGTATGGTTCAATGCGATTCGTAAAGATCAAACAGAGTTCCGTCAAGGCCTTGATGTGCTTAGCCTATCAAAAGATGGCGTGTTAAAAGTCGCTCCATTATTTGAAAAAACCGATGTTGATCTAGATGGTTATCTTGAAGAAAACAACCTACCAAACGAGTTTGATTATTTTGATCCAACTAAAGTAGAAGAAAGCCGTGAGTGTGGTTTGCATACTCAGCTATAATACTAGGGCATATCCTCAATTCAATCGATAGTTATCTAAGTGGGTTAAAAATAGCTAAATCTTGCCAAACGGTGTCAAATAGCTGACTAATATCTCGATATTATCTGCGCTATTTTCCTTGTTTGACGGCAATTTATCTCATTTTTATCACCATTTTTAAAATGAGGACACGCCCTAGCTGTTTATGAATAAAAAAGGCCCTTTCTTGGATTCAAGAAAGGGCCTTTTTTATGCTTATCGCCCATTCAATTTTAAAATAATAAGTACTGTTATTTTCGCCCATTTCACTTTTCATGATTAAATCAGTTGCCAACTCCCTTTAGCATCGCGTTTACCCATGACCGCCAACACCAATACTAGGCTCAATATCAGTAATAAGTACCAAGAACCCAGCTTACCCCAACCGACCATTTGCCATGAGCCCACTTGTGAAGGATAACGCCAAATATTAGCAAAAGTAGCAATATTCTCTGCTAACCAAACCAGAAATGCGAGAAACAATAGTAATGGTAAAAATGGTAATTGGTATTGCTTGGCACTACCTGCCTGCAAATTATTCTCACTATTAATTTGAAAAAATATTTTGGTTTTCCAGAATAAGATGAGTGAAGCTACGAACAGCACATTGCGAATATCAGGTACAAAGAATTTAGTAAAAAAGTTAGCATAAGATGAAACAACCAATAAAATCACCCATACTAAATTTGGCAAATTGGTAAAAGACACGTTAAACAGCCTTAACCCACGCGCTAAAAAACTGCCTACCGCCGAATACATAAAACCTGCAAAAAGCGGCACATTGGCAATTCTAAAAATCGCTTGCTCAGGATAGCACCAAGAGCCGATTTTGGGATGGGTCAAAAACAGCTCCATTGCCATGGCAATAATATGAAAAATAGCAATGACCCATACTTCACGAGGTGCTTCTAACTTTAAGCACACCAAAAGCGCTTGAACAATTAAGGCATATGCTAATAAAACATCGTAGCGATAAATCCCAAAAACTGGCCAGCTCATATAATGAGTCAGCACAAAAGCCAATAACAAAAGGATTCCAAATAAAGCAGAGGCTAAGGCCAGTATGCTGCCACGTAAAATAGTTTTTAACACCTCAGACTGACGCTACTATCATATCAACTACCGACTCGTGAAAAAACTCATTGCTATATTCATCCATGATATCAATAAACGTACTAGTATGATAATCACCTTAAAATATATTAAAATGCATTCAATTGAATAAATAACGTTTTTTTAACGTCTTATGGTATAACATTGGGTTATTCTATGCCTTACCTTTGAGGGCTGCGCATAATAAATGCACGACGCTCACCCTTTAAAGTCAAACCATGAACGAAAATACCATCTTTGTGAGTAGTCGCGCTCACTGTACTACTCAAGATTGGTGATAGTTTTACCGTACTCATTAATATGGATATTAGTTATGCCCTCTATAAAAAAAAATAACTCACTCTACGAAAAGCTCCATGATAAATTACCTCCTGTCGGAAAAGCTGCTTCTTTTTTGACTGGTGCTAGCGTCCTCACTGCCAATAGTGTCTTCGTTGGTATACCTATTTGGACGTTGGGCGCGACCAAAGTATTGACCAAGTCAAAATACGCTGATGATGCACTCATTGCAATTACTAAATATTGGATTAACAGTAATAACGCTGTAATCAATCATGCGCTACCTCACAAAGACTGGCGTATCAATATGCCGAATGATTTAAGTGAGGACAAACAATATCTACTCGTGAGCAATCATCAATCTTGGGTGGATACCAGTATTGTGCAATACATTAGCCAAGGTAGATTGCCTTTGACACGGTTCTTTACTAAGTTTAATTTGATTTATATTCCTGTTATCGGTCAAGCCTTTTACTTCTTAGACTTTCCGATGATGAAGCGCTTTTCTTCTAAAGCAATAGCAAAAAATCCAGAGCTTAAAAAACAAAATTTAATCGAAGCCAAACGTGCGTGTCGTCAATTAAAAGACAAGCCTTTTGCACTACTTAATTATTTGGAAGGTACGCGCTTCACCAAAGAAAAACATGATAAGCAAGACTCACCTTATCAACACCTATTAAAACCACGTGCTGGTGGTCTGTCATTGGCGATCAATGCATTAGGTGATCAATTGGATTCAATCTTAGATATCACGATCGTATATCCAGATGGGACGCCTGACTATGATGACTTATGGAAAGGCAATATCCGTCGCTTGGGTGTAGATGTGACTCGCTTAAAGATACCCGATGAGTTATTTTCCGCAATTATGGATGGTGGTTATGACCGTGATGAAGCCACGAAAAAAATGATGTTTGATTGGCTAGAAGACATCTGGCAACAAAAAGATGCACGTATGACTAAAATGCTCAGTGAGTTTGAGTAGGCTTTGGCAAAATACTCCATATATTATTGCGAATATTTTATAAATATTATGGTCAAAGTGCTTAGCTATATCACTGTTATATCACTTTGGCTATCCTATTTATTTTTTGTCTTATACTGCCTTTTATTGCTAAGCATCACGCTATATGAACATCCTATTAAGTCATCTATTCCCTTTCTCGCAAAAAAACCCCACCAACATGACAAAAACGAATATACTAATGCCAATTCACTGCGTGAGACGTTGCGCGTGATACCTCATAATAGCTGTATATCTTACATTAAATGAATGATTGGTAATGCTATGAATACTTTTCCGCTATTTTTTAAACTAGAAGACCGTAAAGTGCTTATCGTTGGTGGCGGTGATGTAGCGTTGCGTAAAGCCGATTTACTCAGCCGTGCCGGTGCCTCTATTACGGTGTTAGCGCCCGATATTTGTGATGAACTGCAAGCGTTACTATCTAATAGCAAGCATACACTGATTTATGAAAATTATGATAAAAGTCATATGTCAGGCGCACGAATCATTATTGCAGCAACTGATAACGAACCCCTAAACCATCAGATTCATGCAGATGCCACTGATCTTAATATTCCGGTGAACGTCGTCGATACTCCGCCTCTATGCGATTTCATCTTTCCCGCTATCGTTGACCGCAATCCAATTGTGATTGGCATCTCATCTAACGGTAAAGCACCAGTATTAGCACGCCTGTTACGGGCACGCCTTGAAACGTTAATCCCACAAGGTTATGGCAAATTAGCCAAACTAGCTGGCGAATTTCGCACTGAAGTAAAAGCCAAGATTCCTACACTGACCGGACGTCGACAATTTTGGGAGCGGGCATTTGAAGGCAAAGTTAGCGAGCTAATGTTTGCTGGTAATGAATCTCAAGCTACTGAGCAGCTACAAGCCGACTTAGATAGCACTGCCGCTCATATTGCCAGTGCTCATGAATCACCGATCGACACTGCTGTGACAGCCGCTCCTGTGATCGACAACCCAACCTCTTTGGATGCTAGTACTCCAGTTGGTGAAGTCTATATCGTGGGTGCAGGGCCTGGCGATCCAGAGTTATTAACATTCAAAGCGCTACGCCTGATGCAGCAAGCAGATATTGTCTATTATGATGCATTAGTCTCACCGCAAGTGTTAGATTTATGCCGCCGTGATTCGGATAAAGTGTTTGTCGGTAAAAAACGCAGCAACCATGCGGTCGCTCAGCTCGGTATCAATGAGCTGTTGGTAAATAGTGCCAAAGAAGGTCGCCGAGTGGTTCGTCTAAAAGGTGGCGACCCGTTTATCTTTGGACGTGGCGGCGAAGAGATTGAAAGTTTGCGAGCACATGGCATCCCTTATCAAGTCGTGCCAGGCATTACTGCTGCCAATGCAGCGGCCAGCTATGCAGGGATTCCACTTACTCATCGTGATCACTCGCAATCGGTCCGCTTTGTTACTGGGTTTTTAAAGGCTGGCGCGCCAAACAACAACTTTCAGAGCTTTTTGAACACCGATGAGACGGTTGTGTTTTATATGGGTCTGCACTCTTTGCCTCGTTTGACCGAGGGCTTGGTTGGTGCTGGACGTAGTAGCGATACACCTATTGCCATCGTATCCAATGCCAGTATGCCTAATCAGCAAGTATTGACTGGTACACTTGCCAATATCGTTGAATTACAAGCACAAGCGCAACTACCAACGCCTGCCCTACTGATCATGGGTGATGTCGTTAGCCTGCATGATAGTTTGGCTTGGTACAATCAACAACATGAGCAAAATATATCCGACACCAATAATAACTGGTTACGTGGTGGTACAGCTTCCACGCCAAAATCCGAAACTGCACTACATGAACCTCATGCTCAACAAGCGCATGCCTTGTCGATGGTAGCCAGCCTTGCCACAGAAGATGGTCTAGAGCAACTGATTGTTGATTAATTTAGGTTGTCTAAACAATCAAAAAGCCACGCTAATAATCATTAGCGTGGCTTTTTGATGTATGGATTTTAGCTCATTTTTTTGGTTTTTATTAAAAAACCACTCATAAAATAGTATGAATTTTATAAAGTGGTGTGAAGCGTATAAGGCCAAACGTCATCTTGTGGTACAACCATATACCAATATCTCTCTTCTACCACAGTTAACGGCCTATAAATTAAATGAACAAAAAAGCTGGCATAGAATAAGCGTGGCTGTAGTAGTCCTACACTAACCCCAATTCGGGATAAGCGCTCAAAAAAAAGATAAAAAAAGAAGTCCGAAGTTGCTAAAGTAAGTTTACCAAGACCACTTAAGCAAAAAGGACTTCTTACATG
>NZ_RRYV01000365.1 GCF_014861395.1 Psychrobacter sp. FME13 | reverse complement strand
TCGGTCGTTAACTGCTCGTGCTTGGGCGCAACTTTAATTGTTGGGTTTGGTATAAGTTTCGCATCGCGCGCTTGGGTTAACGCCTTCTCACCTTTACCAGCAAGATGCAGACCCGTTATAGCTAATGCGGGAGCGGCAACTATACCTCCTAGTACCAAAGTACCGCCTGCCATACCGAATCCACCTGCTGCTAAAGATCCGCCACCAAGCCATGCAAGCGTAGCGCTTTTGGCAGCTGCTCCTGATAATGCTGAAATTGCTGTGCCTGTTGAAGCCGAAGCAAGTAAGCCAACAGACCCGTAAGCGCCTATGCCCGTAAGGACACCTGCTGCCGCACCTGTTAAAAGACCGTTCTCTAACTCAAGTGAAGCGGTTACCTTTTGCTGTATGTCAATATAGTCTTGCTCTGTAATCGACTGACTAAAATTCTCAAGTTTAGAGCCCGCATCTTTTATCTTTTTAATAGTGTCTATAATATGCTTAATTTGATTGTTAAAAATATCAACTTTTAGCTGTCCTAAATTTCTAAGCTCATCGTTAGTATCTATCCGAAGGTTACTTAGTGCTTTACGCTTTTTATCTAGCTGAACCGCCCCGGAATTGTCGGAGACTCAATTTTCTGAGAGAATACGACAATGAAAACACGAAACTATACCCCTGAAATGAAAGAG
>NZ_RRYV01000364.1 GCF_014861395.1 Psychrobacter sp. FME13 | reverse complement strand
CGTATCAGCAAGCATTTAATCTAAACGGCAGTTACACAGAATTCGGGATGGTCTCGCGTAAACAACACTATCAATACAATACTAAAAGCCAATACCATTACTTAGGTCATTGAACCGCCGATAAGTTAAAACTCCTCGAGCAATTACTGAAAGCTATCTACTAGATTTTCACTAATTGTCGTCTTGATGACTAGCTTTTCAGGTATCTCTACTGCTTCACCTGTCTTAGGGTTTCTACCTAAACGACTCTTGCGCTTAACCTTTTGAAAATTTGCAAACCCTACTAACTTCAATCTTTCATTTTCTTCGAGGTTAGCTAAAGAGTCGGCTAAAACATCCAAAACTGAGTTTAGTACAACCCTTGCCTCATCTTGATTCACATTTAATTTTGGTGCCAACTCGCTAATGATATCTTGCTTATTCATACTTACCTCTCGTTGTTATTAGAATCATTTTGACTTCATTCCCTTGGTTTGGTGAGGAGATGCCGTAAATGTTAGGTCTCGCGGGGGAGTTTCCCAAACTCTGTGTCACTGCTGCTTACCCCCGATCCATACTTACACAGAATCTGGGATGGGCTCCTGTGCCTTAGATCTCAAGTTCACTATGAGAGCCTAGGGGCTGTATAGAATTGGGAGATAGTTGAAAAAAATAAGCAACGCCTTACACTCTTGTTTACCACAACAAAGAGAA
>NZ_RRYV01000363.1 GCF_014861395.1 Psychrobacter sp. FME13 | reverse complement strand
CCGTTAACCGTTTCAGCCAATGCATTATCGTATGAATCACCGGTTGTACCAACAGATGCAATAACGCCAGAATCAGCCATCTTATTAGTATAGCGAATGGATAAGTACTGAACGCCGCGATCACTATGATGAATCACATCTTTTGGGTTATTTCTGTCTGCAATGGCTTGATTTAACGCTGCCATCACCATATCCGTGTTCATACGATTTGATACTTTCCAACCAACGATAGCGCGAGCAAACACATCAATGATAAAGGCAGTATAGACCCAACCACTCAATGTTTTAACGTAAGTAAAGTCAGCAACCCATAGCTGGTTAGGGCGATGGGCATTAAAGTTACGATTAACTAAATCATCAGCACGCTTTTGATCATCACGAGACTTAGTGGTTACCTTACCCTTACCTCGCCAAATACCCTGCATACCATGCTGACGCATTAACCGCTCTACAGTGCAACGTGCAGGATGTACACCTTCGTATTTCAACTGTTTCCAGACTTTACGAGCACCATAACGGCATTTGCTGTCCTTCCAAATACGTTTAATCTCATTAAGATAGAAGTCGTCATGCTGGCTACGCTGTGAACGCTTTTCAGGATTTTCTTCTAGCTCTTTAGCACGATAGTATGTGGATGGAGCAATCGGTAATACTCTACAGATTGGCTCGACTCCATATTGTTGTTTGTGATCGT
>NZ_RRYV01000362.1 GCF_014861395.1 Psychrobacter sp. FME13 | reverse complement strand
CTTTTACATCAATTATGGCTACGTCTGATGCCAGCATACTTTTTAGAACACCACCAAAATATCTAGTGTAATGGATTTGCAGATTGTGAACGGTGGCCAAACAACTGCTTCGTTGGCACGGGCAAAAATTAAGGATGCTAGTAAAGCAAATCTATCAAAAATATTTGTGCAAATGAAGCTAACTGTTATTGATGACGAGAAACAGAAAGAAGAGCTTGTACCACAAATTTCACAATATGCTAATACTCAAAATAAAGTTAACATGTCAGACCTGTCTTCCAATCATGGTTATCATATAAAAATTGAAGCGTTATCTCGTAAGATCTGGGCACCTCCACATGACAAAGCGGTTTCTTGGACGCCTAATAATGCCAAACTCGGTTATAGAGAAACTTTATGGTTTTATGAGAGATCTAGAGGTCAATATGATGAGATGCTAAATAAACAAAGTGGTGTGCATAAACTAAAATATCCTAAGTATCAGCTGTTTAGGAAGACAGACCTTGCTAAGTATATGATGGTTTGGGAAACAGATGAGCCTAAGTGGGTCAATATGGGTGCCCAAAAGAACTTTGGGAAGTTTATGGATTCTATTGGTCTAAGTTGGGGGAAAAATAGCTTTCAAGATAAAGTTAATGAGCTTTATTGTAGTGGCATAATTAAATTGGACAACTGCTAAGAGGCTATACTAACCCAAAGA
>NZ_RRYV01000361.1 GCF_014861395.1 Psychrobacter sp. FME13 | reverse complement strand
AGGCCCTTCATTAATACATGGCGTAATGTTATTTGGGCAAGTTTAAACAAATATAGTCAATCCAACTTAAAGTTGTAACAGCAGACATTGCTGAATAAGTGATTTAGATTATTCTCACCCCAGCCTTGCCTGAGCGTTTTTACTTCAGCCCACTTCTTCTCAATAAGATTTAAATCAGGACTGTAAGGCGGTAGCCATAGAATACGGTGACCATGTCGGTTTAATAGCTTTTTGATACGTTTGTTCTTATGAAATCTGGTACTCGAGCATAGCTCTCCCCTTGCACTCGGGCAAAGCAGTGCTTTGCTTTATCCTCGCTTTCATGGCAGCTTCTACGCCGGATTTACTACAGCCCAAACGAGCAGCTCTTTCATAGTAGTAAGCGTCAGGATAGTCAGTAATGTCTTGTTTTAGGGCATCATTAGATATTTTGCGCGGTGCTCTGACGATGGGCTTGATACTGATGTCTTTTTTCCAGTTAATAATGGTGGTGGGACTCATATCATAAAGCTTGGCTGCGGTGCGCACGCTCATGCCTTGTTCAAGAGACTGTAGTACCTTTTTACGAAGGGTAATGGGGTATGTCATGGTAATTAGCGAGCTGGAATTTAGAATTATCGTAACAGTTCTTGGTAGGGTTTACTATACTTTGAATTATGGTGGTGTTCTAAAAAGTATGCTGGCATCAGACATAGCCATAATTGACATAGAAG
>NZ_RRYV01000360.1 GCF_014861395.1 Psychrobacter sp. FME13 | reverse complement strand
AGACACAAATAGATATCAGCTGCCCCGACTGTCACAGTCCCAGTTTAAAGAAAAATGGCAAAAAAAGCTATGGCAAGCAGAATTATCAATGTAAGGACTGCAAACGTCAGTTTATTGGCGACCATGCATTAACTTATAACGGCTGTCACTCTAAAGTGGAAGAGCTTATACGGCTCATGACGGTTAGAGGTTGCGGTGTTAGAGACATAGCTATTATAGCCTCAGTCAGTATCGGTAAAGTATTGGGCACCATAGGCTCATCTGTTTATAAGATCGCGCCTAAGAAGCGCTACTATGAACGCTTAGGGGTTGATGAGTTTTGGACTTACGTGTATCGAAAAAAGCGTAAAGTTTGGCTTATTTATGCTTATGATCGCGCTACCAATGAGATTGTTGCTTATGTTTGGGGCAAACGTGACCTAAAAACGGCTAAGAAGCTAAGAGCACGTTTAAAGCAACTTAAAGTAAGCTACGGCTCTATTAGCATGGATAATTGGGACAGCTTTATAACGGCCTTTAAAGGTGATCACAAACAGGTTGGCAAACAGCATACCATAGGTATAGAGGGTAATAACTGTCGCCTTAGACACCGATTAAGACGAGCGGTTAGAAAAACCTGTTGTTTCTCTAAGAAGCTCGATAATCACTTCAAAGTGTTTGATATGGTGTTCTTTTACATCAATTATGGCTACGTCTGATGCCAGCATACTTTTTAGAACACCACC
>NZ_RRYV01000359.1 GCF_014861395.1 Psychrobacter sp. FME13 | reverse complement strand
GCTTATTCTCCTGTTAGTGGATTATAAGCAGTTACACAGAGTTTGGGAAACTCCCGCAAAACATCTTAGATAGTCTTACTATTTTTCTTAAATTATCAGTTTTCGCCTTGATTTCGTCAATAAACCAATCATCTAAAGCTTTAATGTCTCTAGCAGACCATATATCTCCAGCATATTCATAATCATACTCGTCTTGCGACTCAGAATATTTTGATCTTTTAAATATGGCAAAATCAATGTGATAGCCAGTTGTATAACGCACCCTAACACATCCTGTCTTTACTTCTGGTTCTTCTGAAAACTGATGCATCTCTCGCTTTAATGCATTGGCTATCATATTTCTTGTCGCTAAAGGTCCCAAAATACCTAGGTTGTCTGATTCAAAAACTATAGCCACATCTATGTCATAGTCCTTTCTATCATTTTGGACTATGGTATGCATTGCCATAGATCCTTGCGTTCTAGATTCGGCAATCTTATAACTAGTATTATTTTCGTTATTATATTTTTCTAAACCATTTTTCAATCTCTTTATATTCTTATCTCTTTTATCTCTCAATACATTTTTTTCTTTTTCAGATAGTCTTACATGGTCATTATAAAACTTATTAAACTCTTTGGAGCAGTCGTACATATTAGTATTTCCTTTATTAGAACTTGCTCAAATTTAATATAGTCACTGCACTACAAAAGAGTTATGTTTTGGATGAATATCATAAAACAATT
>NZ_RRYV01000358.1 GCF_014861395.1 Psychrobacter sp. FME13 | reverse complement strand
AATTGTTTTATGATGTTTGCCCTAACCATAACAATTTTATTTTGAGCTGACTATAGCCGTGATGACGAAGTATGCAAAGAAATTTGAAATATTAGAATAATTTAATGCATTAATAAGTATTAGAAATGGAAGAAAAGCGAGAAAAGAAACTCCTCCGAATAAAAATCCATGAAATAATAGTTTAAACTTTTGCTCAACATTAGTTGTTTTCCATGTTTTAAACAGGAAGAAAACAAATAAAAAAGATGATGTGAAAATTAGGTATATGAAATATTTTTTTTCAATTAGGGGAATGTTTTTTTCTGGTACTAGTATAAGGAGTGGTAACGATAAGCAGATAAACAGAAAAGTACTTATGGGATTCTTGTATTTTTGATGTAATTCTTCATATAGATCTAGCTGCTCAATATATAACCATCTCAAAATTGCTGGTGCAATGCAGAAAGCAAATAGGAAGCCGACTAATACTGTAAAAATTCCGAACGTCAATGCTGACACAGTACTATTATCTAGCAATGCATTATAGGTTAGTGACGGGTAGCCAATTTCTACTAAGTAAAACTTAATAAAAAAGCGTGAAGAAAGGTAGGCGATTATCGAGCTACTCAACAAACTACCAATAATCGCCCAGGACTTCTCTTTTATTAGATCAGCTAGCTTACTACTCAGTGAGACAGTAGGTGTTTGGTCTGGGTTCGGAGTTTTTCAAGGTAGTTGTCACCATCAAGCTAAATTAAGCGGCTTGTAATCT
>NZ_RRYV01000357.1 GCF_014861395.1 Psychrobacter sp. FME13 | reverse complement strand
CATTGTCCCCTTTGGAATTATTATTTAGGGGTGACAACTATCCTGCCATAGGGGGTTATTGCAAAAATCATGATGGGAGCTGATCCTGCCGTCCGCTATTATCTGCCATATCTGCTAGGGCACGGCTATAGGCAGGTCAGGTTGCTGCTACCGCGACATCCTGACCTGCCGAGCCTTTGCAACCTAGTAGTCACGACAGGATAACCGCTCCAGTCAGGGCTAAACCGCACCGCAAGACGACTATTTTATGATTGCGAGTTTTGATGTAGGCTGGGCTTTTAGCCCAGCGAATAAGTTGTCATGTTAAGATTAATTTTACAATAAACACAGTTTAAACGTACGTAGTGCGTAGGGTGGATTAGCGGATGCGTAATCCACCTTATATAAACGCTAAACTTACTCATTTAATCTAATTTTTTAAACTAGTTATAGGGTATCCATACTGAGAAAATTGATAGAATTCTCCTGTATATCCTATAATATGAAATATCAATCTAAAAAAAACTTCCTCTAAAAAATTTGAGTCATCTAATATTTTTTCTAAGGAACTTTCATCTTCAAAGCTTAATTTTCTTTCAATCCCATGCGCTGATTCGTTTCTAATAGCCTGCCAATTAGAATGCATACTTTGACTTAAAATATCTAAATCTACTAGGGTGTGTATAGAATTCAAATCAGGGGCAACCAGATAAAGACACAAGCGAGCATTACCGCTGCTGCATAGCTATCTTTGAGCTTATCATATCGCGTGGCAATGC
>NZ_RRYV01000356.1 GCF_014861395.1 Psychrobacter sp. FME13 | reverse complement strand
GCTTATTCTCCTGTTAGTGGATTATAAGCAGTTACACAGAGTTTGGGAAACTCCCATGGGTAGACAAATTGAAAAAGTTAGGTCGAAAGTAAATCTTAATATTGTGTTCTCTTCATCAATGACAGATTTGTTGAAACAACAGGTAATAAACGGAAAAGGTATTGCTTGGCTACCTGACTATGCTATAGAAAAGGAACTTGAAACAAAGCAACTAACAATTATTGGTAATTATGAGTTGGTCTTACCTATTTCTTTTTATGCATATCGCTATCAGGCCCGTTTACATGAGTCAGGAGAACGATTTTGGAATGAATTGGCAAAATTACAAGTAGGTGAATAGTGTCTTTAGAATTGAACCACCTATGTTATTAGTTCAGCAAGACTATTGATTGGATAGGAGATATCTTACTTATGAATACTTCTACAACCAATGACCAACCTACAATTATCTATTTTAGGTTCACTGTACAATGTAGAAAGCGGAAGCAATTACAACTTCTGACTTCGATTTAGCTATTATGAGTGGTGGTGATATTGACCCATGAGCTATGCTGAAGAAACCGTAGAGGTAAACTTGGTAAACTAAGCGTATTAATCGGAGTTTATCATGACCAAGAAAGTAAGAACCTACAGTAACGAATTTAAAGCCGAGGCCGTCAAGAAGATATCAGACAATAATGGCAATATCTCAGCCACTGCAAAGTGTAGTGGCATAATTAAATTGGACAACTGCTAAGAGGCTATACTAACCCAAAGAA
>NZ_RRYV01000035.1 GCF_014861395.1 Psychrobacter sp. FME13 | reverse complement strand
CTGTTGGTACAACGGGTGATTCATACGATAATGCGTTGGCTGAAACGGTTAACGGACTTTATAAAACGGAGGTGATTGAATATTTAAAACAGCAGTGGCAAGGTGTGAGTGATGTTGAATTAGCAACCCTTGAATGGGTCGATTGGTTTAACAAAACTCGCATTCATAGTACGATTGGCTATGTGTCGCCTTTTGAGTTTGAGAGACGATACTATGATAGTTTTATTGAGTCAGACAAAGCTGCCTGACTCAAGCAATCAAGTCTCCGATATAGTCGGGGCGGTTCAGTTAGTAAAGTACGCCTTTATCAAAGACAACCAGCAAATCTTTAGCATCAGTAGGATGTGCCGCGTACTTAGCGTTAAACCATCGAGCTACTATGACTGGCTAGGTCGTGATATCAGCTGTCAGCAGGTACACCGTAATCAGTGCGAGCTACTAGTTAAAGCCGCTCATAGTGAGACTCATGAGCGCTATGGTGTTGAGCGTCTGCATGCAACGCTCACCGAGCAAGGGTATGATATTAGTCTATACATGGTCAGAAGCATCAAAGAGGAACACGGCATCAAATGTCGTCGTCATAAGCGCTTTAAAGTCACCACCGACTCCAATCACAACAAGCTGGTCTATCCAAACGTACTGGATCAGAAGTTTGATGCTAAGCGCCCTAACGAGTCGTGGGTAAGCGACATCACCTATATCTGGACGAATGAGGGTTGGCTGTACTTATCAGGGGTCAAAGACTTATACACCAAAGAGCTTGTCGGTTACGCTATTAACAAGCGTATGACCGCAGATTTAGTTTGCAAAGCACTAAATATGGCCATCAAGAATAAACGTCCAAACAAAGGGCTAATCGTTCATTCAGACAGAGGCAGTCAGTATTGCAGTCACGCCTACCACAAGACCATTAAGCAGCATCAATTTACAGGCTCAATGAGCGCTAAAGGTAATTGCTTCGACAATGCTCCAATAGAAAGCTTCTGGGGCACATTAAAGAATGAGCTGGTATATCATCAAGACTATAAAACAAGGTTCACAGCCATCAATGATATTATCAGTTATATCGAGCTGTACTACAACCAGACGAGGATTCAAAAGGGTTTGGGCTATCAATCGCCAAGACAGGTGTGGTTTGATTATTATCGTCAAGCTGCGTAACTAAAATCTCCCAAGTTTAAGTCTACGGGATTGACGGCAGGGGTCAATCTAAACAAAATACAGGCTCTCTAGATGGTATTAATCCCATACCTCCTGATAGTAGACCCATGAATAAAATGAACTATGCACTTGTTTTTTGGTCGTCAGGGATTATTGTGCAAATCATGGTCATTGGGCAATATCTTCTATACCCTATTGGAGGTTTAAACTTCATACAGGCGTTGGTTGCAGGTATTGTTGCGGCGATTGGCGTTGCCTTATTAATGACCCTACAAGGTCATGCAGGTATGCGATATGGCATTCCTTTTATCGTACAAGGTAGAAGCAGTTTCGGAAACAAAGGTACGAAAATTGTTGCTATTTTACGGTGTATACCGGCAATCGCTTGGAACGGTATTGGTACCTGGATCGGCGCGCTTGCATTAGAGCAAGTCACAAATAGTCTGTTTGGGTTTTCAAATATATGGGTTTATTTCTTTCTGCTAATCGCATTACAGAGCTTACTTGCCTACCGTGGTATTGAGACCATATCAAAATTCAACGGGGCTATGTCATTCATCATTTTTGCCATGCTCCTATACTTCTTTTATGTGGTTTTCTCTACTGGCGATATCGATTTTGCAGCTGCATCAGCGATTGAGGGCTCATGGGGGCTACCATGGGTAGCAGGTATGATGGCAGCATTTGCAAACTGGACGACTGTCATCTTAAATGCCTCGGACCTTACTCGACAAGTAAACCCCAAAGGTCAATCAATTCTCAAGACCAGTGCTATCGCTAATTTTGTTGGGGTACTACCACCTTGGATGTTCATGATTGTCTCTGGTATATTCATTGGTCTGGCCACTGGCAGCAAAGACCCTATTGCTGGATTAGTCGAGCTATCTCCAAATCCTGCTTTTGGTATTGTGTTGTTGATTTTTATTATTTTGGCTCAAATCACCTCTAATCTTACGTTAAACATCTTACCACCAGCCTTGGCATTTCAGGATATTATGAAGACCTCTTGGAAAGGTGGCATTATTTGGGTTGCTGTTCTTTCAGTCGTCTCAGCACCATGGTTTTTATTTAGTAGTGACTATTTCTTTAAATTTCAAAATGTATATTCCAGCTTTCTTGGTCCAGCCGCTGCCATTATGATTGCTGACTATTTCATCGTTAGAAAAATGAAACTAGACGTTGATAAATTCTATGACAACGCAAGTTATGATTATAAAGGCGGATTTAGTCTAGCAGGCATGCTATCTCTTGTTGGTGGTGCCATTATATCATTTGCATTCCTTGACTACTCTTGGCTGGTTGGCTTTCCATTCACCTTCATACTCTTCTTAGTTCTAAAAAAACTGGATGTCGATAAAGTGGCTGGTAGAGACAAATTCAAAGCTACCTAAAAACTTAGCTATCTAAAAATTTAGCATAGAAGCTCGATGCTCAAAAAAAACGACTCTTTCATTAGGTTTCTGCCATGGCTAAAATTTAGTCATGGCTTTTATCAATAATGAATGTTCAAACCAATTTGGCCATTTTCAATCCATTTAGATGACTATCGATTGAATTGAAGACACGCCTTAGAGTATTGCTCACAGGCTATCCGTTATCACAAAACACTTACGATGATAAAAATGGTTAACGTATCTACTAAAAAGTCACCTTTCTTTAACTTTCATAAAAGTACGTAACGCTTTAACTCGCTATCATTTACTTATCCAATAGAGCAACACTCTATTCAGATGTCTTCAGTCAGTCAATAAGCACTGTTACTTATAACTAGTCTAAAAGGGTCTTACTATGAAAAACTTAAACATGAAAAAAATTGCTATTAGCTCACTATTGGCCGTATCTACTTGCTTTGCGATGATCGGTCCAGCAAGTGCTGCCCAACAAGTTGTCGTAGTCAAAGATAAACATCAAGCGAAAAAAGTAGTAGTAGTTAAAGCAAAACCTCAAGCTAAGAAGGTGGTCATAGCTAAAGCACAGCCTAAAGTAAAAAAGGTGGTGTTTGTGAAAGATAAACATCCAGCGAAAAAGGTCATTGTCGTCAAATCATAGTAGACTAAGTAAGTTTTATACTGTATACATCCTACATCGAACTCACTATATTAAACAGAAAAAACCACTATCTCGTCACCTTCCTGCCATGGCTGAAACTTAGTCATGGCTTGTATAAATACTGGGTGCTCCAACCAATCCTGCAACCATCGCTGTAGCTTTGGATACGGCAAATCGTAAAACACCTCACGATCGACATGGGCAAACTGACGCACAAACGGCATGACACCAATATCCGCAACCGTTATGCTGTCTCCGATCAGATAATCATTTTCAATCAGTAATGCCTCCAAATCTTGTAAAAACACTTCACCCTGTTGCCGATACTCTGTCTGAGTCATCTCAGGGTGACGGTCGGCATATTTATAACGATCTAACCACTGCTTAAACTCATTATCATTTCGTGCGATCAGTGCATTGGCCTGCGATAAAACGCTTGCATCCAGTAGTTTCTGCGGATCGTTTTGCTCAAGCGCCCACATCATAATCTCTGCACTTTCCTCAATCACTGAACCATCTAAAAGCTGTAACACAGGCACTGTGCCTTTTGGACTAATTGCTAGCATTTGCTCTGGCTTATTCTTTAGCGTGATTTCTCGTAGCGCTACTGGTAACTCGGCAAATAGTAGACCGAGACGAGCGCGCATCGCATAAGGACAGCGACGAAAAGAGTATAAACAAGGCAGTGAAACATTCATAAATATTTCCATAGTTGAATAGAACTTGAGTTGAATAGAGCTTAAATAGCAGGCAAAACGCAAATAAAAAAACCAATAAAAAAAGATCAGTACACGCAAATCTACTGCTATCAATGACCATTAACGAGTTGTTGGATCTTCAGCAGATTTATAATTGGCCACAGCCTCTAGCAACGACTGTGGTAGATAGGCGTCTTTGAGATGCGCGTGTGGATAATGCTGCTCAAGCCATGACTGATAGTTATAGATGGTTAGCGTACCACAATATAATAAATACAAAACCTGCACGCCGATGCTACGTGACAGACCCATCACACAGTGAAAGTTAATAAGCGTGATAACACTATCTTTTTGCTGGCTCTCATTATCAGTGTTTATCACTCGCGGCTCTGCTGATTGCGTCAAAGATTCAATCCGCTTAAATAGATCAATATAATCGGTAAGCACTACGTCATTTAATGGCTGTAAATCCAGTAAAGGCAAATACACATAATGCACAGGCAGATTGATGAGGTCTTTAGCTATTACTTCAAGACAATCTACATGGCTAGATATCTCAGCGGCCAAATCAACGACGATAACCTGATAGCGATCTGTCTGATAAGAAGCTGTCTCGTAAGGGTTTGAGCGCGACCGTTCTAATGAGTGATAACTAAACAACCAACACCTTAAATGACTATGTAAATCACCCTGTCTAAATCGAGGTGAGGCAACCACTTTGACCGTGTCATTAATAGCATAGGGTGTGAGTGGATATTTTTGAGATTTCAAAAAAGCCTTAAAATACCATTGTCCCAAAAACGACATACTGTTATAAATGATAATAATTGGCGCAAACTTAACCCAAGTCACTATCGTGAGCTTGCCATCACTACCTTTTTTGAACCAGCGTTGATTGCCTGCCAATTTAGTCTGCTGATATACCCAAGCCAACATTATAAAGCTTGCCAGCCAATACACGGCCAAAACCCTTGCAATACTTTCAATAATATCCAACCCTACCATGCTGATAGTCGAAAGGTAAAACCCTGTAATCGCTATCAACACAAACCCGATACCACCCAATGCTAGATACTTAGTTACCAGTCCATTACGAATTCGACCTGAGAGCGCCAGCACCACAGCAGCCAAACCTATCCCGCCGAACACATCCATCAAATGATGCTGATACGTCAATACCGTAGAGACAATAATCAATACACATATCACAACGAGCGACGCACGATATAGCCCAATCCATTGTTTTTTGGACGCTAACACATCCCATAGGGATACCCCAAGTACGACGGCATACGTGACATGCAATGATGGTAATTGATTAAAAGGCTTATCCACCAATTGCAAAAACTGATAGCCAAACTGCGTCCAATCATCAGGTATCACTCGATGAAAAGAAAAACGAGCAGGATAAAGGTAGAAGATTAAGCAGGCAAAAGTAGTCGCTAGGATTAGTCGGTAGGTTAATAAAGATAATTGTCTAGACGTGCGTACTAAAAAAAAGCTTGCCACAAATAAAATCAATGACCAACTATAAGGAACAATCATAGCGGGGATAAAAGGAATAATACTATCAAACGGCGTGGCTAGATGATGAATAGCCGAAGGTGCTATCTCATATAACGAGACGCTATAGAGCGTCGTCACATTATAGAGCAGGTAAAAGCTCAATAGCGCAAGACTCAGATGTCTAAAACGTGTGGGAGCTGAGGGTGTATACGCTGTCGACAAAGGATTCAATTAAATAGCCTTGAAATATACTGAAAGGTTTATAGCCACTGGAGTGTAATTGGTATATTAAATCATATCGAGTATAGCAAATCACTTTAGGTTATATTTAACGTCATGAACTACAGAGGATCTACTATAAAATAAATACAGCGATACGGGTTACATTTTGCGCTGGCTCTAAATAAAAAAGGCCAGCTTATTTAAGCTGACCTTTTCGCTGACATTTCAATAATGACGAATACCAATACTTATTTTATATAGGGCGTGTTGAACATTCAAATGTGGTGCTGGCAGTGACTATTTTTTAGACAATATTTTGGTGCAATTTTAGCGATCAGCAGCCCTAATATTTGAATGTTCAACACGCCCTAGTTGAGTTCAAATAATTTCGATACAAGCAAACCGAGTGCAAGCGATACATTAGCGTAGTTATTGAGACTAGCGAGGATGACGATGTAGTGGATTTATATGGATTTGACTATATGAGTACTTATGGCTTTTTCTTAAAAAACCACCTTGCACCTATCAGCAATGCTATCACAGCACCAAACCCCAATATATAAATAGAACCAAACAAGCTCTTGTCTGCTGCAGCCAATGTCGGTGTGCTAGCTAGCTTTGCACCATCATCTAAAACATCATTATCATCTAAAGCGCTATCTGATAGTGTATTAGCAGATTCATGTGAATGGTCGTCATCTGTATTATGGCTATCTTCATTATGATGATGACCCTCTTGCTCTTGGCTACTTTCATCATGAGTGTGTGCATCATCAGCGGCCATAGGTAGGGCGTCGCTGCTATTTTGTTGCCATTGACCATCAACCAACTGTAAACTTAAGCGATGCTGATTGCTATCATTAAGCGTATATTGCGTTTTTGGAAATTGATCAGACAACAATACAACCGTCATCCGATTGCCATGCAAGTCTTTAAAAAACGTATTGGTCAAATCAATAGATTCGATTGTGTGATCAATACCCTGTGCCTCGGCAGAAAACTGAGTAGCATGACCCAGCTGCACACTCGGGTTAACGACTATAATCGGTTGGTCATTGATCGACAAGGTTAATGATTTAATAAAATGCTCATTGGCTAACTGCTGAAACTCCTCAGCTGTCTTATACGCATCGGGCGAATACGTTTCGTTAATTTGCGCCTCTACTCCAGTCAAAGCACCATCTAGACGCACCAAATATTTGCCATCAGCCGCTTGCGACAGTATAAAAGTCGAGTTGTTAGGGTTATGCGCAGTCGCATTAACGCTCACGATACTCAGCCCAAATGCAGCTAAGCACACAAGCGCTGTTGATGACAAACTAGTCTTCAGCATATACACCACGCAATCCGTTGATGAAGTTGTTATTACCTGCTTTGTCAACGTGGTAATGATAGCCTCTCACCTCATCATAATGCCCGCGAGCCTCATCAAGGTCAGTATATTAGACCTCTTGCAAAAGTCATAGGTTTAGCTCGAAATTAATGATACCAGCAAACAGCTTCATTCTAAGATCATAGCGCTGACGACGGTTACGATATTTATGAGCCACGATTTTGAACAACTTGATTAAGCCTATTTTGTGCTCAACCACAATACGGAATTTTGACAGATAGTGATTGGCCTGTTTGCATATCTCCAGTAACTGACCACCACGTGGCTTTTTAAAAGGGGTGAAGGTTTGCTTATGCAGCTTTGCTATACCCTGATAACCACTATCTGCTAGTAATTTAGCATTGTCAGGAAGCCAATCAGGACAAGTATCTTTATAGAGCTTAAAATCGTGGATTGACCCTTTGCAGGTTTGCACATCAAGTATCAACCCTGTTTGCCAATGAACGATAACCTGCGCTTTCAAGGTGTGTTGTTTTTTCTTACCGCTGTAGTAGTCTCTTTGGTTTTTTTTGGACGCTCAATTGGGGTTTCGGTCGCATCAACAATGACGACGCTCCAATTGATGTCATCATCGACGCGACTAGGGAGCTTTTTGGGCAATTCAAACTTGCCAGAGTCAATCAGGATGTCTTCTACTTTACGGATGATACGGCTAGCAGAAGATTCATGAATACCAAAGTCCATACTGATATGATAAAGCGTGCGGTATTCACGCCAATAAGTCAGGGCTAATAGTATTTGTGCTTTAAGACTGAGCACGCTTGGTCTGCCTGATTTGGTTTTAGATGCTTCATGCTTTTGCATGGCCTCAAGCATGTCATAAAAGGTGGCTTTATGAATGCCTGTATAGCGTTTAAAACTAGCGTCACTTTGTTTGAGTAGCTTATCTATGTTTGGCATGGTTCCTAAAAAGTTATGAGTGTCTTCTTATTTTAATTCCCTTTGCTACTTTTGCAAGAGGTCTATTCGTTGCCATCTGCATCAGTATTGGCATAGATAGCATAGCCATCCAGCGCATAACCAATCATTGGTGCATGACCATCGTCTTGAGTAATTTTGGTCGTCAAACCAGTAGCTGCATGATAATGATAACCTTCATGCGAGTTAATATGACCACCAGCATCGTCAAATGGTGCAAGCGTATAAGCCGCTAGGATATTGCTAACAGGTGCTGGGGCATCAAAACGCACGCCATTAAAGGCAATACCGCGTACTGACGGACCTCTAGACTGTGGGCCTGGACCACCAAACTTAGTGATACTGGCAGCAGCTTTTGGCGTCACCGGAATATAAAAAGTATCGGTCAAATCTTCTACATATTCTGGCAAGCACTCAACACAGTAATTACGGTATTCGTCACCTACTCTTGGATCAGCTGCGGCCACACAGTCTTCAAGTGTTGAGGTTTTTATAATCTCGCCAGTGGTCTTGTTGTACATATTCCAATTACTATCGCCATAAAACTCTGCTAAGTTTTTAACGAACTCACCATCGACATCATGGACCTCGCCATCTTCTAGCCAAATACCACCTTTTGAGGCATCATCGGCAATATTAGTCGGACACCATGGCCCCATACCGACATCGCTCGGCTTGTTTTCGGTAACGATTTTATAGCACTCACCTGTCGTGCCATCTGATAATGAACATGACACTTTACTGATAGGCTCAACCAAACCATCACTCAAAAAATGAGATGGCTGTACCGATACCTCACTACTACAAGCAAATAACCCGCTCGATATAAAAGCTAGGGCTAGGCAGTTTAAGCCAAATTTGGCAGTAGAAATCTGCATGAATGGTCTCCTATTTGTACAAAATTTTGATACAGATGATTTTATGATAAATATCGACGCACTTATTAAAACTTGCCCAATTCTAATACGGTTTCGGCAGTGACGGTGTTGCCTTCATATGTTTGAACCGTGACATAATATTCATGACCATTACCACCAGAGCAAGGTGGCATATAAGCCCCTTCCTTATCCCAACCTGCACCGCGATGTTCTGCAATCATCTCAAATCCTGTTGGTAGCTCGTAAGTGTGTCCAGAGACAGTCGGCAACTGGGCCGTCGTTGTACCTTTTACCAAGGTATAACTCATGATGCCATGACCACCATTATTCATCTTTTTTGAATCACGGTCGCTATAGACTAATACCACGCTGTCTGATCTTGCTGGGATATCAGACACAAGCAGCTTGGGCGTGCCTGGGTTGACGCCATCAAATTTTTGACACTGCTGCCCTTCAGGAACCGTCTCACCATCCCACTTACTATCCACAAAATTAACATCGAGCGCAAAGGCATAAGAAGAGGCGGTTAATAAGGTCAGTAAAGATAGGCGCTTAATAACAGTCAAAGATTGGGTATGAGCAAACATAGCAACTTTCCTTTTGATTGATTAGATCTGATTAATATATTGAACCATGGCTATAACCATGAACACTAGCGACTGTAGAACAGTTATAAATCAAGATGCTTCTAAATCTTCTGATATGACTGGCTGGCAAAATATAGCCGTTTTCAACCCATCTCGATAACGGTCGATTGAGCTGGGACACGCCTTAAACCATGAGCCATTATAATGACTTTTGCAATTTTGGAATTTAAAGAAAAGTAACGGTAGTGTCAGGCATAAGTAGCGTTAATCAAATAAAAGCCTACTGTAATATTAATGCGTACTGCAAATAATAAGCCCTGTAAATAGCAAGCCCTGCAAAATTTTTATCACCATTTTTGAAATGAAGACATGCCCTAAAAAAAGCCACTAGCGCGATGGTTAATAGCACTAGTGACTCTCTTTGTTTGTCCAGGATTTTTCTTGCTATAAGTAGCAGAGCCTTTATGGCAGGCTAAAACACAGTCTTTAGCTCGAAGATAGGCTGTCCGTATTCAACGTTTTGGCCACTTTCAACCAAAACTGCCGTGACAACACCTTCTTTATTACTAATCACTGGCTGCAAACGGGTCAACTCATCAATGAAGCAAATGGTTTGACCTTTTTGAATATGATCGCCTTCTTTGACCAAGTTGTCTGTTGCATCGTCTTCACTTAAGTAAACCTGCCCTACGTAAGTGGCACCTACTTGCAAGACGTCACTACCAGTCTGCTCGGTCTCATGAGTAGGCGTGGCCTCTATAGGACTAGCACTCACATTACTTTGCTCGCCTAAACTGTTAACCACCTTAATAGACTGCCCATTGTCTGCAATCGTGACTTCGTGCAGCTGACTGCTTTCAACCAGTTTGACCACACGTTCTACTTGCTTTATATCCATAATACATTCCTTATCTTAATTTTTAACTCATGCCCAGATATTTAGCAATGGTCATGACACTTAGGATACTCATCACGATGGCGATTAACCAACCAAATACCGCAATCCAAATCGGATGCTTATAGTTGCCAACGATATTTTTTCTGTAGGCGGCAATCAGAATGATGACCATAGCGATAGGCAATACCAAACCATTTAACGTACCGACCAATACCAATACTTGAGCGGGTTTACCGATAGTGGCAAACACCAACGTCGAGATAACGATGAAACCAATAATGAAGTAGCGTTTATAAGTTTCAATGAATGGATGAAAGTTGGTCATGAACGACACTGAGGTATAAGCAGCACCAATCACCGAAGTCACAGAAGCTGCCCAAATCACCATACCAAAAATAACTTTACCCACATTTCCTAGAATATATTGAAACGGCGACATGGCTGGGTTGGCAGGATCTAATGCAAAGCCTTGAGATACCACACCTAACACGGCAAGGAATAAAAATACGCGGATTACAGAAGCAATTAATATACCAGATACAGAACTTCTGGTTACGGAGCTCAAGTTCTCTTCTCCGCTGACACCGGCTTCTAATAGACGATGCGCGCCTGAGAAAGTAATGTAACCCCCAACTGTACCACCTACTAGCGTGACAATAGCAACAGCATCAATCTTATCTGGCATAATGGTCTTACTGGCGGCTTCTGCCAATGGTGGATCAGATTTAAACACCACATAAATAATCAACACAATCAGGATAAAGCCCATTAACTGAGCAAATTTATCCATCATAGGGCCTGTTTCGCGGCCCAAAAAGATAGCGACCGCAATCACACCACTGATTAGCGCACCCGTAATGGGTGATATATTGAACATGGACTGCATACCAAGTCCAGCACCGCCAATATTACCAATGTTGAAAGCAAGACCACCCGCAATGATCAAGAAAGCGAGCAAGTAACCGACACCAGGAAACACCAAATTGGCGATTTCTTGTGCACGTTTTTTAGAGACAGCAACGATGCGCCAAACGTTCAGCTGAACACCAATGTCCATGATAATAGATATTAAGATAACAAAACCGAAACTTGCCATGAGGCTTTCGGTGAATGTGGCAGTTTGGGTCAAAAACCCTGGTCCTACTGCTGATGTGGCCATCAGAAAAGCAGCGCCTAAAATGGCGGTATTGTGTTTTTTGAGAGTACTCATAAATATCCTTGCTCTGTATGGGATTGTTTAATTATTAGGGGGCGGATATTTATTTGGCAGAGATAGTGATGCCTTTGAGCTCTAACTGTTTCTTTATTTCTTGTGCAAATAAAATAGCATGCTCACCATCGCCATGTAGGCAGATGCTTTGCGCTTCTACTGGTACGGTCTGACCACAAACACTGGTGACTGTCCCTTCAGTGATCATCTGCAACACATGCTTAACCGCATCACCTGTATCGGTTATCAGGGCGTTGTCTTTAGTGCGGGAGACCAGCGAGCCGTCTTTTTCATAGTTTCTATCGGCAAACACTTCTGATATGGCTTCTAAACCATGCTTCTTAGCCGCTTTCACTAAATAACCACCAGACAAGCCCATGACTTTTAGGCTTGGATCAAATCGTTTGATTTCGCTCACTAGAATATCTGATAAACTTTCATCGATGGCGGCTTGGTTGTACAATGCTCCGTGCGGTTTTACGTAGTCTAATGACACACCAACCAAGTCACAGAGCGCTTTGGTTGCACCCAATTGATACACCAATAAAGCACGATAATCGGCTTCGCTTAACGGCTCATGAATACGGCCAAAGTTTTCTCTATCGTTTAGACCAGGATGTGCGCCTACGCTCACGTTGTTTGCTTTTGCCAATTGCAACGTGGCTAGCATCTCGCTATAAGAACCTGCGTGAAGACCGCAGCAGACATTCGCTGAGCTGACTATCGTTAGTAATTTATCGTCTTGCCCGCAGCCTTCAGCTACATCGGCATTTAAATCAATTTTCATTGGCATACTCCTTTATTTGATCGATATAGTGTTGTCTGTTTTGCTGTTCCTTTAACGCTTGCTCTAATGACACAACGACGAACTGACAGGTTTTGCCAAATCTAATTTGTGCCATCAGACCTATGTCAGCATTGATGACGGTTGCAATTTTAGGGTAGCCCCCCGTCGTTTGCCCATCTGCCATTAGTACAATCGGTTGGCCTTGTGGTGGTACCTGAATCATACCCATATCAACGCCATGTGAGCTCATTTCTACTGGCTGACTAAATTCAAGCGCTGTCGATCCCTCAAGGCGATAACCCATACGGTTACTACTGGTTTGTAGTTTCCATGGCTGGGTCTCAAACGCTTGTTTAGACGACTCAGTGAAGCAGTCATATTCACTGCTTTTTATCACTTGAATAACCTCGGTTGGGGCAAGACGGGCCACCCCAATCACAGGAAGACTGGATTCAGTCTTTACCGTTAAGCTGTCATCTGCTTTTAGGTATCTGCCTTCAAATCCGCCAAAGCCTGCTTTGAGATTGGTGCTAACCGACTGTAATACTGGCTCAATATCGAAGCCACCGTGCACACATAAATAGGTATACATACCTTGTAGCGGACGCAAAAGTTTGAGCGTCTGCCCAGCTGTCGCATTGATACGCCAATAGCAAGGAATACGCTTGTCGTCTAAATACGCCTCGTACAAAGCACCTGTTAAGCAAAAACTGACGTTTTCTTCAAACTCTATGGTTAGCTCACCGAGCGCTATTTCAATAGCAGGTTCGTTTGCCTCATTTTTCATCAAAGCATTGCCGGCTTGTAGCGCCCAGCTATCCATCACGCCATTTCTACCCACGCCCATGCTGCGGTAACCCAGTCGTCCCGAATCTTGAATACTGGCAAGGGCACTTGCGGTTAAAATTTTCATTGATACCACCTGTTTATTTGTCTATTTGATTCATGCATCTTTTATTTATCGCTTATTGATGAATATCAATCGCTTTAAATGTCAAAGTATCGCCTGCGTTAAGCAACGTCGGAGAGGTCTTGGTTAAATCAAATAAAGCAGTATCCGTCTGGCCTAGTAACTGCCAGCCGCCCGGAGACTCAAAAGGGTACACCCCTGTCTGCTCGCCGCCGATACCCACTGAGCCTGCGGGCACTTGGGTTCTAGGTACAGCATGCCTTGGGAAGTATAAGGACTCAGACAAACCGCCAAGATAAGGAAATCCTGGCTGAAAACCGATAAAGTAAACGGTATAAGTGGCTTTAGTATGTAGATCGATGACGGCTTCAACTGAGAGGTTTAAGTCATTCGCCATGGCCGCTAGATCGGGGCCATATTTTCCACCGTAATGCACTGGTATCTCGACGTGCTTACCTTGGATGGTTTTTGAAGGGATGTCATTGAGCAGTTCTGTCAGCTTATCTCTAAAAGCAGTCAGCTCAGCCCAAGTTAATGGCACGGTGAATACACTGAGCGTATTCATGCCAATCACCACTTCGATGACTTCTGGCATTTTCTGGATGCTGTCTGCTAAAGCCCAGCATTTTTGTTGTTTTTCTAAGGTGGTTGGTTTAGGAAAAAACAACGCTAGATTGGTTTCACTGCATATGTGCCATTGTAGTTCCATCAGTATGGGCTCCATTATCTGTTATCTTTATTCTGACGCTAATGTCAGATTAGTTTTTCATTTTTGCGGGCAAGACTGGATTTATATATTGTCTTGTATCCACTCTTCTAGATAATGAATGCTCATTTGACCCTGACAAAACACCTCATCTTCAAACAAACGTTGATGCAGACCAATATTGGTATCAATACCCGTGATTTGCGCTTCTGATAAGGCCGCACGCATTTTTTCTATCGCTTTTTCTCTTGAACGATCTTGTACACATATCTTGGCAATCAAGCTGTCATAAGATGGCGGTACGGTGTAGTTCGATTCAGCATGACTGTCTACTCTGATACCAAACCCTGCTGGCATGTGGCAGTAGTCTATGCGCCCAGCATTTGGCAAAAATGTCTGCGCGTTTTCAGCATTGATACGACACTCAAAAGCGTGTCCGGTAATGGCGATGTCATTTTGTTTGTATGCCAACGCGAGTCCTGCCGCCACTCTAATTTGTTCTTGCACAATATCGACACCCGTCACCATCTCAGTAATGGTGTGCTCAACCTGAACACGAGTATTCATTTCGATAAAGAAGAACTCGCCATTTTCGTATAAAAACTCAAACGTACCTGCGCCTCTATACTGCATTTGCTCGCAAGCGGTGACACAGGCTTGACCAATTGTGCAGCGCTGTTCTTCGGTAATACCGGGTGCTGGGGCTTCTTCAATAACTTTTTGATGACGACGCTGCATCGAGCAATCACGCTCACCTAAATAAATCGCATTACCGTGGGTATCAGACATGACTTGTACCTCGACATGGCGAGGTGCTTGTAAGTATTTTTCAAGATACACGATATCGCTACCAAAATTGGCTTTGGCCTCTGTTTGCGTCATAGAGATAGCAGAGAGTAAATCGGCTTCTTTTTCGACCACGCGCATACCACGCCCGCCGCCGCCACTTGCGGCCTTAATAATGACTGGATAACCAACGTCACTGGCCATTTTGATAACTTGTTCTGAATCAGTAGGCAAGGCGCCATCAGAACCCGGTACACAGGGCACGCCAGCCATGGTCATTTGTTTTTTGGCTTCAACCTTGTCGCCCATGTTTCTGATATTGTCAGCCGTTGGACCAATAAACACGAGACCTGAGTCTTCAACCAAAGCGGCAAAGTCTGCGTTTTCTGACAAAAAACCATAGCCTGGGTGGATGGCCTGCGCATTGGTGATTTTTGCCGCAGAAACCAGCGCTCTTTGATTCAGATAGCTGTGGGTAGCATTGGCAGGTCCGATGCATACTGCTTCATCAGCTAGGCGTACGGGTAACGAGTCTTTATCAGACTCAGAGTGAGCAATGACAGATTGGATACCTAGCTGCTTACAAGCTCGGATAATACGTAGTGCAATCTCGCCACGATTGGCAATTAAGATTTTTGTGAACATGTTTATTCCCTTAAAAATATAGTGTCAAATACAGTGTTGGTGCAGCGTCTATACCATATCGATTGGCTTTATTGAGCAGCTTTAGCTGCCTGACGCTATAATAAATAAGGGCTGTGCATATTCTACGACATCACCTTCATCGATCAGAATCTCTTGAACCGTACCATCAGCTTCTGCCTTTACCTCATGCATCATCTTCATGGCCTCAATGATGCATAGGGTCTGCCCTGCTGCTACCTGATCACCTACCTTAAAGAATGCCTCAGCTGACGGCTCAGGGCGAAGATAAAAAGTACCGAGCATAGGCGCCAACACTTGGCATGAAGCGCTAGAAGAATTGGCGACCTCTGTGGTCACCGTTTCATCAATAGATTGATTGTCTGCACTGCTATTATTAGCAATGTTATTATAGGATGGTGCTGTTTGTGGGTCTGAGTGAGCAGTTTTCGAGTGGGCAGTATTGCCAATAGGATTACTGTTTTCATTACTATTGACCTGACAAACGATAGAGATACGCGCATCACCATCAATCACTTCTAGCGAATGTATATCAGAGCATTCGGCGATTTTGATCAGCTTTTCTAGATCCATAAAATTTATATTCATATTACTGGTATTCCATTAGAGTAAAAGTTAACAGTGATGTTAAAAGACTGCTGATGTTCAACTGATGTTCAAAAGCTGCTAGCGGACTTTGACATGCCCTAAAAATCGCTACGCCACTAACCTCGCTCACCATATAGTTGTATGGCTTGCACACCACTACCTTGTGCCTATATTGCTATGGCTTGGTTATATGGTTGATTTGACATAATTTCGATATGTTGGTTGTTATCTGTACATGCTTCGGCTACAAATGCCTAGCTGCGATTGGTAAATCTATAAGACAGCTAGGTCTTCATCTTTTGGGTCGCAGATAAACATATGCCCTGGAGCATGCGTGATCATCAGTTCTGGCTTACTGGTCATTGCAATGCTTTGAGGCGTGACACCGCAGGCCCAAAATACAGGTACCTCCCCTTCTTTTATGAGGGAGGCATCACCAAAGTCAGGAGCGTTAATGTCTGTGATACCGATGACACTAGGGTCTCCAATATGGATAGGCGCTCCGTGTACTTGAGGGAATCGAGAAGTGGCTTGTACTGCTCGTGTGATTAATGAATAAGGTATCGGCCGCATGCTGACTACCATCTTTCCATAAAACTGTCCTGCAGGTTCAGTTTCTATGTCGGTAATATACATGGGCACATTATGATTGTCTTCGATGTGCCTGATAGGAATCGAGGCATTGAGCATGGCAGACTCAAAGGAAAAGCTACATCCTAACAAAAAGCAGACCAAATCGTCTCTCCAATAGTCTGTTAGGTCTGAGACCTCAGCTACTAGTTCGCCAAACTCATATATTCGATACTTTGGGACATCAGTCTTCAAATCTGCGCCCTTCGCCATTAAACGTGGTTCCGAACTGCCAATATCTGTCACATCTAAAATAGGACAAGATTTTGGGTTTCTTTGTGCAAACAATAAAAAATCATAGGCCAATTTCTTGGGTACTATGACTAGATTTGCTTGTATGTGACCTTTGCACATGCCAGAAGTCGGCTTGTTGATTTCGTTCTGACCGATTAGTGCTCTGACCTCTTTCGGTGTCATATCTGCTAAATCCAGCATTGTTTCAGCCTCTTACGTTTTATTACTTTTGGCAGATAAAAATTTATGATCCATACGTTGTAACCATGAAATCCTTATTTAACTTAACAGAAGATTTTTATAATAACAAGACAGATTTTTCTCGATATAGCGTGTGATGGCAAGCTATTCTTTTCACATCAATAATATGTATTTATATGAATATAATAATACGGCCATAACGTGAATCCAAACTCAAAACCGCATTTAAAGTTGCCATAAAGGCAACTTATTGTTCGCTAAAAAATGGCCAAACCTGTTGGAAATACAGTGGTTTTAAACTTATAATTGATTATTTTTTCGGCCTAGAAGGATTTATAAATGCAATTTTTAGGGAAGATTAGCCAACAGTTAAGTCGGTTTACTGCATTGGTCATTGTGTTGGCAGCAGCAGTGACATTTATAGAACCCGCGACTTTTTCTTGGGTAACAGGTGATACCCAAGTTATTGTACTAGGCGTTATCATGCTTGCGATGGGCATGACGCTTGGCAAAGAAGATTACAAAATATTGGCCAAACGCCCATTAGATATCTTTATTGGTTCTATCATCCAATATACCATTATGCCGATATTGGCAATTGGCGTGGCTCGTCTATTTGACCTCTCACCTGGCTTAACATTAGGACTGGTATTGGTCGGCACTTGTCCAGGCGGTGTCTCTTCAAATATCATGAGCTACCTGGCTAAAGGCGATGTGGCTTTTTCAGTGGGTATGACCACTGTATCAACCATCATTGCACCTTTAGTGACGCCCCTTTGGTTAAATTATTTAGTGGGTCAATCAGTCGAAATGGATGGTTGGGGCATGTTCCGCTTCATGCTACTGGTAACCCTACTACCTGTTGCTATCGGCTCCATACTAAATATTTTATTTCACAACAAGCATTGGTTTAAAGATGTGCGTGCCGTTATGCCAGGCGTTGCTGTATTGGCTTTTGCCGCGATCGTTGGTGGCGTTGCAGCTGTATTTGGCAGTCAGTTTTTACAATCAGGACTGGTCGTCATTTTGGCCATTGCAGTACACAATGCCGTCGGTTACGTATTGGGCTACTACTCAGGTGCATTATTCGGTATGAATAAGCCCAAAAAACGCACCATATCTATTGAGGTCGGTGTACAAAATGCAGGGCTGGCAACTGGCTTGAGTACCAAGTTTTTCCCAGGTAATGCCGAATCTGCCATCGCGGCAGCCGTCGCTTGTATCTGGCATTCTGTCTCTGGCTCTGTATTGGCAAACCTCTTTGCTTGGTGGGATAAGCGCAAACAAGCAAAATCATCTGCTGTTATTGATAATGATGAAACAGTCGCACTGATTAAAACTGGTGAAAAGGGTTGATACTGAGACTGATGCTTGTTAAATAGCAGTCAAAGAATGATGTTAGATTATGTTGATAACCTAACATCATTAATCCAAACATTTTATAAGTAGGGCTTCTAAAGTAGTGCCTCTAAAAAGAGTAACGCTGTAGCGGTTTAGTTATTCACTGAATGTATCAACTTATTAATACACACACTCCTGCACGACAGCAAGCCACAGATTGCTTGCAAAACCAATAAACAAACAGCCTACTAGTGTCGTACTCACAACGATACCCATTGGGTATCTTTTAAATTTACTGGACAGTCTTTGGCCTGCCAACACCATCACATTCTCGTAGCTCAAGCTGATCATTTGTAAAATGATAGCCAGTATCAAAAATGACATTAAAGGATACGCATAGCTTGGCTCTACGAGATGTACAAAGAACGATAGAAAAAATGAAATGCCTTTTGGACTGGTCAGACTCAATATCAATTTTGGGTAAAAAACACTATGTCGTATTCCAAATAGATGTCAATAGGATATTTAATTGTTACGGTTTGATAGGTTTGCGGAGGTTCATTATTGTGTTAAGTTATTTAAGCGCTCAGTATCACAGTCAACGGCGACCATAATCAAAGCCCCCTAAAACGCATACAAGGCAGCCGAGTGTAGATAGATGTGATACTTCAAGTGAGGATAACACCGTGGTGAATTGAAAGTGACTTCACAGTGATTTAACAGCAACTTAGCAATAACTGAGGAGCTCACTGGCTATATCATTAAGATCAACAACCAGTAGCACCAATGACAATGGATTTATAAAGCACACTTACCAACTTAAGGAAAAGGTCAATTATGACGCTAGATAACAATGTATTACGTGAACGTATTAGCTTGTTGGGCTCATTTTTAGGTGACGCCATTTCGCGCGAATCAGGCGAGCAAACCGTGCAAACTATCGAAACACTGCGTAAAGGCTTTATTAGACAACGCCGTGAGCCTAATGAAGCAAACAAACAACAGCTCATCGACTTTATTGCTTCTTTGGACAATCAAGCCTTAAAGAACGTCATACGTGGCTTTTCTATCTATTTTTTCCTTGCTAATCTAAGCGAAGAGAACTATTTACGTGAACAACGCCAAGCCCAACGTCTCCAATCAGAGCACAGCTGGGAAGGCTCGTTTCGCCGTACGCTACTTGAGTGTCGTGAGCGCAATATTGAACCTGCGCAAATGCAAGAGCTGATTGATCAGTTAAAATTCATGCCTGTGTTTACCGCGCATCCTACCGAAGCGCGTCGCCGTACGACGATGAACATACTACAAAGCCTTTTTACTCATAGTGATGCACTAAACAATCTAGACAAAAACAGCTTTGCCTATGAGCAAGCAAAAGAGCAAACCGCTCAAACCATTGATTTGCTGTGGTCATCTGATGAAGTACGTACCCGCAAACCTCTGGTCTATGATGAAATCAATAACGGACTGCATTATTTTAATGCCAGTTTATTTAGTGCCATTCCTAAGGTTTATCGTAATATTAAAAAAGCCATTACCGATATCTATCCAGAACTGACCGACTATCCGTTGCCAGCATTCATCAGCTTCGGCTCTTGGATCGGTGGTGATAGAGATGGCAACCCATTTGTGACTTTTGAAACCACAGAACGTGCCGTATTGATGCATGCTGATACCGTACTGCGTCACTATCAAGTATTGATCAAAAAGCTGCGTCGCCAGCTGATCCACAGTGATACGATTGTGACCATCCAACCTGAGGTCTATGCCAAAATTGAGAGCTATGGCGAACTCGATAAGCGAGTCTTTGATTACAATCCCGACGATTACAGTAATGAGCCTTATCGTCGATTGCTCTCTATCATTCTGACTAAAGTCAAAGCCACTCATCGCCGCATCCAAAGCCAAGGCACAGATATCGAGGCCGAAAAAGACGCGTACCGCAATCCACAAGAATTACTAGAAGACCTGCGCATTATTCGTCAAAGCGCAAACACGCACGATACCGCGCATGCAGAAGGCTTATTGCTTGATGTGATTCGTTTGGTCAAAACTTGCGGCTTTCATTTGGCGGCACTCGATATCCGTCAAGAGTCGTTTTACCATAGCGAAGTGATTGCCGATATCTTTGCCAGTGCTTCTAACCTGCCTGATTATCAAACGCTCAATGAGCTAGAACGCCAAGAGTGGCTCACACGCTTGCTCGAAAAGCCCGGCACACCGCTTATCTATACCGACAATCTGGGTGACAAAACACGCGAACAGTTAGCGCTGATGAACTCTGTGGCGACATTACGTAAATTGGTCGGACCAGACACCTTTGGTAGTTATGTCATCTCAATGACCAATAATGCCAGTCAACTGCTAGAAGTCTTGCTATTAATGCGCTTTGCAGGCTTGTGTACCGTTGACGCTGATGGTCAACTGTCTGCTGACCTACCCGTCGCACCCTTGTTTGAAACCATCGAAGATCTTAAAAACATCGACCAAATACTACCTGCCGTGTTAGACAATCCACTGTACCGTGGACTGCTACAGAACACCGATAACACGCAAGAGATCATGCTAGGTTACTCAGACTCATCGAAAGATGGCGGCATCATCACCTCGGCATGGCAGCTTTATAGCGCACAGCAAACTATTAACGATATTGCCGAAAAATATGGCATCAAAACACGACTGTTCCATGGTCGCGGTGGTTCTGTGAGCCGTGGTGGTGGCTCAACGCACAAAGCAATTGCTGCCCAACCTGCGGGCACCCTGCACGGTCAAGTTAAAGTGACCGAACAAGGTGAAGTGTTATATGCCAAGTACGCCAATACCGACACCGCTGTGTTCGAGCTCACCATGGGTATCACAGGTACACTCAAAGCCTGCTCGTCAAGGTTTGTGGTGCAGCCTACTGAGTTACCAGATTATGAGGCACTGTTTGCACGCTTAGCAGATGCGGGTGAGCAACGTTATCGTGAGCTGACCGATCACACCGAAGGGTTTTATAAATTCTATTCCGAGGTCACGCCAGTACAAGAAATTTCTTTATTGAATATTGGCTCACGTCCTGCCCATCGCAAAAAAGGCCTACCAAGTAAGACCACGTTGCGAGCGATTCCTTGGGTGTTTGGTTGGTCATTAGCACGCTTTACCCTACCTGCTTGGTATGGTGTCGGTAGTGCGCTAGATAGCGTCAAAAAAGACGAAGCGTTGATGAAAGAAATGAGTACTAAATGGCCGTTCTTTAGTGTGTTTATGAGTAATATTGAGATGGCCTTTACCAAAGCCAATATGAATATTGCCGAGGCCTACAGCCAGTTGTGTGATGATGAGCCGCTGCGCAAACAGATTATGACAGCGGTCACGGACGAATACGCACTGACCAACTCAGGTCTAAACTCGCTGCTTGAGCAAGACTCTTTATTGTCTAGCCAAGAAAACTTAGCGGCATCCCTTCAGTGGCGAGATGCTTATCTAGACCCGATTAACTATATACAGATTGAGCTGTTAAAACGTGCCAGACAACAGGGCACCCCTAACCATACGGAACATGGCGACCTTAATGTAGAAGATCCATTGATCCGTAGTATCAATGCGCTGGCAGCGGGCTTACGCAATACAGGTTAAGAGCATCTGTAGGACAAATAAAACATTTATACCAATTGAGGTTCCGTGAGCGGAGCCTCATTTTTTTCACCAGATTTTAATAAACGTCAAAATAAATAGCCCATTCGAGTGAATTGAAGACACGCGCCAGTAATACTAGGAATAAGCATATCAACCAAGATATTCGATATCGTACTGACACTAAACGGAATTATCGAGCCATCTTATTTAAACCAACTGACAAGACACCATATTCCATTGGCCGTCCATATTCGCTTGTACCAAGGCATCATGTAGTGCATCGGACACAAATACATAACTCATCAACAAGGGGTCGTGCCATAGATCTAGCTCGCAGTTTAGTGCTGACTTACTAACTAATAGTTGTTTGTCTTTGATAGGTATACTGGTTGCGTATCTTTGCTTACCATCAAAGCTAGAACTAGCATAAGAGGAAAATGACTCGTTCACCTGAGGGTGCGGGTATTGAATATATTCTCGTCTTTCACATAGATTAAGAAAATAAAAGGTTTCCTCACTACACAGCTGCTGGGTTTCAAGGTCGTAGATTTGTACTGGCGTGAGCGTACTCTCCCCTAAGCGAAACTGCTGTAGCAGCTCGGCACAGGCTTGGGTAAGCACAACGCCACTACTTCTTACCTTGAAAATATATTCAGACGATGGCGGTAGCTTAGTGTCACTACTCTCTACCCACAAGCTGTCTGGTAAGTGATTGGTCTTAGAAAAACCACTGCTAGCGTTAGACAGCTCCAACATTTCTTCTTTAAACACCTTTTTTATTTCTAATAACTTAGGGTCAGCTGTTTTTTCTATACGTTGAAGTACTTTCCAATGCTTAGGAAAGTCATATTTTTTACTATTAGCAGGATAGATATCGTAAAAATTGACAGACGTTAGCTTAAAGCCTGCCAGCCAGACGTTGTTTGTATTGCTCATTTATTCTTCCTTAGTTAGGGCGTGTCCTCAATCTGAACAGTAAACGGTAAATGGACTAAAACCTCTCAAGTTAATATCTATAGATGTGACAGAAAAATGGTGGTTTCTTGGTCAGTCGAAACCGCCCTTCCATGTCTACAACATATCCACTCATTATTCATTGTCCTAAATTTTACGGCTTTACCATTGGCGCTTCTTCAACGCACTACTTAATTATTTAAGCTAAAGGCTGTCTTCAAATATTTAAATCCACCGAAACAACAGCCAATCCCACAGGATTTTAAAGAAGCTTGGATAATCACTATGCGGTAAAACTTCAATAATGATATCAATCATAATGGCTAGAATTGATAAGGAGGCCAGCATTGCGACTACTATCATCGCAAAATAGAGTGCTCTTTCTAATAAGGTAGCAGGCTTCATGAGTTCTGGTATCGGCGGGTTTTTATTTAAGTCAAATTTATCGTTGAGACCTACCTCACACTCGTTCTCTATCTCAGCGGAGAAATGCGGGGTGGTTGAGGTGAATATAGAAAGGCGACGTCCCCATAGCTTTAAAAACCAAAAAGGTATATTTACGACAAATAACGAAACAAACCTTACGGATGTCTTTGGGTACTCAACATTCATAAATCGATAATAATAATCAAATAAGGAACGCTGCATGCTTTCTTTAAAGGTCTCTTTACGCTGATGGATAGGAAGTATGTGATCAATGCTACTGGCTACTTCAGCGAGCTCGCTATCATTTGTAGCAGACATATAACGATTAACAAACTCAAAATGACCGTATAAGGCCTCATCTACATCAAGATAATGAATCGGTAAACTAAAAATCTGCTGAATAATACCTTTATCGTCTCCGTCGCAGTGGCGGATATCTCTCGGTGTGTTGGTGGAGATCTGCATTTGTACTTTTAGACTCGCCCAGTCATAGGCCTCTACCTTTTTATTGGTACCCATGACATAGACTTTGCCCTCTTTACGATTAAAGCGAACGGGAAAGTAAGTGTAAGAAAACAGCTCTCGGCTAAGGCGTCTTATCAATGCATAAATAAGCCCAAACAATGCAATATTTGCCACGATATAAAACAGGAAATCGATGCTAAGCCCATTTTTATTAAACTCAAAGAGCATACTATAGCCCACAACACCTATACCAAAAATCGCTACTAAAGAAATGATTAAGTGGCTCCAAACCACATCGCCACGGATAAAGTCCCACATATCTACCAGCTCCATGTAGGTGCTATTAAACTGTACGATAGGACGTTCGGGGCGTGGCGGATAGTCAGGTCTCTGGTATGGATTTCGCTCATGTTTTGAGTTACCTGTCTTACCTGCTTTGCCTAAAGTGTCATCGGATGTTCTTTTTTTTCTGCGTTTCATTAAATCAATTACCTTTTATTCCGCCACCTTTTTAAAGTATTTTCATACTCGTTGATGTCTTGTTTATTATTGTTTTTATTGATGGCACCATTGGCTGCTTTGTCTATGGCATTTCCGAAATTCAAGCGATAGTCATTATAAATATATATTTTTGCCTACATCATCAGAAGTTTATACTTTAGACATTGCAACTAAAAATCCAGTCTAAATCCACCGAAACAACAGCCAATCCCACAGTATTTTAAAGAAACTTGGGTAATCTCCATGTGGTCGCGCGGCACCGATGATATCAATAATAATGGCGAGTATCGATAAGGAGGCTAGCGTTGCAACTACCATCATAACGACATAAAACACTTTTTCTAACAAGGTAGCAGGCTCCATGAGCGCTGGTATCGGCGGGTTTTTATTTAAGTCAAATTTATCGTTGGGATCTACATCACATTGGGCTTCTATCTCAAAAGGAAAATGCGGCGTGCTAGACGTTAATACCGCTAAACGACGTCCCAATAGCTTTAAAAACCAAAAAGGAATATTTATAGCAAATAACCAATCCAGTCTTATGGACTTCTCTGGGTACTCTATATCCATAAACCGATAGTGATAATCAAATAAAGTACGCTGTACACTTTCCTTAAAGGTTTCTTTACGCTGATGGACGGGGAAAATATGACGGATACTACTGGCTACCTCAGCGAGTTCGCTATCATCTTTGGCAGACATATAGCGATTAACAAACTCAAAATGACCGTATAGTGCCTCATCTATATCAAGATAACGAAAAGGCAGACTAAAAGTGCGTTGGATAATGCCCTTGTCATCCACATCGCAGCAGCGGATATCCCAAGGTGCATTGGCATCGGTCTGTATTTGTATCTTTAGACTACCCCAGTCATAGGTTTCTACTTCTTTATTGGCACCAATGACATAGACTTTGCCCTCTTTACGATTAAAACGAATGGGGAAATAGGTGTAGGTAAACAGTTCTCGGCTAAGACGTCTTAATAGTCCATAAATAAATCCAAATAAGATAGCAACCATCAAGCATAAAAATAAAATAAAAAAAGTAAACCCATTTTTGTTTATTTCTAAATAAAATATGTAGCTAGAAGTCCCCAGTATAAAAATTGCTACTAAAGAAAGAAATAATTGACTCCAGACAATCTCGCCACGGATAAAGTCCCACATGTCTACCAGCTCCATATAGGTGCTATTAAACTGTACGACAGTACGCTGCGGACGTAGCGGATAGTCAAGCTTCTGATATGGGCGCAGCTCATGTTGTACATTATCTACTTTATAGGCTTTACCTAAGGTGTCGTAGGTTCCGTTTTTTCCGCGTCCTATCATGTCGATCATCGTTTTACTCCGCCGTCTTTATTAAAGCATCGCCATGCGTCTAGATGGCTTGTTTATTATTATTTTTATTGATAGCACCATTGTCTAAACACCTCTATTGTCAAACTCAACTATTATAAGCCACTACCGCCCAAGCAAATAGACTAGCATTAATCAGTATGATACATACCCATCTGACATTAACTTCCCAATTGCTGCCTTCAAAGGCTAATTTGGCTTCATCAGTTATAGGTTGTATCGGATAGGGATTGTCTTGTCCATCCCAAGTGAGCAGCTTACTGACTTCAGGATGTAATATAGCTCGCTTGGTACATTGATAATGATTGGCCTGAAATAAATTACCCAAAGCGATTATTGAGCCTATTATAAATACCATGATCTGGTCACCACCAGAATGATTGCTAGGTAGTATGCCGTTTTTGCGATAGATAATATCAGCACAGGCAAATAGCGATTTGCTTGTGTCAGCTGGATAAGCCTCACAGAACTGAGCGTCTACTGGCAACTCATCTGCAGTGCTTTCCATATAAGTGCGGATAAATGCCCATTGTACGCGTGGGTTGACTCTATAATCTTCTAGCTTGAGATGATGGGTGATGTCACCTGTATTAGGATCTGCAACATATAGATTAAGCGGTGTGTAGGCTCGATTGTACGGATCTTGATGAAGGTCTGGATGGACGTCTTTGTAGTCTACTATTTTCAGCTCATAGGGCTGCCTAAACTTCATGAGTGGACGGTAGTAATAAGCTATTTTCTGTTCTTTTTTTAAAAAGTAGTATTGGGTGCGAATGAAGTACTTTCTGATGAATTGATAGAGAAGTAGAATTAAAGGTGTACATGCTGGTATAAACATGAAAACCCCAACTATTAAAAACCAAACCATAAAATCGGAATTCAATAAATCTTTATCTCCTACTACTATCAGACTCATAACACAAAACATAAAAACAGAAAAATAAACCCAGCCAATCGCAAAATAAAATACCCAAAAGTACGCTGGTAGGAATGTTAAGTAATCAGGATTAACATCATGAATTTCTTGATTAAGATGTTCAACGTCTTCTACTTCCTCAAACAACTTCTGATCGATCTCTTTGCTATAAGGACGGTCAATAGGATTATGAAGCTCGCTAATATGAGTAGCAAAGTCGTCGCGTAGTTGCATTCACAGCCTTCTTGTTTTTATTTAAGCGATCACACTAAATGAAACAAATACAGTAGTTTATAGGCCAACCCTGTGTCATACCCCTTGATCGCCCCTATCATGTCAACAAAAAATGCAAAAACGAACAACATGATGATACCGAATAAAATAAGCGCGAAACTAAATACTAGCTTTTTCCAAACTGGCTGATTGGCAGCTTCAATATTGCCTTCGGGTAAGTTTTTGTTTAAGTCATACGGATCGTTAGGATCTATCTGACATTCAGCTTCAATCTCAGGGCTAAACTTAGGGGTGATGCTAGTGTTGATAGATAGTAAGCGTCCCAGGTAACGTAGCCATGTAGGAATTAAAATAGCTGCTGTACCGATATCTGGCTCAAAAGCTTGTTTTGAATACTCAAGATTATCATATGGATTCAATAAATCGATAAAAGTTCTCTGAAAAGATTCTAACGGATTTTCACGATTTTTGTGTACAGGATGAATATAGCGTATAGCATTTTTGACCTCTTCAATTTGCTTATCATTACCTTCCATATATCGACGAACAAACTCGAAATGGTAAACCAAATAGTCGCTGGCACTCAAATAAACAAACGGCAAGCTAAACATCCCCGTAATAGTAACACCATCATCGGCTAAAGTAATACCACGTACATCACCACCGTCTTTGTAGGTAGTGGCCATATAGAATTTTAGGTCATCCTGACCCCTGCTGTCAAATCCGTATAACTAAACTTGGGAGATTTTGATTACGCAG